>NZ_JBHXFL010000020.1:0-32295 GCF_042724095.1 Streptomyces sp. NPDC127100
GGCGCCGGGGGCGCGCGCGCCCCCCCCCCCCGGCCCCCCCGCCGGACCCGGCCGCCCGGACGGGGAACACCCGCCGCGCCGGGCCCGGGGGGGACCGGCGCGGATCCGGCCGGCGGCTGAGGGTCATGCCGGACGGCAGGCCGTCCGGATCGCCCGGACCGAGAAGTGCTCGGGGCCGTCCAGGCACGCGAGCATCAGCTTCTCCACCGGCTCCAGCAGGGCCTCGTCCGGCTCCGTCGGCTGCCCCAGACGGGACAGCAGCCGCTGCAGCACCAGCACCAGCCAGGCGGTACCGGCCGGCGCGGAACGCTCGTCCTCGAAGGAGTACAGCCAGGTGTACAGGCAGGAGGCCGCCGCGTGGTACAGGCAGTGCTCGGCGGCGGCGTCCTGCGCCTCGGCCGTGGTCGCGTCCAGGGAGCCCGCGGCGATCCGGGCGTAGAAGCCGCCCCGCAGCAGGGAGAGCTGGTCCAGGACCTTGGTCAGGGCGCCCGCCTCGGCCGGCGGCAGCTCACGCCCGGCGATCAGCCGCGCCCGCGCCACGGCCGGCTCCCAGCCCCGCGTGATCTCGTCCTCGGTGGCGTTGGTCAGCCGCAGCGCGCGACCCGAGGGCTGCCAGACGGGAGCCTCCCGCGCGTCGTCGAACAGGTCCCGCAGCACCGCGTTCCCGTCGCGCGCCGGGCGGTCGGCGACCTGCGCCACCGTGTGCAGCTGCGAGGCGATGCCGTGCAGGTTGACGTGCGTGGTGCCCTCGAAGATGCTCGCGATCGCATGGTCGCGCTGGAGCTTCTGGAAGACGCCCGAGGCGACCTCCTCGCGCAGATAGCTCCGCGCGCCCAGCACCCGTCCGGCCTCCGCCACGACCTCCTCGCCGAGGGTCGGCACCAGGTACTTCACCACCGACGACCACAGGCTCAGCCGGGACGGCGCCACCGACAGCGAGCGCGTCACCGGCAGCGCCGTGCACTCGGCGATCAGCAGGTCCAGGTGGGCGCGGACCAGATGCCGGCGGATCACGGGGAGCCGGTAGATCTCCTGGCCGTACAGCACCCGCTCGCGGGCGTACCGCAGCGCGATCCGCAGCACGGAGTCCATCGTGCCCACCGACAACGCGCCGATCGCCGTCCGCGTGATCTGGAGCACCTGGAGGATGCCGGGCAGGCCGCCGCCCGGACGGCCGAGCAGCCCGCCGCCCGGAACCCGGGTGCCGTCGAAGGAGATGCCGCTCAGGTCGTGGCCCCGCAGCCCGACGGTGCGGACGAACGGCCGGTTGCCCCAACTGCCCTCCTCGAGCTGCGTCTTGTCGAGCAGCATCAGGGAGGAGCCGGTGCCCTCGACGTTCGCGTAGACGGTGACGAAGCGGCCCCGGGTGGCGTTGCCCACCGGCCACTTCTCGCCCGTGAGGAGGTAGCCGTCACCGTCCGGCACCGCGACCGTCTCGTTGGTGCCCAGGTCGCTGCCGTGGTCGGGCTCGGACACCGCGAAACACGCCAGGTCGCCGTTGTCGAGCAGACCGCGCGCGACCCGCTCCCGCTGCTCCTCGTCGCCCCACAGCCACACCGGGTTGACGCCGAGCAGGGCCGAGCCGAACATCACCGACACGGTGAGGTTGCGCCGGGCCAGCACCCGGGTCAGCAGGAACAGCTGCTCCAGATTGCGCAGCCCGCCGCCGAACGCCTCCGGCACCAGGTACCGGGCGAAGCCCCAGGAGCGCAGGAGGTCCACGGCCTCCGGCGGCAGCGCGTCGCGCTCCTCGTACGCCACGATCTCCGCGAAGCTGAACGGGCCGCTCTCCGCGCCGGGATCGCCCAGGACCCGGTCCAGGTCCGCGGCGAGCGCGTGCGAGGGCCGGTCCACGTCCTGTCCGGTCATGCCGTGGGGCCGCCGATGTCGTAACGGGCCAGGAGCAGCTCGACCTCGTCGTCGGTGGGCAGCGTGGCACGGCCCGCGGCCACCTCGGTCCCGACGAAGTCGACGACGTCGCCGACCCGCTCCAGCTTCATCGCCTCCTCGGGGGTCAGCGACCGCAGACCGTACAGGTCCTCCAGGTTGTAGCCGAGTTCGGCGAGGACCAGCGAGTGGAAGCCCAGGTCGCCGATGAGACGGTGCTCCACGGTGACCTCGGGGAGCTTGCGCGGGGCGATCAGCCGGGTCATCCCGAGCACCACGGGGGCCACGGCTTCGGTGGCGCTTGCGGCAGGGGTGTGAGTCATGGTGGCGACGCTAGGGCGGGCCCGCACCCCGCCCCAGGTAACGGCCCCGGCAAGCACTCGGCAACTCCCGCGGCCGCGCGAGGTGTTGCTACCGCGCAAACTGCCGCCGTGCTGCCTGGCCGCGGCCCGGCGGCGACGGTAAGGCTGGTCCGCATGAGCACTCTTGACCCCGTGGCGCCGGCCCAGCCGTGGATCGTCGGACGGTACGCCGCCGGGCGGCCCCGCCTCCGGCTGTTCTGCCTGCCGCCCGCCGGAGGCAGCGCGTCCTCCTTCAACGTCTGGCGTCCCGGTCTGCCCCGGGGCGTGGAACTCGCCCCGGTGGAACTGCCGGGCCGCGGCTCCCGCTTCGGCGAACCGGTGCCGTCCGCCCTGGAGCCGCTGGTCGACAGTCTCCTCGAGGCGCTGAGCGGCGAACTCGACCTGCCGTACGTGCTGTTCGGGCACAGCTTCGGCGCCGTCGTCGCCTACGAACTGACGCGGCGCCTCGAGCGCCGGGACGACCTGCCGGCCCCCGCCGCGCTGGTGGTGTCGGCCCACCGGGCCCCGCACGTACCGCTCGGCCGGGAACGCCTCACCGCGAGCGACGACCGGACGCTGGCCGCCTGGCTGCACCGGCACGGCGGCCTGCCCGGGGAACTGCTGGAGCACCCCGAGTTCCTGAGCGACCTGCTGCGTGCGGTGCGGGCCGACCTGGAGATCGCCGAACGCTACCTCCTGCCCGTACCGGCCCCGGTGCGCAGCCCGCTCGCCGTGCTGGCCGGCGAGGACGACGACGTCGCCGCCCCCGCCGCGGTCGAACCGTGGGCCGGATACGGCACACCGCCGCCCCGGATGCGCCTGGTGCCCGGCGGGCACTCCTACCCGCGGACGCATCCGGAGGCGACGCTGACGGCCGTGACCGGGGAACTGCGCCGCCTCGGCCTACACGGTCTCGGGACGGAGGGTGACCGGCAGGGCTGACAGACCGCTGAGGAAGTTGGAGTAGACGTACTCCGGCTCCCCGGCGGGCTCCGCCTCGGCCACCAGGTCCCGCAGGCTCTCCAGCAGGGCCGACAGTTCGGCGCGGGCCAGGAACGCGCCCAGGCAGAAGTGCGGCCCGTACGCGAAGGACAGGTGCTTGTTGGGGGACCGGGACAGGTCGAAGTCGTCCGGCCGGTCGAAGACCCGCTCGTCCCGGTTGGCCGAGGCCATCCAGACGGTGACGATGTCGCCCTCCTCGACGAACCGGTCGCCCAGCAGCACGTCCTGCGCGGCGGTACGGCCGCTGTGCAGGGCCGGGGTGGTCCAGCGCAGCACCTCCTCCACGGCCGACGACGTGTCCACGGCGCCGGACTTCAGCGCCCGCCACTGGTCCGGCCGCTCCATCAGGGCGTGCAGCCCGCCCACCATGGCGAAGCGCGTCGTCTCGTGACCGCCCATGATGATGCTGTAGCAGTTGAAGACGATCTCCTCGTGCGTCAGCGGGCGCCCGTCGATCTCGCGGTTCACCAGCAGGCCGACCACGTCGTCGTAGGGCTTCCGGCGCCGCTCGGCGGCCAGCTCCGAGAAGTACAGCAGCAGGCCGTTGCGCGAGGACCAGGTGGCCTCCAGGTCGGGCACGCCGTCCGCCGACGACAGCGCCGAGGACGTCAGGGAGATGATGTGCCCCCGGTCGGCGGCCGGCACGCCCAGCAGGTCGCAGATCGCGGCCAGCGGGATGTGCGCGGCGACGTCGGCGGCGAAGTCCGCCGTGCCCCGCTCGACCGCCTCCGCGACCAGCCGGCGGGTGCCGCGCCGCACGCTGTCCACCACCACCTGGAGCGACCGCGGGGAGAACGGCTTGAGCAGCGCGCTGCGCAGCGCCTGGTGCGGGCGGCCGTCGGTGACCGCGAGCATCTTCCCGGCCGCCGAGTCGCCGCCCGCCAGCAGCGTGTCCAGCACGTTGCCCCGCTCGGACGTGAACGTCCCGCTGTCGCCCAGCACGGCGGCGGCGTCCGCGTGACCGCTCACCACCCAGAAGCCCGGGCCGTGCCTGCCCTCCGGCTGCCAGTGCACCGGGTCCTCGGCGCGCAGCCGGCGCCACAGCGGGCCCAGGTCGTGGCGGGCGTGCAGCAGCGGGTCGGCGAGGTCCACCTCGTCGAGCGCCACCACGTCGGGCACGGGACGGGTCTTCATGGTCATCTTCCTGGGTCCCTCGGGCTCGGTCGGACGGCTTCCCGGCGGCGCCGGGTCAGGACAGGGGCTCGGTCGGTCCGGGGAAGAACGCCGTCGTCGCCCCGGCGGTCTCCGCCCCGTCCACCGTGAACTGCTGGCCCGACGCGAAGGCCGCCCCGGGCGACGCGAGGAAGTGGAAGAACTCCGCGATCTCCTCGGGCAGGGCGTGCCGCCGGGCCGGGATACGGGCGTTCACCTCGTCGAGCATGGCGTCGGTGTACTCGGCGCGCTGCATCGGCGTGAGCACCGCGCCCGGCGCGACGCAGGCCGTGCGGATCAGCGGGGCCAGCTCGACGGCGAAGGTCTGGCACAGCGACGCCACGCCGGCCTTGCTGGCGTTGTAGTCGGCGTACAGCGGGTAGCCGCGGGAGCCGTTGACGGACGCCGTCGCCAGCAGCACCCCCTCGCCCCGGCGCAGCATGTGCGGCACGGCGTGCCGCCACAGCGCGAGGACGCCCATGAGGTTGACGTCGAGGGTCCGCCGGGCGTCGGCCTCGGTGATCTCCAGGATGCCGTGCCGGACGCTGATGCCGGCGTTGGCGACGACGACGTCCAGCCGGCCCCGCTCGGCGGCCACCCGGTCGACGGCGTCCCGGACGGCGTCCCAGTCGGCGACGTCCCCCTTGACCCAGTGGACCTCGCCGCCGCCCTCCCGGGGCCCGTCCGGGCGTCCGCCCGTAGGGGGCTGCACGTCCAGGTTGACGACGTGGTCGCCGGCCCGGGCGAAGCGTTCGGCGGTGGCCTGCCCGATGCCGCTGGAGGCGCCGGACACGATGACGGTGCGCATGACGATGCTGCCTTTCGTGTACGTGGGATGCGGCCGGTCAGACGATGACGCGCGGGTGGTCGAGGGCGTAACCGCTCAGGTTGCGGCGCAGGTTGCGGCTGACGGTGAGCTTCTTCAGCCAGCGGTCGTTGCCGTCGTAGCGGGCGGTGAACGGCCTGCGGCCGTGCACCGCGCGGTAGTTGTCGACGATCAGCAGCGAGCCCGGGGCGACCGCGACGTCCTGCTGGACGCGGTTCAGCTCGGCCATCAGCCGGTCCAGCGCGGCCTCGGCCTCCGTGTCGCCGGGCAGGGTGTCCATGAACGGGCGGTCGATGCGCAGGTAGGGGCTCAGCCGGTCGCCGGACAGCACGGCCGTCGGCACCGGGTCCGAGGCCATCGTGCGCAGCCGGGGGAGCGCCGGGTGGCCGGGCGCGTACGTCTCGAGCTGCCGCACGTGCTCGGTGTCCGGGCGGATGAGGAAGCGCTCCTCGGCGAGCACCGCCCGGTCGGCGTCGCCGAGCCGGACGTCGCGCACGGAGGCGACGATGGTCGGCACCGCGTCGGGGTTGCGCAGCCCCATCAGCAGCAGGTAGTCGCAGCGGTTGGGGTGGAAGCCGTCCTCGGTGTGGAACTCCAGCAGCGTCTCGCTGCCGTGCCCGCTCTGCCGGTCCTCGTCACCGCGGATCGGCAGGATGTTCTGGATGATCCGCCCTTCCTGGAGGGTCACCCAGCCGAAGGGGTCGCCGAGCACCAGTCCGCACAGCGCCAGCCACACCTCCTGGTCGCGGGCCGTGCCCCCGTGGATCGCCTCGCGCCAGTGGCCGGGCGTGGGGCCGAGCGCGCCGCCGTCCACCGGGAAGCCGTGCACCAGGCAGGCGGCGTTGCGCTCGCTGCGCCGGTACGACAGCAGGAACGTGCGCAGCCCCGCCGGCAGCAGCTCCTCGGCGGTGAGCGCGCGGTCGTAGAACTCCGGCAGGGACGGCGCGCCGTACACCTCGCCGAGCTTCTCGGCGGCGGCGCGCAGCTCGGCGACCTCGTCGGCGTCCAGGACGTACTCCGCCGGGGCGTCCGGGCCGTCCGGGATCCGGGCGTCGTCCCGGAGGAACGTGTCGACGGCCGGGTTCGTGATTGTCATGTCGGTGTCCTCACCGGGTTCGTGACCGCTCGGGTCGTCCGTCGTTCGGTCCTGTGCGGTCCGCGCCGCGGCGCGGCCGGATCGCGTGGTGGAGCGCACCGGACCGGCCGAGCAGGGTCCCGGCCGTGTCGTGGTCCAGTGGTCGTGCGGTGGTGCCGTCGGGTGGTGCCGAGAGGGGCGGGCGCGGTGCGCCCTACTGCCAGTCCTGCGCGAAGCGGTCCAGCTCCGCCTGGTCCAGCGTGATCAGCGGCTCCTCGGCATCGGCCGCGGCGTCGGCCGGCGGCGGGGCGAGTTCCCCGACCGCCGCGGCGATCGCGGCCACGGTCTTGTGGGCGAACACGTCCCGCGGAGCGACGTCCAGGCCCGCCTCGCGCGCCAGGGTGACCAGCTTGATCGAGACGATGGAGTCGCCGCCGAGGTCGAAGAAGCTGTCGTCGACCCCGACCCGCTCCACGCCGAGGGCCTCGGCGAACAGGGAGCACAGCAACTCCTCGCGCGGGGTGCCCGGCGCCCGTCCCCCCGCCCCGGCGGAGAACTCCGGCGCGGGCAGCGCGTTCGGGTCGAGCTTGCCGCTCGCGGTCCTCGGCAGCCGGTCCAGGACGACGACCGCCGCGGGCACCATGTGCTCGGGCAGCGCCTCGGCGGCCCGCCCGCGCAGCAGGACCGGGTCGGGCTCGGCACCGGCGGCCGGGGCGGCGTACGCCACCAGCTGCCGGTGGCCGGGCCGGTCCTCGCGGACGACGACCACGGCCTGCGCGACCGCGGGGTCCTCGGCGAGCACGGCCTCGATCTCGCCCGGCTCGATGCGGAAACCGCGCACCTTGACCTGGTGGTCGACCCGGCCGAGGAACTCCAGGGTGCCGTCGGCACCCCGGCGGGCGAGGTCGCCGGTGCGGTACATGCGCGTCCCGGGCGGGCCGAACGGGTCGGCGACGAAACGCCCGGCGGTCGGCCCGGGGCGGCCCAGGTAGCCGCGCGCCAGGCCCTCGCCGGCCACGTACAGCTCACCGGGCACGCCCGCCGGCACCGGCTGCAGCGCGCCGTCCAGCAGGTACACGCGGGCGCCGGCGACGGGCTCGCCCAGCGGCGGGCGGACCCGGCCGCTCAGCGGGCGGCTCATCGTCGCCATGACGGTCGCCTCGGTGGGGCCGTAGGCGTTGACCATCCGGCGCCCGGACGACCAGCGTTCCACCAGGTCGGGCGGGCAGGCCTCGGCCCCGACCACCAGGGTCGTGCCCGGCGGCAGCGCGTCCTCGGGGAGCACGGCGAGGGAGGACGGCGGCAGCAGCAGTGCCGTCACGCCGTGCCGGGCCACCGTGGCCGCCAGCGCCGGGCCGGGCAGCAGCTCGTCGGCCGGCGCGGTGACCGCGCACGCCCCGGTCAGCAGGGCCGTCGCCAGCTCCCACACCGAGGCGTCGAAGCTCGGCGAGGCGAACAGCAGCACCCGCTCGTCCGCGCGCAGGCCCAGACCGGCGCGCTGCTGGGCGACCAGGGCCGCGATCCCGAGGTGCGGCACCTGCACGCCCTTGGGACGGCCGGTCGACCCGGAGGTGTAGATCACGTACGCGGTGTGCGCGGGCCTGAGCGGCGCCACCCGGTCGGCATCCGTCAGGTCGGTGCCGCTCAGGGCGCCGTCCACCGGCGTCGTGGCGAGGCAGCGCGTGCGCACCGCGCCCACCGCGGCCGGCAGGTCCGCCGTGCCCGGCGCGGTCAGCACCAGGGCGGGCCGGGCGTCGCCGACGATGTGCCGCAGCCTCTCCGGCGGATAGCCGGGGTCCAGCGGCAGGTAGGCGGCGCCCGCCTTGAGCACGGCCAGGACCGCGGTCACCGACTCCGCCGACCTCGGCAGCGCCACGCCCACGACGTCCTCCGGGCCGATGCCC
Source organism: Streptomyces sp. NPDC127100 (assembly GCF_042724095.1). Taxonomy (NCBI): domain Bacteria; kingdom Bacillati; phylum Actinomycetota; class Actinomycetes; order Kitasatosporales; family Streptomycetaceae; genus Streptomyces; species Streptomyces sp. NPDC127100. The sequence goes on from NZ_JBHXFL010000020.1 coordinate 8,188, forward strand.
TCGGCCGCCAGCTCCCGCGCCAGCCGGTTGGCCCGCTCGTTCAGCTCGCCGTACGACAGGCTGTGCTCCCCGTCGATCACGGCGACGGCGCCGGGCCGCTCCCGCACCCGCTCCTCGAACAGCGCCGGGAAGGTGTCCGGCCCCGGGTGGGCGGGGCCCTCGGCGGCGGCGAGCAGCGCGGTCCGCTCCCCGGCCGTCAGCAGGTCCAGCCGGCCCAGGGGCGCCGACGGGTCGGCCAGGAAGCCGTCCAGGGCCGCCCGGACCCGGGTGAGCAGGGCGGCACCCTCCTCCGCGGTGAACAGGTCGGCGCGGTAGCTGAGTTCGAGGCTCAGCCGCTCGCCGGGCACCACCACCAGGTTCAGCGGGTAGTGCGAGGCGCCCGGCACGGGCTCCTCGTCCACCGTCATGCGCAGCCCCGGCACCTGCTGCTGGACGGCCTCGCCGTCGAACGGCGCGCTCGCGAAGTCCAGCACGGTGTCGAAGAGTTCACCCGCCCCGAGGGACCGCTGCACCTCGGTCAGCCCGAGGTGCTGGTACGGCCGCAGCCCGGCCTGCTGCTCCTGGAGGGCCGTCAGCAACGCGCCGACCGGCCGGGCCGGGTCGAGGCGCACGCGCACCGGGACGGTGTTCATCAGCAGGCCCACGATGTCCTCGGAGCCGGGCAGTTCCGCCGGGCGGGCGGCGGTGGTGGCACCGAACACGACGTCGTCGCGGCCCAGCAGCCGGCCCAGGACGGCCGCCCAGGCACCCTGCACCAGAGTGTTGAGGGTCAGCCCCGCGCCGCGGGCACCGGCGACGAGCTCGGCGGTCCGTTCCGCGTCGACGGTGTGCGTCACCAGGTGCGGCACGCCGGCCGTGGCTGCCTCCGCGTCCGGGGACACCAGGGTGGGCTCGTCGAACCCGGCCAGCGCCTCGCTCCAGGCCCGGACCGCCGCGTCGCCGTCCTGCGCGCCGAGCCAGCGCACGAAGTCGGTGAACTGCGCCGGGGCCGGCGCCGGGTGGGTTCCGCCGCGGGCGTAGGCGGCGAACAGGTCGCGGAAGAACAGCGGCAGGGACCAGCCGTCGAGCAGCGCGTGGTGGTGCGACACCACCAGCAGGTGGTCGTCGTCCGCGAAGCGGACCAGCGTGACCCGCAGCAGCGGAGGCTCGTCCAGGTCGAAGCGGAGCGTCCGCTCGTCGGCCAGCAGCTCCGCGACCCGGGTCCGCCGCTTCTCCTCGTCCATGCCGCCCAGGTCGATCTCGCGCCAGGGCGTGCGGACGTCCTCGTGCACCAGCTGCACCAGGCGGCCGGAGCCGAGCAGCCGGAAGGAGACCCGCAGCGCGGTGTGCCGGGCCAGGACCGCGTCGCAGGCCGTGCGCAGCACCGCCGGGGACAGGGTGCCGGTGAGCCGTACGGGCGCCTGTGCGGTGTAGACGTCGACCCCGTCCGCGGCCAGCATTGCGTGGAAGTGCATGCCCTGCTGCAGCGGTGTCGGCGGCAGCGCCTCGGTGTAGGGGCGCCCCGGCGCGTCCAGTTCCGCCAGCTCGGCCTCGGTCAGGGTGATCGGCGGCCCGGCCGGAACGGCCGGCGCGTCCGGCTCGGGACCGGCGTCCCCGGCCGCCTCGGCGAGGGCGGCCACGGTCCTGTGGACGAACACGTCCCGGGCGTTGACCGCGAGCCCGGCCCGGTGCGCGCGGGCGGCGAGCTGCATGGCGGTGATGGAGTCGCCGCCGAGGTCGAAGAAGCTGTCGTCGGCGCCGATCCGCTCCCGGCCCAGCACCTCGGCGAACACGTCGTGCAGGATCCGCTCCCGCTCCGTGGACGGCGCCCGGTAGGCGCCCGCCGCCTCGAACCGGGGCTCGGGCAGCGCCCGCCGGTCCACCTTGCCGTTGGGCGTGAGCGGGAAGGCCTCGACGGTCATGACCAGCGCCGGGACCATGTACGCGGGCAGCCGCTCGGCGACGGCGGCGCGCAGCACGCCGGGACGCACCTCGGCACCGGCCGCGGGGCGCACGTAGCCCACGATCCGCCGCACACCGGCCGCGTCCTCGGAGACCGCCGCCACCGCCCGGTCCACCGACGCGTCGGCGGCGAGGGCGGCCTCGATCTCGCCGAGCTCGACGCGGTGCCCGCGGATCTTCACCTGGAAGTCGGACCGGCCGCGGTACTCCACCACCCCGTCCGGCCGGCGCAGCCCCAGGTCACCGGTGCGGTACATGCGCGCGCCCGGCTTGCCGAAGACGTCGGCGACGAAGCGCTCGGCCGTCGCCGCCGGGCGGCCCAGATAGCCGCGGGCCACCCCGCCGCCGGCGATGTACAGCTCGCCGACGACCCCGTCCGGGACCGGACGCAGGAAGGCGTCCAGGACGTAGACGCGGGTGTTGTCGGCCGGGGTGCCGATGGCCGGGCCGGCCGCGGCGCCGCCGTGCCACAGCATGGCGTCCACGGTGCACTCGGCCGGGCCGTACAGGTTGTACACCGACAGGTCCGGCACCCTGTGCAGCGTCTCCCACAGGTCGGCGCCCACCTCCTCGCCGCCGAGGGCCAGGACGCGGACTCGGTGCCCCTGCCCGGACGCCTCGAACATGCCGGCCGCGAGCAGCTGGCGGGCCACCGACGGCGTGGTGTCCACGACGTCGACGGCCGCACGGGCCGCGAGGCCGGCCAGGGCGACGGCATCCTTGCGCACGTCGTCGTCGACCAGCAGCAGCTCGTGCCCGCCGACCATCCACAGCAGCTGGCTCCAGGAGGCGTCGAAGCCGAGGGAGTTGGTCAGCGCCGCGCGCAGCGTCCGGCCCCCGGCACGCTCCCGCTCCGGTTCGAAGAAGTTCGCCCGGTGGCTGTGGAACATGTTGACCAGGTTGCGGTGCTCGACCGCGACCCCCTTGGGCCGGCCGGTCGAGCCCGAGGTGTGGATCACGTACGCCAGGTGCCCCGGCCGCAGCGGCCGCGGACGGTCGGCGTCCGTGAGGTCCGAGGCGTCCTCGGGCAGCACGGCCCCGGCGAGGTCCAGCGTCCGCCCGGGCACCGGCGGCGCGGTCGCCGCGTCGGTCAGCACCAGCACCGGCCGAGCCTCCGCGCAGATCGCCGCGATCCGCTCGGCCGGGTGACCGGTGTCGATCGGCAGGTAGCCGGCACCCGACTTCAGCACCGCCAGGATCGCCACCACCGCGTCCACGGTGCGCGGCAGCGCCACGCCGACCAGCAGGCCGGGGCCCGCCCCCTCGGCGACCAGCAGCCGCGCCAGCCGGTTGGCCTCGGCGTTGAGCGCGGCGAAGGTCAGGCTGGTGGCGCCGTCACCGACGGCCACCGCGTCCGCGGTGGCCCTGACCTGCTCCTCGAACACCTCGGGCAGCGTCCGCTCCGGGAGGGACACGGTCCGCCCGGAGCACGTGCGCCGGAGCTCCTCGCGCTCGGCCGGGAAGCACAGCGGCAGCCGCCCCGCGGGGACGTCGGGCTCCTCGGCGATGTCGCGCAGCAGCCCGCACAGCCGGCCCAGCAGCCCGGACGCGGCGTCCGCGGTGTACACGTCCTCGCGGTGGTTGAGCTCCAGCCGCAGCCCCTCGCCGGGGTGCACGGCGAGGCTCAGCGGGTAATGGGTGCCCTCGAAGGCGTCGTCGACGACGTCGCGCAGCAGCGTCACCCCAAGACCGGGCACCTCGGCGCCGTGGACGGCGCTGTCGACGGGGACGTTCTCGAAGGCCACGGTGGTGTCGAACAGCTCCGTCACGCCCGCGGCGCGGTGGATGTCGGCCAGGCCCAGGTACTCGTGCCGGGTCAGCGCCGACTGCTCGTCCTGGAGACGGGCGAGCAGCGCGGCCACCGGCTCGGCCGGGTCGATCCGCACCCGGGCGGGCACCGTGTTCATCGTCAGGCCCACCATCCGCTCGCTGCCCGGCAGTTCGTGCGGGCGGCCGGCGACCGTACTGCCGTGGACCACGTCCCGGCTGCCCGTCAGCACCGACAGCAGCAGCGCCCAGGCGCCCTGCACGACGGTGTTCAGGGTGAGTCCGCGCGAGCGGGCCGTCTCCGTCAGCCGCGCCGTGTCCGCCGGGGACAGCTCCGCGACGGCACGCCGCTGGGCCAGGGCCTGCCCGCCGTGCCCGGACGGGCCCGCGACCAGCGTCGGCCCCTCCAGTCCGGCCAGCGCCGACCGCCACGCCCCCTCGGCCTCCTCGCGGTCCTGTGCCGCGAGCCAGCCGAGGTAGTCCCCGAACGGCACCGCGGGCTCCAGCGCGTCGGCCGAGCCGCCGTCCCGGTAGATCCGGAACAGGTCGGCCAGCAGCAGCGGCAGCGACCACCCGTCCAGCAGGATGTGATGGTGCGTCAGCAGCAGGACGTGGCGCTCGGCGGAGAGCCGGACGAGGGTGAAGCGCAGCAGCGGCGGCCGGGCCATGTCGAAGCGCCGCGCCCGGTCGTCGGCGAGCAGCCGGGTCAGCCGCAGCCGCTGCTCGTCCGCGCCGAAGCCGGAGAAGTCGACCTCCTCCCAGCCGGGTTCCGCGGCCCGCGCGACGGCCTGCACGGCCTCACCCGAGCGGCGCCGCAGGAACCCCGCCCGCAGACTCGCGTGCCGGGCGGTCACGGCGGCGGTGGAGCGGCGCAGCGCCGCGGTGTCGAGCGCGCCGGTCAGCTCCAGGGGCGTCTGCACGGTGTAGAAGTCGACGGCGGGCGCCGAGCCGTCGCCCTCGTCGAACAGGGCGTGGAAGAGCATGCCCTGCTGCAACGGGGTCAGCGGCAGCACCGCTTCCAGAGAAGTCTGCTTCACAGTGTCCCCCACTGGGCTTCGAGCTCGTCGAGTTCGTCCGCGTCGAGCCGCACCAGGCTCTCGGCGCGCGGTGCCGCGGCCCCGGGACCGGTGTCCCGGGCCACCTCGGCGAGCCGCGCGATGGTCTTGTGACCGAAGATGTCCCGGGCGGTGAGGCTCAGACCCGTTTGGTGGGCCCGGGCCGCCAGACGGGTGGCGGTGACGGAGTCGCCGCCGAGGTCGAAGAAGCTGTCGTCGGCGCCGATCCGCTCCCGGCCCAGCACCTCGGCGAACACGTCGTGCAGGATCCGCTCCCGCTCCGTGGACGGCGCCCGGTAGGCGCCCGCCGCCTCGAACCGCGGCTCGGGCAGCGCCTTGACGTCGACCTTGCCGCCGGGCGTGCGCGGGAAGGCGTCCAGCACCGTCACCGCCGCCGGGACCATGTACGCGGGCAGCCGCTCCCCGGCGTGGGCGCGCACGGCCACCGCGTCCGGCCGCGTCGCCGCACCGGCCGCCGGCACCACGTACGCCACCAGCTGCCGCACCCCGGTCCCGGACTCGCGGACGACGACCACGGCCCCGCCGACGCCCGGCGCCCCGGTGAGGACGCCCTCCACCTCGCCGGGCTCGATGCGGAAGCCGCGCACCTTCACCTGGCTGTCCGCACGGCCCAGGTAGACCAGGCCGCCGTCGGCCGCCCAGCGGGCCAGGTCGCCGGTGCGGTACATGCGGGTGCCGGGCGGCCCGTAGGGGTCGGCGACGAAACGCTCGGCCGTCGTGCCCGGCCGGGCGAGGTAGCCCCGGGCGAGGCCGTCACCGCTCAGGTACACCTCGCCGGGAACCCCGGGCGGCACCGGGCGCAGCGCGGCGTCCAGGAGCCGTACCCGTGTGCCGGGCACCGGGCGGCCCATCGGCGGCACGGTCCGGCCGGAGAGCGGGCCCGTCTGGGTGGCGATGACCGTCGACTCGGTGGGGCCGTAGGCGTTGACCATGTGCCGGCCCGGCGACCAGCGGGCCACCAGCTCCGGGGAGCACGCCTCGGCGCCCACCACCAGGTCGGTGCCTTCGGGCAGCGCGTCCTCCGGGAGTGCCGCCAGCACCGACGGTGCCAGCAGCAGACAGGTCACGCCCAGCTCGGCCACCAGGCCGGCCAGCGGCGGCCCGGGCACGAGCCGTTCGTCCGGTGCGACCACGGCCGCGGCCCCGGTGAGCAGGGCCGTCGTCAGCTCCCACACCGAGGCGTCGAAGCTCGGCGAGGCGAACTGCAGCACCCGGCCGCCCGGCCGCAGGCGCAGCCGGTCCCGCTGGCCCCGGACCAGCGCGCCCAGGCCGGTGTGCGTGACGACGACGCCCTTGGGCCGGCCGGTCGAGCCCGAGGTGTAGATGACGTACGCCGGATGCCCGGGGGCCAGCGGCGCACGGCGGTCCGCGTCGGTCAGGTCCGCCTCGGTCAGGTCCGCGTCGGTCAGGTCCGTGTCCGCCGGGTCCGCGTCGGCCGGGTCCGCGTCCGGCGGGCCGGTGACGGCCCCGTCGTCCACGTACAGCCGGGGCACCCCGGGCGCGAGCGTCGGGTCGTCCGCCTCGCGGGTGGTCAGCACCAGCAGCGGCCGGGTGTCGTCGAGCATCGCGGTCAGGCGGGCCCGCGGATAGCCGAGGTCGACCGGCAGATAGGCCGCGCCCGACTTCAGCACCGCCACCACCGCGGTCAGGGCCGCGGCGCCGCGCGGCACGGCCACCGCCACCAGGCCCTCGGGCCCGGCACCGCGGGCCACCAGCGCCCGCGCCAGCCGGTTGGCGCGGGCGTTGAGGCCGGCGTAGTCCAGGGAGCCGGCGGGGGAGAGGACCGCGAGGGCGTCCGGGGCGCGGCGGACCCGCTCCTCGAACAGCTCCGGGAAGGTGCGCGGCGGCACGCCCCCGGGGCCTTCCCCCGCGGTGAGCACCGTCGCCCGCTCGGCCTCCGTCAGGACCTCGGTCCGCGCCAGCGGGAGGTGCTCCGGGGCGGCCAGGAACCGGGACAGGAACGCGGTGAACCGGAGCCGGTGCTCCTCCAGTTCGGCAGGGGAGTAGCGATCGGGATTGGCCTCGAAGGACACCCGGGCGCCGGTGCCGTCCGGATGCGGATGGCAGGTGATGTTCAGGTCGGTGACCGGCCCGCCGGACAGCGTCGTCAGCGTCGCCTCGCGGCCCCTGAAGGCCGTCTCCGAGCCGGCGGGCATGATGTTGACGAGCACCCCGTACAACTGCTCGCCGCTGCCCAGCAGTCTCAGGTCGCGCCGCAGCTCGTCGTAGGGGTAGCGCTGGTGCGTCAGCAGCTCGCCGAGCCGGCGGCCGACCTGCCGGACCAGGGCGGTGCGCCCCTGGTCCGGACGGACGGACAGCCGCAGCGGCAGCGTGTTCGACAGCATGCCGGGCGCGTTGCGCGACCTCCGGCCCAGCCGGGCGGTGACCGGCACCCCGATGGTGAGGTCCTCGGCCCCCGTCATGCCGTGGAGGTAGGCGGCGACCGCCGACAGCAGCGCCACCGTCCACGGCGCGCGGGCCGCCCGGCCGGCCGTGTGCAGCTCCGCCAGCTCGGCCGGGGACAGCTCGGCCGAGGCGGACAGGGCGCGCGGCGCGGCACCCGTGGGCACGCCGGGGGCGAGGCTCGCGGTCTCGGGACGGTCGGCGAACGTGTCGTTCCAGTACCGCCGGTCGTCCGCGTACTCCTGCGAGGCGCGGTAGTCCGCCTCCTCCGAGAGCAGCGCCCGCAGCGTGTCCAGCGGCTCGCCGGCCGGTTCCGTGCCGGTGGCCAGCGCCTCGTAGTGCGTGGCGATGCGGCGCGAGTGCAGCACCGACCCGAACGCGTCGGACAGCACGTGGTGGCTGCGCTGGTACCACAGGTGGTGGTCGGGCCCCACCCGCATCAGCACATGGGCGGACAGGGCGTCCTTCGTCAGGTCCAGCGCGGTGGACCGGTCGCCGTCCACCAGCGCCCGCGCCACGGCGAACGGGTCCGGCTCGCCGGTGAGGTCGAGCTGGCGCCAGGTGGAGCAGCCCGGTGCCACCGGGCGCTGGAACACGCCGTCCGGACGCTCGACGAACTCCACGTCGAAGGTGCCGCTCTCCGCCTCCGACCGGCGGACCGCGCGGCGCAGCAGGTCGCCCTCCAACGGGCCGCGGACCTCCATGACGGCCACGGTGTTGTAGGCCGGATTGCCGGGGTCCAGGCCCTGGGCGTGGAAGACCCCCAGCTGGGCCGCGGTGAGCGGCAGCAGGCCGGGGTCGGCGGGCAGGTCGCCGTCGCGTGGTGTCATCTGGTTCGTAACCGCTCTCGTGGACTTCCGGGAACCGCCGGGCGCCGCCCGCGGTCGTCCGGGCCTTCCGGAGGATGCCGGTGGACGGTACGGCGCCACCGCGCGAGCACCCTTCTCGTCGCCGCGCAGGTGGGCCGGCATCCTGCTCGATGCTGCACGGGCCGTTCGCCGGTCACCAGGCAACCGACCGGCAATCGCTGTTGCTGGTGTAACTGCCGCCCCGCCCGCACGAGTTACCGGGCCCCTGCCTGGCACCGCCACGCGGCGGCGGTGAGGCTGGCGGTCGCCGGGCGCGACGCCCGCCCTCGGGCGGTCCGCCGAGCCCCGGGCATCCCGTGTCAGCACGACATCCCGGAGAGGACGAGCAGTTGGGAATCGGGGACCGAGGCCTGCTCGACTGGCTGGACGACGCGTCCGCCGAGCGCGGCCTGTACTACGCCAACCGCGGCGACGGCTGGGACTTCTGGTCCTACCGGGACCTGCGGGACCTGGTGCTGCGCACCGCCGCGGCCCTGCGGGCGCGGGGGGTCGGGGACGGTGACGTGGTGGCGCTGGTGCAGCGCTCCGGTCCCGGCTTCGTCGCGACCTTCTTCGGAGCACTGGCCGCGGGCGCCACGCCCTGCACCATCGCCCCGCCGTTCGCCTTCCAGCGGGCCGACGAGTACGAGCGGCACGCCGCGCACCTCCTCGGCACCGTGCGGCCCCGGATCGCCGTGTGCGACGAGGAGTCGCAGGAACGCGTCCGCAAGGTCGCCGCCGTGACCGACCTGCCGGAACCGGTGGTCTTCGACGAACTCGTCGCCGGTGCGGAGCCGTTGGAGGGCCCGCTGCCCCTGCCGGAGACCGCGCTGGTGCAGTTCACCTCGGGCTCCAGCGGCTTCTCCCGGGGCGTCCGGATCTCCGCCGAGGCCCTGCGCACCAACCTCACGGGGATGCGCCGCTGGCTGGGCTGCGCCCCGGAGCTCCCGGCGATCAGCTGGCTGCCGGTCCACCACGACATGGGCCTGGTCGGCTTCCTGCTCAACGTCGTCGTCACCGGCTTCGACGGGCACATGCTCCAGCCGGACGACTTCATCCGCTCGCCGCAGCGCTATCTGCGGCGCATCAGCGAGCAGCGCATCGCCATGACGGCCATGCCCAACTTCGGCCTCTCCTACATCCTGCGCCGCGTCCGCCCGGCCGACCTGGAGGGCCTGCGGTTCGACTCGCTGCGCTGCGTCATCATCGGCGCCGAACGCATCGACCCGAAGGTGCTGGACGACGTCCACGCCCTGCTCGGCCCGCACGGCCTCGACCGCGGCGCCCTGCTGCCCGCCTACGGCAGCGCGGAGGCGACCCTCGCCGTGACCGGACTGGCGCCCGGCGAGGGCTGGTCGACGCGCGAGCCGGACGAGGGCGACGCCGGCTCCCTCGCCGGCACGGTGGTCGTGGGCTGCGGCCGGCCGCTCGAGGACCGTACGGTCACCATCGTCTCCGAGGACGGGGACGCCCTGCCGGACGGGCAGGTCGGCGAGATCGTGGTCAGCGGCGTGTCCATCGCCGAGGGCTACGTCGGTGACGCCGGCACCGCGTCCGGCACCAGCATCGGCGACCGGCTGCGGACCGGCGACGCGGGATTCCTGCGCGACGGGCAGCTGTTCGTGATCGGCCGGCTCGGTGACGGCCTGAAGGTCAACGGCAAGATGGTGTTCGCCGAGAGCCTGGAGACGCTGCTGCACCAGCGCGGCATCCCCGAGCGCCGGGTCGCGGTGCTGCTCGGCGTCCGCGACGGCAGGCCGACCGGCGTGGCCGTCTTCGCGGGGGTCCAGGACGGCTGGCGGCGCGCCGCCCACGAGGTGCTGTCCGAGTGGCTGGGCGACGCCGAACTCCTCGCCGTCGAGGTTCCGCGCGGCGGCATCGCCGTCACCTCCAGCGGCAAGCCCAGGCGCCGGGTGATCTGGAAGGCGCTGTGCGGCGGGACGTACGAGGAGACCGTCCGGCCGCTGACGGCCGAGGACGACTGACGGAGAGAAACGGGCGGGGGCGATGCAGGGACGAGGTCCCTCCACCGCCCCCGCACCGTCGTACCCCGAGCCGGCCACGCCCCCGGCCGACCGCGGGGCCCCCTCGGCCCATTCGCCCGTGTACGGGCTTCACGCGGGGCGGCCGGTCTGCGGTCGGTTCCTCGCGGCTCCCGTGCACGTACGGGTTCCGTGCGGTTCGGCCGGGTCCGCGGGCCCCGCGCACGTAAGGGTTCCGTGCGGGTTGGCCGCTCTGCGGCCGGGTTCCTCGCGCCCGCGCACGCACCGGCTCCGCGCGGGACGGGCGGTCCGCGGCCAGGTCCCTGGCGTATCCGCGCACGCACGGGCTCGGCGCGGGACGGCTGCTCCACGGTCACGTTTCCGTGCACCCGTACCCCCGCGCCCCCACGGCCTCCCGGTGGAGGGTCCGGCCGCGGATCACGTGCCGGAACGCCACCGACCGCCCCGGCACGGTCCGGGGCGGTCGGTGGGGTCGCGCGGTGGCCGGCACGGCGGCCGCGGGTCAGCGGACCGCGGCCATCGTCTCCGCCCGCACCAGGTTCTCCGCGACCAGCAGTTCCTTCACCTTGTCCGACAGCATGCCGAGCTGCCGCAGCACGTGGATGACCTGCTGGAACAGCAGCTGCCGGTACGTGGCCATCATCGGGTTGCTCCGCGCGAACCGCACGCCCATCTCCACGTCCAGGTCCATGCGCTCCCACAGCTCCCGCAGCATGAACCGGCGCGACATCAGCCGGATCGCCTCCAGCAGGAAGTCCTCCCGGTCGCGCAGCTCCGCCGAGGTCACCTGCTGGTACATGCCGGTGAGCGCGGTGACGCCGAAGGCGATGTGCCGGGCCTCGTCGGCCGCCACCATCCGCGTGATCTGCCGGATCAGCGGATCACCGAAGCCGCTGCTGGCCAGTCGCAGCCCGGTGATGGCCAGGCCCTCCATGACCACCTGCATGCCGAGGTAGACGATGTCCCAGCGGGACTCCGACAGCACGTCGTGCAGCAGGGTCCCGAGGCCCGGGTTGACCGGGTACACCACCCCCAGCTTCTCGTCCATGTAGCGCGCGAACGCCTCCACGTGCCGCGCCTCGTCGGCGACCTGGGAGGCGGCGTAGGTCTTGGCGTCCATGTCGGGCACGGTCTCGACGAGCCGGGCCGTCGTCACCAGCGCACCCTGCTCCCCGTGGAGGAACTGGCTGCACATCCACGCCTGGTACTCCCACCGGAAGCGGGTGAGCAGCTCCGGCGGCACCGGGCTGCCCTCACCGACCACGAACGACGCGAGCTTCGCGCCGTTCTCCTCGGTCAGGTCGGAACCGAAGCGGACGTCGTAGTCCCAGTCGATGTCGGTCGTGGCGTTCCACTGGGAGGCCTTGTTCTTCTCGTACAGGCTCCATACACGGCTGTCTCGCTTGCCGTAGTCCCAGTTCAGGCAGGCCCGGGTGAGGCTCTCCACTTCCATCAGGTCCGCCTTGACGGATTCCAGGGTGAAGAACGTCGGGTCGGCCGCCTCGTCAGGAAGGGTGGTCATCGTGAAGGAGATCCCCTCAGGGCACATGAGCAGGATTGTCCCGTCGATCCTCACCGCCCGGTGCCCCCGCGGGCCAGGCAGACCCCGGGCAACTGGGCGGCAGAGGTGTTGCCGGTCGGTGTGCCTGGCACCGGTCGCCCCCGGCCGCCCACCATCGTCCCCGCGGGCCACCACCCGGAAACCGCCGGCCGACGAAGGAGCGGGATGCGAACCGATGCCGCTGCACGACCCACCCACCCCGCGCACACCCAGAAGCGCGGTGCGGGCAGTCCGTGGATCGTCGGCCGGGTGTCAGCACCCGACGCCCGTCTGAGGCTGATCTGCCTGCCGCAGGCGGGCGGAAGCGCAGCGTCGTTCGCGCCCTGGCGGCTCACCCCGCCGCCGGGCGTGGAGCTGGCCACCGTGGAACTGCCCGGCCGGGGCGTCCGCAGCGCCGAACCGCTGCCCGACACCCTGGAGGAGCTCGCCGACGCCGTGCTCGACGGCATCGCCGGTGAACTCCACGCCCCCTACGCCCTGTTCGGCCACAGCTTCGGCGCACTGGTCGGCTACGAACTCGCCGTCCGCATCCGCCGCCGCGGCCTCACCCCGCCCGCCGCGCTGCTGGTCTCCGCCTCCCGCGCCCCGCACGTCCGGGTGCTCCGGCGGGTCACCGACCGCGACGACGCGGGTCTGCTCACCTGGCTCGAGGGGTTCGGCGGCTTCCCGCCCGAACTGCACCGCTACCCCGCCTACCTGCGGTACGCCGTGCGCACGGTCCGCCGCGACCTGGCCCTGGCCGAGGCGTACACGGCCCCCGGCCCCGCACCCGCCGGCTGCCCCGTGCACGTGTTCGGCGGCGCCGACGACACCCTGGTGAGCCCGCAACGGCTGGAGGGCTGGCGGGAGTGCGCCGACGGCGAGTTCACCCTGCGGCTGCTGCCCGGCGGCCACGACTACCCGTTCACCCACGCCGCTCCCACGCTCGACGCCCTCGTGCGGACGCTCGGCCCGCTCGCCCGGCCGGCTCCCCGTCCCTGATCCGCCGGCCAGACCCCGCCCGGGCGAGCGCGTCGCCGTACGCGCCGCCGACCGCTTCCGGGAAGACCTCACAGTGAAGACCAACGCCGCCCCGCAGGACCCTCGGCCGTCGCAGCCGGCACCGCCCGCGCAGCCGACGCCGCAGAGCACCGTCCCCTCCCCGATCGAGGCCGCGCTGCCGCTCACCCCGCTGCAGGAGGGCATGCTCTTCCACGCCCTGTACGACCCCGACGGCGCGGACGTCTACACCGTCCAGGCACCCTTCGAACTGACCGGCGCTCTCGACGCCGACGCGCTCAGGGCCGCCTGCGCGGACACGCTCGCCGGGCACACCGCGCTGCGGGCCGGTTTCCGCGAGCGCACCGGCGGCCGGCCCGTGCAGCTGATCCGCCGCACCGCCACCACGGCCTGGACCTCGCTCGACCTCGCGGGCGAGGAGGACGCCGTCCGCGTCGAGAGGCTGGTCGCCTTCCTGGAGGACGAGCGGCGCCGGCGCTTCGACATGGCGGACCCGCCGCTGATCCGGTTCGCGCTCGTCCGGCTCGCCGAGGACCGGCACGCGTTCGTGCTGACGTACCACCACATCCTGCTGGACGGCTGGTCGGTGCCGCTCGTGCTGGAGGACCTGTTCACCCGGTACCACCACCACGCCGCGGGCGACGGCACCGTCACCGGCGCCCCCTTCACGCCCCTCGCCGACTACCTGCGCTGGCTGTCCCGGCAGGACCGGGCCGCCGCCGAACGGGCCTGGAGCGAGGCCCTGGCCGGACTGACCGAGCCGACGCTCGTCGCGCCCGGCGCCGCCGAGGCCGGCGACGGAACGCTGCCCGGACTGGTCCGCGTCACCCTGCCCGAGGACACCAGCCGCGCACTGGAACGGGCCGCGCGCCGGCACGGCCTCACCCTCAACTCCGTCGTCCAGGGCTCCTGGGCGCTGCTGCTGGCCCTGCTCACCGGGCGCGACGACGTGGTGTTCGGGCAGACCGTGCACGGACGCCCGGCCGGCCTGCCCGGCGCCGACCGGATCGTGGGCCTGCTGATGAACACCGTGCCCGTGCGGGCGCGGATCGACCCCGCGGAACCGCTGGCCGCGCTCTTCGCGCGGATCCAGGACGAGCAGCTCGCCCTCGCCCCGCACCAGCACCTCGGACTGACCGAGGTGCGGCGCCTGGCCGGCCACGGCACGCTGTTCGACACCGCCACCAGCTTCGGCGACGCGCCCCTGGGCTGGGACGCCCTCGGCGACGCCGTCCCCGGCCTGCGCGTCGCCCCCCTGCGCCAGACCGAGGGCGGGGACCGGGACGCCGCGGGCGCCGACGACGTCCCCGGCGGGCAGGAGGTCACCGGCGCCACGCACTACCCGCTCAGCGTCGTCGCCCTCGCCGGCCCCCGGCTGAGCCTCCACCTCAGCTACCGCAGGGACCTGTTCGACGACGACCGCGTGGAACTGGTCGCCTCCCGGCTGCGGCTGCTGCTCGACGGCTTCGCGCAGGACCCCACGACCCCCGTCGCCCGTCTGCCCCTGCTGACCGCACCGGAGCGCCGGAAGGTGCTCGACGGGTGGGGCCGCGGCTCCGGCACGTCCCCCGCGCCGGTACCGCTGACCCGACGGTTCGCCGAGCAGGTGCGCCGCACCCCGGACGCCCCGGCCGTGACCGACGCCGCACGCACGCTCACCTACCGGGAGCTGGACGACGCGGCCGGCCGGCTGGCCCGGCTCCTCACCGGACGGGGCGTCACCCGCGGCGACCTGGTGGCCGTCGTCCTGCCGCGCGGCACCGACCTGATCGTGGCACTGCTCGCCGCGCTGAAGGCCGGCGCCGGGTACGTGCCGGTCGACCCCGGCCACCCGGCGGAGCGCATCGCCTTCCTGCTCGACGACGCCGCACCCGCCGCCGTGGTCTGCGCCGACGCCGGCCACCCTGCCCTCGCCGGCCGTCCGTCGACGGTCCCGCTCGGCGACCCGGCCGTCCGGGCGGCGCTGGCCGCGTTCGACGGGCCCGCCCCCGACGCAGAGGTGCGGCCCGGGGACACCGCCTACGTCATCTACACCTCCGGCTCGACCGGCCGCCCCAAGGGCGTGGTCGTCGAGCACCGCACGGTCGACGGCTACCTCGCCTTCGCCCGCGCCGCCTACCCCGGACTGGCCGACCGGGCGCTGGTGCACTCGCCGCCGTCGTTCGACCTCACCGTCACCGGCATCCTCGGCCCCCTGACCGCGGGCGGCCTGGTCCACGTCGTCGACCTGACCGACGTCGACGCCCCGGCCGGCGCCGGGAACCCGCCGCCCGCCTTCGTCAAGGCCACCCCCAGCCACCTGCCGGTGCTCGTCGCCTCCTCCGACTGGTACTCGCCCACCGGGCAACTCGTCCTCGGCGGCGAGCAGCTCACCGGCGAGGCCCTGGCCGAGTGGCGCGCCGGCCACCCCGGCGTGACGGTCGTCAACGAGTACGGCCCGACCGAGGCGACCGTCGGCTGCATGGAGTACCGACTGGAGCCCGGCGACCCGCTGCCCCGAGGCGCGGTGCCCATCGGCGGCCCCGTGCCCGCCGCACGCCTCTACGTCCTCGACCCCTGGCTGCGCCCGGTCCCGCCCGGCGTCCCCGGCGAGCTGTACATCGGCGGCGACGTCCTGGCCCGGGGCTACGCCCGCCGCCCCGGCCTCACCGCGGCCCGCTTCGTCGCCGACCCGTTCGGTGAGCCGGGCGCCCGCATGTACCGCACCGGCGACCTCGCGTGGTGGCGGCCCGACGGCCTCATGGTCTACGCCGGACGCACCGACGACCAGGTCAAGATCCGCGGTCACCGGATCGAACTCGGCGAGGTCGAGGCGGTGATCGGCACCGACCCCGCGGCCGCCCGAGTGGCCGCCGCCGTGCGCGAGGACCGGCGCGGCACGCCCCGCCTGGTGGCGTACGTGGTGCCCGGCCCCGGAGGCGACCTGAGCGCCCTGGCCGACCGCGTCGCCGAACGGCTGCCTGCCTACATGGTGCCCTCGTCCTTCGTCCCGCTGACCGGGCTCCCGCTCACCCCCAACGGCAAGGTCGACCGAGCCGCCCTGCCCGCGCCCGAGCACGCCCCGGAGCCCGGGCGGCCCGCGCCCGCGCGGACCGCACCGGTAACCGGGCCGGCTCCCGCCCCGGACGGCGGTCCGGCCTCGACACTGGCGGGTCTGTTCGGTCAGGTGCTGGGGATGGAGGCGGTGGGGGTCGAGGACGACTTCTTTGGTCTCGGTGGTGACTCGATCACGGTGATCCAGCTGGTGGCGCGGGCGCGTGAGGCGGGGGTGCGGCTGACGCCGAAGCAGGTGTTCACGCACCGCACGTCCGCCGCCCTGGCCGCCTCCCTGGGAGAGACCGCACCGGCGAGGACCGAACCGGCCGCCTCGTCCTCCGTTCCGGACCACGGTGCCGCCGCGTCGTCGCTGGCGGGTCTGTTCGGTCAGGTGCTGGGGCTGGAGGCGGTGGGGGTCGAGGACGACTTCTTTGGTCTCGGCGGTGACTCGATCACGGTGATCCAGCTGGTGGCGCGGGCGCGCGAGGCGGGGGTGCGGCTGACGCCGAAGCAGGTGTTCACGCACCGCACGTCCGCCGCCCTGGCCGCCTCCCTGGCGGACACCGCGCCGCCGCGGACCGGACCGGAGAAGCCCACCGGCCCCCGGCCCAACGAGGCCACCTCCGCCCCGGCGCCCGCTGCCCCGGCGCCCGCTGCCCCGGCCCCCGCCGCCTCGCGGCCCGACGCCGCCGTCGTCCCCGCCACGCCCCTCATGCGGCGCCTGCACGCCCACGGCGGCGGCTACGACGCCTACCACCAGTCCACCCTGCTGCGCGTGCCGCCCGCCCTCGGCACCGACCGGCTGCGCGCCGCCGTGGACGCCGTCCTGGCCCGCCACCAGGCACTGCGCGGACGGCTGCGCGAGGACG
This sequence comes from Streptomyces sp. NPDC127100, assembly GCF_042724095.1. Classification (NCBI taxonomy): domain Bacteria; kingdom Bacillati; phylum Actinomycetota; class Actinomycetes; order Kitasatosporales; family Streptomycetaceae; genus Streptomyces; species Streptomyces sp. NPDC127100. The sequence goes on from NZ_JBHXFL010000020.1 coordinate 24,691, forward strand.
GCTCCCTCGCCGTCGACCCGGCCCCCGGCACGATGCCCCCGGGCACCGTGCGGCGGGTCGACGTCACCGCCCCGGCCGCCGGCGACGAGGAGCTGCGCGACCGGATCGCCGCCTGCGCCGCGGAGGACGCCGACGCCCTCGCCCCGCGCGACGGCGCCATGCTGCGGGTCACCTGGTTCGACGCCGGGGACACCCGGCCGGGACGCCTGCTCGTCACCGTCCACCACCTCGCCGTCGACGCGGTGTCCTGGCACATCCTGCTCATGGACCTCTACACCGCCTGGCGCACCGCCGCGTCCGGCGCCCCGGTACGGCTCGGCCCCGTGCCGCTGCCGCTCGCCGAGTGGAGCGGCGCCCTGCACCGGGCGGCGCACACACCGGACGTCCTCGCCGAACTCCCGTACTGGCAGAAGACCCTGGACGCCGGCGGACTCGTCCTCACCGACGCGCCCCTGTCGCCGTCCCGGGACATCCAGGCCACCGCCGGCGAGCTGCGCCGCACCCTGCCCGAGGACCTGACCGGCAAGCTCCTCGCCACGGTGCCCACCGCGCTCGGCGCCCGGACGAACGAGGTGCTGCTCACCGCCCTCGCCCTCGCGATGGCCGCCCGGACCCGCCCGGGCCCCGGCGGCACCTCCGTCGTGATCGACGTCGAGGGCCACGGCCGCGAACCGCTCGAGCAGGACGCCGACCTGTCGGAGACCGTCGGCTGGCTCACCTCCCTGTACCCCGTCCGCCTCGACCCGCAGGTCCCCGGCTGGAGCCCCGACGACGCCGACCCGGCGTCCGACGACCGCCTCGGCGAGGCCGTGCGCCGGGTCACGGCCCAGCTCGGCCGAGTGCCGCGCAACGGCCTCGGCTACGGCCTGCTGCGCCACCTCAACCCCGCCACGGAGGCCGGCCTGGCCGGCCTCACGGCACCCCAGCTCTGCTTCAACTACCTGGGCCGGCAGAACGGTTCGGCGTCCGGGGACGAGGACTGGGGCGTCGCGCCCGAGTCCGGCGCCCTGCCGCTCGGTGCCGACCCGCGGATGCCGCTGACCCACGTCGCCGAGGTCGACGCCGCGGTCGAGGACGGTCCCGACGGCCCCCGGCTCGTCGCCCACTGGCGGTGGGCCCGGCGCCTGCTGACCGACTCCGAGGCGGCGGAACTGGCGGACCTGTGGTTCGCGGCCCTGCGCGCCCTCGTCGTCCACGCCACCGCGCTCCCGGCCCGCGCCGCACGGGACGACGCCGCCGAGCGGACCCGCCTGGCCGCCCGCATCGGAAGCCCCGTCGAGCAGCTCCTGCCGATGACACCCACCCAGGAGGGACTGCTCTTCCACGCCCGCTACGCCGGCGAGGACCTCGACGTCTACACCGTGCAGATCGCGATGGAGACCGAGGGCACCCTGGACGTCGAACGGTTCCGGCGGGCGTGCGACGCCCTGCTGCGCCGCCACCCGATGCTCCGTGCCGCCTTCGTCCAGCGGCGCTCGGGCGAGCCGGTGCAGGCCGTGGCGGAACACGTCCGGATGCCGTGGCGGGTCCACGACCTGACCGGACTGGACGGCGCCGAGCGGGACGCCCGCCGCGCCGCGCTCCTGGAGGCCGACCGGCACCGCCGCTTCGACCCCGCCGTGCCGCCCCTGATGCGCTGCACCGTGCTCGCGCTCGCCGAGGACCGGCACGAACTGGTGCTGGCCATGCACCACCTGCTCGCCGACGGCTGGTCCACCTCCCTGCTGCTGCGCGACCTCCTGGCACTCTTCGACGGCGACGGCGACGCCGGGGACCTGCCCGCTCCCGGCCGCTACCGCGACCACCTGGACTGGCTCGCCGCCCAGGACCGGGACGAGGCACGCACCGCCTGGACCGAGGCACTGACCGGCCTGCCCGGCCCCACCCTGGTGGGCCCCGGCCGCGACACCGCCCGCGTACGGGTCCTGCCCAGCACCCTCACCGTCGAGCTGTCCGAGACGGACACCGCCGCCCTGCTCGACGCGGCCCGCGGCCACGGCGTCACCCCCAACACCCTGCTCCGCGCGGTGTGGGCCCTGTGCCTGCACGACCTCACCGGGCGGCGGGACGTGGTCTTCGGCGCCGTCGTCTCCGGCCGGGAGGCCGACCTGCCGGACGTCGCCGAGACGGTCGGCATGTTCGTCAACACCGTGCCAGTACGGGTCCGCCTGAACGCCGACGAGCCGGTGACGGACCTGCTGCGCCGCCTGCAGGGCGAACAGGCCGTGCTGCTGCCGCACCAGCACCTCGCCCTGGCCGAGGTGCAGCGGGCCGTCGGGCGGGGCCCGCTGTTCGACAGCTGCGTGGTCTTCGAGAACTTCCCCCTGGCCCAGGCCCTCCCCAGCCCCGACGACGGCCTGCGCCTGGTCGGGCTGGCGGGCCACGACCCGTACCACTACCCGCTGAAGCTCATGGTCGCGCCCGGCAGCCGGCTCCGGCTGGAGATCGGCCACCGCGCCGACCTCCTCGACGCCGGGACCGGCGAGCGGGCCGCGGCCCGGCTGCGCGAGCTGCTCGTCGCCCTGCCGTCGGCGCTCACCGCCCCGACCGGGCGCTTCCTCCGCCCCTCCGACCCTTCCGCCGCCTCGCCGGACGCCGGCGTACAGCTCCTGTGCGACCTGGCCGCCGGCGTCCTCGGACGCACGGCCGTCGGCGCCGACGACGACGTGTTCGACCTCGGCTGCGACTCACTGACCGCGCTGCGCCTGGCCGGCCGCGTCGAGGCCGAACTGGACGTGGCCCTCGACGTCTCGGCCGTCTTCCGCCACCGCACACCCAGGGCCCTCGCCGCCGTGCTCACCGCACTACGGGCCGGCACCGACGCCGCACCACCCACCGGGAGAACGACATGACCAACCCCTTCGACAACGAGGACGGCACCTTCCACGTGCTCGTCAACGGCGAACGCCAGCACTGCCTCTGGCCCGCCTTCGCCCTGGTGCCGCCCGGCTGGGACGTCGTCCTCGCCGACAGCGACCGGCAGACCTGCCTGGACCACATCGAGCAGAACTGGACCGACATGCGCCCGGCGAGCCTCGCCGACGCCTGACCCGCCCAGCCGACGCACATTCCGCCCCGCCCCGCCCTCACAGACAGGTGACCGCACCCATGCACAACGACTCCGTGGTCGTCAACTCCTGGAACGAATGGGACCCGCTCGAGGAGATGGTCGTCGGCTCGGCCGACAACGCCTGCTTCGAACCGACCGAGCCAGGCAGCCGCCCCGCCATCCGCAACGCCCCCGACACGCCCTTCCCGACCGGCCCGAAGTCCAAGGAGGCGATCGACCTCGCCAACGAGGAGCTCCAGGGACTCGTCCGGCTCCTGGAGTCCCAGGGCGTCACGGTCCGCCGCCCCGCCCCGCACGACTTCACCCGCCCGGTCACCACGCCCGACTTCGAGGCCGAGAACCAGTACTGCGCGGTCTGCCCGCGGGACGTGATGATCACCCTCGGCAACGAGATCGTCGAGGCCACGATGTCCCGCCGGGCCCGCTACTTCGAGTACCAGCCGTACCGCAAACTGGTCTACGAGTACTGGAACGCCGACCCGCGCGTGCAGTGGACCACCGCGCCCAAGCCCTCGATGGCGGACGGCATGTACCGCGAGGACTTCTGGAACTGGCCGCTCGAGGAGCGGCACGAGCGCATGCACGCCTTCGAGTTCTGCGTCACGCAGGACGAGGTCGTCTTCGACGCCGCCGACATGAGCCGGCTCGGCCGGGACATCCTCGTGCAGGAGTCGATGACCACCAACCGGGCGGGCATCCGCTGGCTCAGGCAGCACCTGGAGCCGCGCGGCTTCCGCGTCCACACCGTGCACTTCCCGCTGGACTTCTTCCCCTCCCACATCGACTGCACCTTCGTACCGCTGCGTCCCGGCCTGATCCTCACCAATCCCGAGCGCCCGCTGCGCGAGGGCGAGGAGAAGATGTTCCTCGCCAACGACTGGGAACTGGTCGAGGCCCCGCAGCCGGTGCTGACCAACGACGAGATGCCGCTGTACTGCCAGTCCTCCAAGTGGCTGTCGATGAACGTGCTCAGCATCTCCCCGACCAAGGTCGTCTGCGAGGAGAACGAGAAGCCCCTCCAGGACCTGCTGGCCGACCGGGGCTTCGAGGTCTTCACGGTGCCCTTCCGGCACGTCTTCGAATACGGCGGCTCCCTGCACTGCGCCACCTGGGACGTCCGCCGCACGGGCACCCGCGAGGACTACTTCCCGAACCTGGACTACACCCCGCTGGTCTGACGAACGCCCACGGCCCCCCGTCCGCGGCGGCGGACGGGGGCCGTGGTGCCGTGGTGCCGGGCAGCCATGGCTACGCCCGCGTGCCGTCGCGCCCCAGGCGCAGGGCGGAGACGAGGAAGAAGACGCCGCCGAGGAAGGCGTACCCGGCCAGACTGCCCAGCGAGGCGCCGTCCTTGCCCGCCTGGGCGATGAACGAGGAGCCGGCGAGGGTGGAGATGGCGCCGCTGGCGATCATCGCCCACTGGCCGCCGAGCCGGCGCCGGACGGCGCCGACGACGAGCTGCACGATGCCCGCGGTGACGGCCCAGGCGCCCCAGACCCGCAGGACGGCGGGGACGCCGGAGGTGGCGGCGACGGCGAGGCCGACGCCGGTGAGGGCGCTGAGCGCGATGTTCACGTACAGGCCGCGCACCGGTTGGCCGTTCCCCTGGGCGGACCTGAGGTCGACGACCGCGCACGCCACGTCGAACAGGGGATAGATCACCAGCAGCGTGGCGGTGAGCGCGCCCAGTGTGCCGGCGGTCGCGAACAGCAGGGCGGCCCAGACGGCGGCGAAGGCGAAGCGCAGGAGGTACAGCCTGCGCAGGGCCGCGGGGACGCCGGTGGGGGCGGTGGCGGTGAGGGTGTCCATGGCAGAGGTCCTGCCGTAGCGGCTGAGGGAGAACGTTCGGTCTCATCGACATTCAAGGGCGGACGGTCAGCTGCTGTCAAGACCGAACGTTCTCCCTCAAGGGTGGGGTAGCCTGACCGCATGAGCGAGGCAGCAGGAGGCGGCAGCACATCGGCGGCGCGGGCACGGCTGCTCGGCGCGGCGACCAGGGTCTTCTACGCGGAGGGCATCCACTCCGTCGGCGTCGACCGGGTCATCGCGGAGGCACAGGTCACCCGCGCCACGCTGTACCGGCACTTCACGGGCAAGGAGGACCTCGTCCTCGCCTACCTCGACCAGGCCGACCGGGGAATCCGGGCGGGGGTGGAGGCCGCGCGGGTGGGCGAGCGGCCGGCGGCCGACCGGGTCCGGGCGGTCGGCCGGTTCATCACCGACGGCATCCAGAGCCCCGGGTTCCGCGGCTGCGCCTTCCTCAACGCGGCCGCCGAGTACCCCGACCCCGCCCACCCCGTCCACCGGGCCGTCCTGGCCCACCGTCAGTGGTTCCTGGACACCGTCACCGAGCTGCTGGCCCAGGTCGGCGACACTCCCGCCGACGAGGACGCACGGCGCTTCGTCATGCTCCGCGACGGCGCGATGGCCGCGGGCTGCCTCTTCGACCCGAAGCTGATCTCCGAGACCTTCCTGCTGGGCATCGAGGACATCCTGCGCACGCGCGAGGCGTGAACCGCCGGGCGGGGTACGCCCGTCGGTACCGTGGGACGCACGGATCCGCTCCGCTCGCCGGAGCCGTCCGGATCACGGACGACCGCGACGCGGGCGACTACGCCGCCGCACGCGGCAACCCGTTCAGGACACCGTCGCCCTCGTGCGCGAGGCGGCCGTGTCCGGGCGGACCCTTTGCACCGATACGCCGAATCCTGCACACCGAAGGGCGTCGCCTCCTCCTCGGTGGTCGCCGCCGGCTGACACATCCGGGGCGTCCCGGAGGGCGCCGAGCGGCTACTGGACCGACGGACCGGCGTCCATGGCGGACCAGGGGCACTCCTCAGAAGGTGCACGTCCTCCTCGACGGCCACCGCTACCACGCCACCCGCAGCACAACCGCATCGCGGCCGACTCCGCGAAGCGGGACGAGCTGCGGGCCGGGGGCGCCCTCGTCTTCCGAGGGCTGCTGCTGGTCGCGGGTCTCGCCACCCGCTGGGGCTGGCGCCTCAGGCCGGGAGGGCCGGGCAAGACGGTCTGGGCGGAGTGCGTGTTCGCAACTCCCATGTGAGCTTCGGGACCGAGGTGGTTCGCGGTGCATCTGCGGCCGGAGGACGTGTACGCCGCCCTGGCGCGAAGCGTCCCCTGGCGGACGTGGCGGTACGCGGCGCCGGAGTACCGCGCGGCGGTGACCGCACTGGCCGAGGCCCCGGCCGTGAAGGGCCCGCCCGCTGCCCCCCCCCCCCCCCGGGACCCGGCCCTGGCCGTCCCTCTCGCCGAGTGCGGTGTCCGGGTCGAGGGGGGGACGGTGCTGAACGACCTGCTCGCGGACCTCGGCACGCGGTCGCGCTGAGGCGCGTCCCCCGGCCGAGGCGGGCGCGGAGTTCCGCGCGTACCGACTGACACAGCCTCGTCACGCGCGTCCTCGTGCACCACCTCGCCTGGTGTCGGGACGCCGGCCTTCCTCGTGACCCCGAACGGTGACGGCGGCGTTCCTTCGAGTGAGGTGTATGCCGCCGCAGGGTGACGAGAGGCGACCGCCGGGTGACCGGCTCTGTGAGGGCGCGCACAGGGCTCACGTCACACAGGGCCCGGGTTAGTAGACGCCCGACGGCCGCTCGCCCTCCTGGGCGCCGGCCGTCCGGGGCCGTCACGCGGCCGGTCTGCGAAGCGGCGTAGTAGGTCACACACTTGTCACGGCGCCGGAGCGTTCCGCAGTCTGTTCGGCGTACCGGGGAGCCGAGCGCCGGGACCGGACGGGAAGAGCCCGTCCGTGACCCAGACACCGGCCCTGATGACGCGAAGCCGCGTCCAACGCGGACACCGCGTCGCCGACCCCCCGTCGGCCTCCCCATCACGTTCCCGAATGGAGAGGTACACCCGTGCACGCCATCATGCGCCGCCCCAGCATCCGTAAGTCCGCCGTGGCCTCCTTCGCCGCCGTGGGCGCCGCCGCCGTCACCCTCACCCTCGCCCCGAGCCCGGCGCACGCCGCCGAGCCGGCCAAGGCCACCACCGCGCAGACCCAGGCCCAGACCGACAAGATCGAGGCCATCGTCAAGGCCGGCGAGAAGAAGTACGGCAGCGACCTCGACGGCTGGATCCGCACCGCCCTGGACGTCATGGACGCCAAGAACATCCCGGGCACGTACGAGGGCCTGCACCGCAACATCATGCGCGAGTCGTCCGGCAACCCGAACGCGCAGAACAACTGGGACGTCAACGCCCAGAACGGCATCCCCTCGAAGGGCCTGCTCCAGACGATCCAGCCCACCTTCGACTACTACCACGTCAAGGGCACCAAGGACTCCATCACCGACCCGGTGGCCAACATCGTCGCCGCCTGCAACTACGCGGCCGACAAGTACGGCTCGATGGACAACGTCGACTCCGCCTACTGACCGGCGGACCCACGGACCGCCTGAGCCCCCGGGACAACCGGTCCCGCGCGGAGGCCGGCGGGGCTCAGGCAGCACGGCGGGGGGGGGGGGGCGGCCCCGCCAGCCGCGCCCCCCCGCGGCGGCGCCCCCCCCGCCCGCCAA
>NZ_JBHXFL010000020.1:32305-114035 GCF_042724095.1 Streptomyces sp. NPDC127100
CCCGGGTTAAAAGTGGTCGGGGGGGTTGGGGGGGGGGTTAATGTATGCACGGGGGGGCGGTTGGCACTACTGCTCCGTCGGCCCCCGCCTGCGTCGCACCCCGCGCGTCCCAGAAAAGCCCCAGAGATGCCACCACGCCCCCTACGGCCTCGCGTTCATGCAGGTTGGAAGGGGATGACGGCGTCTTTCGAGACCCTGTCAGATGTCCCGGAACGTCTCGATCTGCGCCCCGATCGAGTTCAGCCGCTCGGCGAGGTCCTCGTACCCGCGGTTGATGACGTACACGTTGCGCAGCACCGACGTGCCCTCCGCCGCCATCATCGCCAGCAGGACGACCACCGCCGGGCGCAGGGCCGGCGGGCACATCATCTCGGCGGCGCGCCAGCGGGTGGGGCCCTCGACCAGGACGCGGTGGGGGTCCAGGAGCTGGAGGCGGCCGCCGAGGCGGTTGAGGTCGGTCAGGTAGATGGCGCGGTTGTCGTAGACCCAGTCGTGGATGAGGGTCTTGCCCTGCGCGGAGGCCGCGATGGCCGCGAAGAACGGGACGTTGTCGATGTTCAGGCCGGGGAACGGCATCGGGTGGATCTTGTCGATCGGCGCCTCCAGCTTGGAGGGCCGGACGGTGAGGTCCACCAGGCGCGTGCGGCCGTTGTCCGCGACGTACTCCGGCGTGCGGTCGTGGTCGAGGCCCATCTCCTCGAGCACCGCCAGCTCGATCTCGAGGAACTCGATGGGGACGCGACGCACCGTCAGCTCCGACTCCGTCACGACGGCGGCGGCCAGCAGGCTCATCGCCTCGACCGGGTCCTCGGAGGGGGAGTAGTCCACGTCCGCGTCGATGACCGGCAGGCCGTGCACGGTCAGCGTGGTGGTGCCGATGCCCTCGACCTTGACGCCCAGGGCCTCCAGGAAGAAGCACAGGTCCTGGACCATGTAGTTCGACGAGGCGTTGCGGATGACCGTGACGCCGTCGTGCCGGGCGGCGGCGAGGAGGGCGTTCTCGGTGACCGTGTCGCCCCGCTCGGTCAGCACGATCGGGCGGTCCGGGCGCACGCTCCGGTCGACCACCGCGTGGTAGTGGCCCTCGGTCGCGGCGACGTCCAGACCGAAGCGGCGCAGCGCGATCATGTGCGGCTCGATGGTGCGCGTGCCGAGGTCGCAGCCGCCGGCGTAGGGCAGCCGGAAGCGGTCCATGCGGTGCAGCAGCGGGCCCAGGAACATGATGATCGAGCGGGTGCGCACCGCCGCCTCGGCGTCGATGGCCTCCATGTCCAGCTCGGCCGGCGGCACGATCTCCAGGTCGGTGCCGTCGTTGATCCAGCGGGTGCGCACACCGATGGAGTTGAGCACCTCCAGGAGGCGGTAGACCTCCTCGATGCGGGCGACCCGGCGCAGCACCGTGCGCCCCTTGTTGAGCAGCGAGGCGCACAGCAGGGCCACACAGGCGTTCTTGCTGGTCTTGACGTCGATGGCCCCCGAGAGGCGCCGGCCGCCGACCACGCGCAGGTGCATCGGACCCGCGTAGCCCAGGGAGACGATCTCGCTGTCCAGCGCTTCGCCGATGCGGGCGATCATCTCAAGGCTGATGTTCTGGTTGCCGCGCTCGATGCGGTTGACGGCGCTCTGACTGGTGTTGAGCGCCTCCGCAAGCTGTGACTGCGTCCAGCCGCGGTGCTGCCGGGCGTCACGGATGAGCTTGCCGATGCGTACGAGGTAGTCGTCTGCCATGAGGTTGAGGCTATCTCAGATATGAGATGGCGCCTCTTGGGGGGTCCGTTCGGGTGAGTCGGCGTCAAGGAGCCTCAGCGGCGCTTGGCGGTGGTCGTGCGGCGCCAGCCGAAGGGTCCCGGCAGATCCATCGACGTCGTACGCCGTCCCGTGCTGCTGCGGGTGTGGCGCGGGCCGTTCCCGCCGCCGGTGGTGATGGACCACGAACGTTTGTTGATGTTCAGCCGTACTCCCGGGAGGATCCGGAAGCTCTTGCGGAACGTGAGTGGCATCGTGCCCCCTTCCGAGTCGCGCCGGGTGGTCCCGGCGCAAGTCGGATACCCCGGATCGGCGTAGGGATGGCCGCCCGGGTCACTCGGGTGGGGTGCACGCCACACCAGGCCCGGGCATGACCAGCCCGGCCCCATGTACTAGAGTTATCTCGACATCGAGATATCTGCCGAGGCGCACCGCAGCCGCCACCCTGGTAAGGGTACCCTAACTTAGCCTTGCCTCAGCGGACCGGCCAGGGCGGCGTGGCGGCAGGATGCGGTGGTACGCGCACATAAATGAAGGAGACTGTCGTGTCGGCGAACAGCTTCGACGCCCGCAGCACGCTGCAGGTGGGCGACGAGTCGTACGAGATCTTCCGGCTGGACAAGGTCGAGGGCTCCGCGCGCCTTCCCTACAGCCTGAAGGTGCTGCTGGAGAACCTGCTCCGCACCGAGGACGGCGCGAACATCACCGCCGACCACATCCGCGCCCTCGGCGGCTGGGACTCGCAGGCCCAGCCGTCGCAGGAGATCCAGTTCACGCCCGCCCGCGTGATCATGCAGGACTTCACCGGCGTGCCCTGCGTCGTGGACCTCGCCACCATGCGCGAGGCCGTCAAGGAGCTCGGCGGCGACCCGGCGAAGATCAACCCGCTGGCCCCGGCCGAGCTGGTCATCGACCACTCCGTCATCGCCGACAAGTTCGGCACCAACGACGCCTTCAAGCAGAACGTCGACCTGGAGTACGGCCGCAACAAGGAGCGCTACCAGTTCCTGCGCTGGGGCCAGACCGCCTTCGACGAGTTCAAGGTCGTTCCGCCCGGCACCGGCATCGTCCACCAGGTGAACATCGAGCACCTGGCCCGCGTCGTCATGATCCGCGACGGCAAGGCCTACCCCGACACCCTGGTCGGCACCGACTCGCACACCACCATGGTCAACGGCCTCGGCGTCCTCGGCTGGGGCGTCGGCGGCATCGAGGCCGAGGCCGCGATGCTCGGCCAGCCGGTCTCCATGCTGATCCCGCGCGTCGTCGGCTTCAAGCTCACCGGTGAGCTCCAGCCCGGCACCACCGCCACGGACCTCGTGCTCACGATCACCGAGATGCTGCGCAAGCACGGCGTCGTCGGCAAGTTCGTCGAGTTCTACGGCGAGGGCGTCGCCGCCACGTCGCTGGCCAACCGCGCCACCATCGGCAACATGTCGCCGGAGTTCGGCTCCACCGCCGCGATCTTCCCGATCGACGACGAGACGCTGAACTACATGCGCCTGACCGGCCGCTCCGACCAGCAGGTCGCGCTCGTCGAGGCCTACGCCAAGGAGCAGGGCCTCTGGCTGGACCCGACGGCCGAGCCGGACTTCTCCGAGAAGCTCGAGCTGGACCTGTCCACGGTCGTCCCGTCGATCGCCGGCCCGAAGCGCCCGCAGGACCGCATCGTCCTGGCCGAGGCCGCCCAGCAGTTCGCCAAGGACGTCCTGAACTACGTCGAGGCCCCCGTCGCCCAGACGCCGGCCGCCGCCACCTCGGTGGTCGACGAGGCGAGCGCCGAGTCCTTCCCGGCCTCCGACGCCCCCGCCTACGGCCACGAGGAGAACGGCGCCGGCGCCCCGCAGCACGGCCAGGGCACCGGTTCCGTCCCGTCGAACCCGGTCCGGGTGACCGCCCCCGACGGCACCACCTACGAGCTGGACCACGGCGCGGTGACGGTCGCGGCCATCACCTCCTGCACCAACACCTCCAACCCGTACGTCATGGTCGCCGCCGCCCTGGTGGCCAAGAAGGCGGTCGAGAAGGGCCTGACCCGCAAGCCGTGGGTCAAGACCACCCTCGCCCCGGGCTCCAAGGTCGTCACCGACTACTTCGAGAAGTCGGGCCTGACCCCGTACCTCGACAAGGTCGGCTTCAACCTCGTCGGCTACGGCTGCACCACCTGCATCGGCAACTCCGGCCCGCTGCCGGACGAGGTCTCCAAGGCCGTCAACGACCACGACCTCGCCGTCACCTCGGTCCTCTCCGGCAACCGGAACTTCGAGGGCCGCATCAACCCCGACGTCAAGATGAACTACCTGGCGTCCCCGCCGCTGGTCGTCGCCTACGCCCTCGCCGGCTCGATGAAGGTCGACATCACCAAGGACGCCCTGGGCACCGACCAGGACGGCAACCCGGTCTTCCTGAAGGACATCTGGCCCTCCGAGGCCGAGGTCAACGACGTCGTCGCCAACGCCATCGGCGAGGACATGTTCTCCAAGTCCTACAGCGACGTCTTCGCCGGCGACGCCCAGTGGCAGGCGCTGCCGATCCCGACCGGCGACACCTTCGAGTGGGACGGCGAGTCCACCTACGTCCGCAAGCCCCCGTACTTCGAGGGCATGGGCATGGAGCCGGCCCCGGTCGAGGACATCGCCGGCGCCCGCGTGCTGGCCAAGCTGGGCGACTCGGTCACCACCGACCACATCTCCCCGGCCGGTGCCATCAAGGCCGACACCCCGGCGGGCAAGTACCTCACGGAGCACGGCGTCGAGCGCCGCGACTTCAACAGCTACGGCTCGCGCCGCGGCAACCACGAGATCATGATCCGCGGTACGTTCGCCAACATCCGCCTGCGCAACCAGATCGCGCCGGGCACCGAGGGCGGCTACACCCGCGACTTCACGCAGGACGGCGGGCCGGTGTCGTTCATCTACGACGCCTCCCGCAACTACATCGCGCAGAACGTTCCGCTGGTCGTCCTGGCCGGCAAGGAGTACGGCTCCGGCTCGTCCCGCGACTGGGCCGCCAAGGGCACCGCGCTCCTCGGCGTCAAGGCCGTCATCGCCGAGTCCTACGAGCGCATCCACCGCTCGAACCTCATCGGCATGGGCGTCCTGCCCCTGCAGTTCCCCGAGGGCCAGGACGCGGCCTCCCTCGGCCTGACCGGCGAGGAGACCTTCTCCGTCTCCGGCGTCACCGAGCTGAACGACGGCACCACCCCGCGCACGGTGAAGGTCACCACCGACACCGGCGTGGAGTTCGACGCGGTCGTCCGCATCGACACCCCCGGTGAGGCCGACTACTACCGCAACGGCGGCATCCTGCAGTACGTGCTGCGCAGCCTGATCCGCAAGTAGGCGGTACGGCACAGCGGACGAGGGCCGCACCCCCGGCGACGGGGGTGCGGCCCTCGGTCGTTCCGCGGGGCGCCCGGAACCGTGGTGGCTCCGCGCGCCCCGCGCCCGCTCACGCCAGCAGCTCGACCTCCGCCAGCGTGTGCTCGCCGTCCAGGACCAGCCGGTACTTCGCGTACGTGCCCGGCGAGTCCACCGAGAACGCCCGCGTCTGGCGGTCCCACGCGAAGGACTCGCCGGAGCGCCGGTCCAGGGTCTTCCAGGTGGTGCCGTCGGCCGAGCCCTGGAGCGTCCAGCCGGCCGGGGCCTTCGTCCGGTCCGCCGACGACGTCAGGGTGTACTGGACCGCCTTGACGCCCTTGTCCGGCACCGGCAGGTCCACCGACGTCACCGCCGCGTCCGTCGCCGACGTGTCGTCGAAGAGCGCCCCGTCACCGCTCAGCGCGTCTGCGCGAGGCGTCGGCACCCGGTCGTCCCGGGTGATCGACACCGGCGCCGCGTCCTTGCCGGTGCCCCACGCGGACGGCTTGGCGCCCATGTCGAACTCCAGGACGCCGCCCTTCGCGAGCAGCGAGTGGGGGAGCGAAGTGGCGTTCCAGCGCTTGCCGTTGACCTTCAGACCCTGTACGTAGACGTTCTTCGTGCTGTTCTTCGGCGCCTTGACGACCAGCTTGCGCCCGTTCTCCAGATGGACGGTCGCCTTGGTGAACAGCGGGGAGCCGACGGCGTACTCGCCGCTGCCCATCACCAGCGGGTAGAAGCCCAGGGACGAGAAGAGGAACCAGGCCGACTGCTCGCCGTTGTCCTCGTCACCGTGATAGCCCTGCCCGATCTCGCTGCCGGTGTACAGGCGGGAGAGGACCTCGCGGACGTTCTTCTGCGTCTTGTACGGCTGCCCGGCCGCGTCGTACATGTACAGGGCGTGGTGGGCGACCTGGTTGGAGTGCCCGTAGTTGCCCATGCGGACGTCGCGCGCCTCGGTCATCTCGTGGATGACACCGCCGTAGGAGCCGACGAACTCCGAGGAGGCCGTCTCCGGGGTGGAGAGGTACTCGTCGAGCTTGTCGCCGAGCCCCTTGCGACCGCCGTACAGGTTCGCCAGGCCCCGGCTGTCCTGCGGGGCGGTGAAGGCGTAGCCCCAGCCGTTGGTCTCCGTGTAGTCGTAGCCCCACACGCGCGGGTCGTACTTCTCCGAGTCCACGCGCCAGTTGCCCGCCGCGTCCCGGCCCTGGAAGAAGCCGGCCTTCGCGTCGAACATGTTGACGTAGTCCTGGGCGCGGTTGAGGAAGTACGCCGACTCCTCCCGGTACCGCTTCTCGCCGGTCTCCTTGTAGAGCTTCTCGCCCATCTTCGCGATGCCGTAGTCGTTGAGGTAGCCCTCCAGCGCCCACGAAAGGCCCTCGTGCGTCGCCGTGCTGGTGTAGCCGAGGAACGGCGAGGTGGCCATGCCCTTGCGGCCCACGCCCGAGGACGGGGGCACCACGGTGGCGTTCTTGACGGCCGCGTCGTACGCCGCCTTCGCGTCGAAGCCGACGCCCTTGACGTAGGCGTCCGCGAACGCCACGTCCGAGGAGGTGCCGGTCATCAGGTCCGCGTAGCCGGGGGAGGACCAGCGGGAGGTCCAGCCGCCGTCCTTGTAGTGCTGCACGAAGCCGTCGACCAGCTCACCGGCCGTGGACGGCGTCAGGAAGGAGTAGGCGGGCCAGGTGGTCCGGTAGGTGTCCCAGAAGCCGTTGTTGACGTACACCTTGCCGTCCACGATCTTCGCGCCGGTGTGCGTCGGGGTGTCCGCCGCCGGCATCTTCTGGAACGGCGAGGCGTACTTGTACGTGCCGCCGACCTTCTCGTGGCCCGCGTTCGGGTACAGGTACAGCCGGTAGAGGCTGGAGTACAGGGTGGTGAGCTGGTCCTGCGTGGCGCCCTCCACCTCGACCTTGCCGAGGATGGCGTCCCACTGCTTCTGGGCGTTCCTGCGGACCTTGTCGAAGGAGGTGTGCGCGGGGATCTCCTGGCGCAGGTTGTCCTTCGCCTGGTCGACGCCGATCAGCGAGGTCGCCAGGCGCAGGGTCACCGTGCGGTCCTTGCCCGCGTCGAAGCGCAGGTGGCCCTTGACGCCGGACGAGTCGCCGCCGGTGACCTTCTTGTCGAACTCGCCGTAGACGAACAGCCGGGTGGCGCCGGTGGACAGCCCGGACTTGACGTCCGAGTAGCCGGTGAAGGTGCCCGTCTCCTTGTCCAGGGTCAGGCCGGCCTGGTCGGTGACGTTGTCGAAGATCACGCTCGCGTCGTCACCGGGGTAGGTGAAGCGCATGACGGCCGCGTGGTCGGTCGGCGCCATCTCGGCCTTCAGGCCGTTCTCGAAGCGCACCCCGTAGTAGTACGGCCGGGCGGTCTCGTTCTCGTGCCGGAAGGCCAGCTCGCGCGCATCCCGGCCGGTGTCGGGGGTGCCCGAGGCGGCGGACGGCATCACCTGGAAGGTCTGCCGGTCGCCCATCCACGGGCTCGGCTCGTGGCTGGCGCTGAACGCCTGGAGCGTCGGCAGGTTGTCCGCGTTGTTGCCGCGGGCGTAGTCGTACAGCCAGCTCAGCGAGCCCGCGTTGGTCACCGGCGTCCAGAAGTTGAAGCCGTGCGGCACGGCCGTCGCCGGGATGTTGTTGCCGCGCGAGAAGCCGCCGCTGGAGTTGGTGCCGCGGGTGGTCAGCGCGTAGTCCGACAGGTGGGCCTTGGGCCGCTCGGGCGCGGCGGACCGGATGGTGACGTCGTCGAGCCAGCCGCGGAACTTGGCCGGGCCCTTGGGGGAGTCGTACGCCACCAGGATCCGGTCGACGGTCTTGCCGGCCGCGACGGAGCCGATGCCCGACTCGACGGCGTTCCACTGGTTGACGTAGAGCACCTTCGCGGCGCCCTGCCCGGCCGGCGTCAGCGCGAGCCCGTGCCGGTCGACGGCGCCCAGGTCGCTCAGGTAGGTGCCGTCGGTGAAGGCCAGGTCGACGGAGACGTTCGTGGCGTCGTAGTCGAGGTCGCCGTCCGCCATCGACGGGAAGATCTTGTAGGACAGCTCGGTGCGGCGGTCGACCTTCACATTGACGTCGAAGACCTTGTTGTACGAGTACGCCCGGCCGTCGGCGGTGTGCCGGCCCGCGTACCTGAGGGCGTGCGTGCCGGTGAAGCCGGCGCCCGCCTTGGCGGTCGGCGAGCCGCTCGGGCCGCGGTCGACGAGCGAGAGCATGTCCTCGGGGACGGGCGTCTCGCTGTCGCCGGTGGACAGGTGCACGTCGGCCAGCTGGAGGATGTCCCCGCCGTTGTTCTTCGTGATCTCCAGCCGGAAGTGCCGGTACTCGGCCGGCTCGGCGAGGTCGTACGTCTTCGTCTGGAACCGCCCGGAGAAGGACTGTCCGGAGCGGCTGTCGAGCGTCTGCCAGGTCCTGCCGTCGGCCGAGCCCTGGAACGTCCAGTCCGCGGGGTCGCGTTCGGCGTGGTCGTTGGCCGAGGTGAGCGCGTACCTGGTGAGACGCACCGGCTGGTCGAGGTCGAACTCCGCCCAGCCGGTCTTCGCGAACGTCAGCCACTTCGAGCTCGGTTCGCCGTCGACGAGGTTCTCCTTCACCTCGCCGCCGCCGGTGTTCTCGTCGCTCGCCCGTACGTCGGTGACGTGGTCGGTGACGCTTCCGGGTATGCCCGTGCTGTACCCGCCGTCGACGCCCGCGGCGCGCTTGCTGCCGCCCGGAGTGGTCTCCACCGTGTTGAGCCAGTCCGGAACCGGGTCGTCCGCCTCGAACGAGGAACTGAACTCCCGGTCCGCGGCGGCGGGTGCCGCGGGCAGCGCGACCGCGGCCCCCTGCGAACCCACCGCCACCGTGAAGGCGGTCGTCAGCACGACCGCCGGACCCCATCTGTGCCGCACTCTGTACCGCATGCGCCAGCAACCTCCCTGCGCGCCCCGGAAGCGCTTTCCGGGGAAATGGACAACGTTGTCAAATTTGAAGCGCAAGGAACAGTAGTGCGTGAAGAAGCCAGTGGTGTCAAGGGTGTTGGCTGTGCCGTCCGGGGCCGGCCGCCGTGGTATTTGCTTCGGGGTACAGGCGGAGCGCTCATATTTCCGCCAGGTCTCAACTCGGAAAAGACGTGCCGGGAACCATGCATTCGATCTTGCTCCGCCCACCGGAAGTGGACTATACCTGTCGGCCATCGGGGGATCCGTGGGGGAATCTGCGAAGGCACACCACCAAGGCACCCGTACAGCAGTATCCGCACTTCCTGCACGACCCAGCGTGACCCGATCGCGGTGCCGGGGAGGATCCGGTTCACCGCCTGAGTCCTGGAGAAGGCGAGGACTTGAGCATGGGATCCACTTCCGCCGAGAACAACCGAACGGGCGTCGGCCGCCGCGATCTGATCAAGCGGTCCGCCGCGCTCGGCCTGATCTCCGTACCGGCCATGAGCTTCCTGTCCGCCTGCGCGAGCGGCGGCGGGGACGACCAGAAGAAGGCCGAGTCCGGCAAGAAGACCGCCAAGAACCCCCTGGCCGTCAACGAGACCGCGCAGATGGAATTCGTCCTCTTCGACGGCGGCTTCGGCAAGGAGTACGCCGAGGACGCCGTCAAGGTCTACGAGAAGAACTTCCCCGACGCCAAGGTGAAGTTCGCCGCGACCCAGAAGATCCAGTCCACGCTGCAGCCGCGTTTCAACGGCGGCAACCCGCCCGACCTCGTGGACAACTCCGGCGCCGAGCAGATGGACATGGGCGTGCTGGTCGGCAAGAACCAGCTCGCCGACCTGACCCCGCTGCTGGACGCCCCGTCCTACGACGACCCGGCCAAGAAGGTCCGCGACACGCTGCGCCCCGGCATCGTGGAGATGGGCCAGTTCGACGGCGAGAAGGTCTGGATCCTCTACTACGCCTACACGGTCTACGGCAACTGGTACTCCCAGAAGGCCCTGGACTCGCTCGGCGTCGAGTACCCCAAGACCTGGGACGAGATGCTCGCGGTCTGCGAGAAGGCGAAGAAGAAGGGCATGGCCGGCTGGACCTACGCCGGCAAGTACCCCTACTACCTCCCCTTCTCGATGTACCCGATGATCGCCAAGGTCGGCGGTGTCGGGGTGCTGGACGCGATCGACAACCTCGAGCCGAACGCCTGGAAGCACCCGGCGGTCAAGACCGTCTTCGAGGCCTACTACGAGCTCTACAAGAAGGGCTACGTCCTCAAGGGCACCCCGGGCCTGGACCACATCCAGTCCCAGACCGCGTGGGCCAAGGGCGACGCCCTGTTCCTCCCCAACGGCTCCTGGGTGGAGAACGAGTCCGCCAAGGTCATCCCCGCGGACTTCCAGCTCTCCGTCTCCGCCCCGCCCGGCATCGACTCCTCCGACAAGATGCCGTTCGGCACCATCTGGGCCTCCGGCGGCGAGCCCTTCATCGTCCCGGCCAAGGCGGCCAACGGCCCCGGCGGCATGGAGCAGCTGCGCATCATGCTCGGCGAGGCGTCCTCGAAGAACTTCACGTCCAAGGTGAAGTCGCTGACGGCCTTCAACGGCGGCACCGAGGGCATCGAGCTCACCCCGGGCCTCAAGTCCGGTGTCGCGGCGCTGGAACTGGCGGGCACCAACGTGGTGAACCCGCGTCTGCAGGACTGGTACGTGCAGCTCCAGAAGGAGAAGATCGGCGTCTCCGGACTGGGCGAGATGATGGCCGGCCGCCTCACCCCGGCCGAGGCCATCAAGAAGATCCAGGGCTTCGCCGACGAGGCGGCCAAGGACGATTCGATCAAGCACTACAAGCACCAGTGAGGACGTGTCACCAGGGCCTGGCCGGCGCGTCGTCGCCGGCCGGGCCCTGGCGGCGCCACCCGCGCGCAGATCGGGGTCGGTAGCAATGCAGCACGGCAAGTACCGGTTCATCGTGGGGTTCCTGGCGGTTCCCCTGGGACTGTACGCGCTCTTCGTCGTCTGGCCGTTCATCCAGTCCATCTACTACTCGTTCACGGACTGGACGGGACTGAGTCCCGAGTTCGAGATGGTCGGCTTCGACAACTACTCACGGATGCTCGACGACGACATCTTCTGGAAGTCGCTGCAGCACAGCGTGATGTTCGCTCTGCTGGTGCCGCTGGTGACACTCGGCCTGGCGCTGTTCTTCTCCTTCATGATCAATGTGGGCGGACGCCACCGCCGCGGCGGACCGGTGATCACCGGTGTCCGCGGCTCCGGCTTCTACAAGATCGTCTACTTCTTCCCGCAGGTGCTGTCCATCGCCATCGTCGCCCTGCTGTTCGCGTTCGCGTACAACCCGGACAGCGGCGCGATCAACTCGCTGCTGCGCGGCATCGGTCTCGACTCCCTCCAGCCGCTGTGGCTGGGCGACCCGAACCTGGCCCTGTGGTGCGTGATGGCCGTGCTCGTCTGGTCCACGGTCGGCTTCTTCGTGGTCCTGTTCTCCGCGGGAATGGCCTCCATCCCGGCGGAACTGTACGAGGCCGCGCTGCTGGACGGGGCGAACCGCGCGACGACCTTCTTCAAGGTCACCCTGCCGCTGCTGTGGGACACCGTGCAGTCCGGCTGGGTCTACATGGGCATCCTCGCGCTCGGCGCCGAGTCGTTCGCGGTCGTACAGATCATGACGACCGGCCCCGGCGGCCCCGACTACTCGACCACCGTCATGGTCCTGTACGTGTACCAGAAGGCGTTCCGTGACGGTCAGGCCGCCTACGCCACCACGATCGGCGTCGCCCTGCTCGTCGTCACGCTGGCCTTCGCCGCCGTCGTGATGCGACTGGGCCGGCGCGAGCGGCTGGAGTTCTGATCATGAAGACGACCGAGACCCCCGCGCCCGTTCCGGCCGAGTCCGGCCCTGTCGTCCGCAAGACCGGGGCCCCGCCCGGCGGAGACCGGAAGGAGAAGAAGGAGGGCACCACCCTCAACGTCTTCTCCCACGGCGTCCTCGTCATCTGGGCGATCATGGTCGGCATGCCGCTGGTGTGGGCGGTGATGACCTCCTTCAAGGACGACGCCTCCATCTTCGGCTCGCCCTGGTCGCTGCCCGACAAGCTGAACTTCGACAACTGGTCGCGGGCCTGGTCCCAGGCCCACATGGGCGACTACTTCCTCAACACCGTCCTGGTGGTCGGCGGCTCGCTCATCGGCACCCTGGTGCTCGGCTCCATGGCGGCCTACGTGCTCGCCCGGTTCGACTTCCCGGGCAACCGGTTCATCTACTACTTGTTCATCGGCGGCATGAGCTTCCCGATCATGCTCGCGCTGGTCCCGTTGTTCTACGTGGTGGACAACATGGGGCTGCTGAACACCATCCACGGGCTGATCCTGGTCTACATCGCCTACTCGCTGCCCTTCACGGTCTTCTTCCTGACCGGGTTCTTCCGGACCCTGCCGAGCTCGGTGGCGGAGGCGGCGTTCGTGGACGGGGCCTCCCACACCCGGACGTTCTTCCAGATCATGCTGCCGATGGCCAAGCCCGGCCTGATCAGCGTCGGGATCTTCAACTTCCTGGGGCAGTGGAACCAGTACATGCTGCCCACCGTGCTGAACACCGACCCGGACAAGCACGTCCTCACCCAGGGCCTGGTGCAACTGGCGGTCAGCCAGGGCTACAAGGGCGACTGGTCCGGGCTCTTCGCGGGCCTGGTGATGGCGATGCTGCCGGTGCTGGCCGCGTACATCATCTTCCAGCGCCAGGTGGTCCAGGGCCTCACGGCGGGCGCCCTGAAGTAGCCCCGTCCCGCCCCCCGCGCATGCCGCTCCCGGACGACCGGGGGCGGCATACGTGTGCGTGTGCGGGGCACCCGGATGCGGTTCAACCTCTTGACGGGAGGCGACCCGAACGGCTCAGCTTAGAGTTCACTAGTTGGACATAGACGGGGCCCCATCGAAGCGGCCCCGTGCGCAGGAGGTCGTCGTGGAGACTCCCGGGTCGCAGTCGTCGCTGCACCGAGCCAACCTGGAACGGGTCGTACGAGCGGTACGGCTCGCCGGGTCGCTCACGCAGGCGGAGATCGCGAGGACGACGGGTCTGTCCGCGGCGACGGTCTCGAACATCGTCCGGGAACTGAAGGACGGCGGGACCGTCGAGGTCACGCCCACCTCGGCGGGCGGCCGCCGGGCCCGCAGCGTCTCGCTGAGCGGGGACGCCGGCATCGTCATCGGCGTCGACTTCGGGCACACGCATTTGCGCGTCGCGGTCGGGAACCTCGCCCACCAGGTGCTCGCCGAGGAGTCCGAGCCGCTGGACGTCGACGCGTCCTCCGCGCAGGGCTTCGACCGAGCGGAGCAGCTGGTCAGCCGGCTCATCGAGGCCACCGGCGTCGACCGGTCCAAGATCGCGGGCGTCGGTCTCGGCGTGCCCGGTCCGATCGACGTGGAGTCGGGGACGCTGGGCTCGACCGCCATCCTGCCCGGCTGGGGCGGCACCCGGCCCGCCGAGGAGCTGCGGGGGCGGCTCGGCGTGCCCGTGCACGTGGACAACGACGCCAACCTCGGCGCCCTCGGCGAGCTGGTCTGGGGCAGCGGCCGGGGGGTGCGCGACCTGGCGTACATCAAGGTCGCCAGCGGCGTCGGAGCCGGTCTGGTGATCAACGGCAAGATCTACCGGGGGCCCGGCGGCACCGCGGGGGAGATCGGGCACATCACGCTGGACGAGGCCGGTCCCGTCTGCCGCTGCGGGAACCGCGGCTGCCTGGAGACCTTCGCGGCCGCACGCTACGTGCTTCCGCTGCTCCAGCCCAGTCACGGCACGGACCTGACGATGGAGGGCGTCGTGCGGCTGGCGCGGGACGGCGACCCGGGCTGCCGTCGCGTGATCGCCGACGTCGGCCGCCACATCGGCAGCGGTGTCGCCAATCTCTGCAACCTGCTCAACCCGAGCCGCGTGGTCCTCGGCGGCGACCTCGCCGAGGCCGGCGAGCTGGTGCTCGGTCCGATAAGGGAGTCCGTCGGCCGCTACGCCATCCCCAGTGCGGCACGTCAACTCTCCGTTCTTCCCGGGGCACTTGGGGGCCGTGCGGAGGTCCTCGGCGCGCTCGCGCTGGCCCTCAGCGAGATGGGCGATTCGACGCTTCTGGACGGAAGTGCGACGGGCGCCCTGTCCGCGGCCACCCCTGCCTTCACTTAGAGAACGGATGGCACCGTTGCCATCTCGTTAAGGATTTACTTCTTGACGTCGCACGCGTGGCCGAGTTGACTTCCAGCCACCTCGGCCGCAACGACGCGGCCTCGTCAGGGAGGTTTCTGAAGTGAACACGCGTATGCGTCGTGCCGCCGTCGCCGTTGCCGCCACCGCGATGGCCGTCTCGCTCGCCGCCTGTGGCAGCGCCAAGGAGTCCGGCGACAAGAGCGACTCGTCCGACTCGGCCGCCAAGAAGGGCGACGCCATCAAGGTCGGTCTGCTCCTTCCGGAGAACCAGACCGCGCGGTACGAGAAGTTCGACAAGCCCTTGATCGAGAAGAAGGTCAAGGAGCTCACGAACAACAAGGGCGAGGTGGTCTACGCCAACGCCAAGCAGGACGCCAGCCAGCAGGCGCAGCAGGTCGACACGATGGTGACCAACAAGGTCGACGTCCTGATCGTGGACGCGGTCGACTCCAAGGCCATCGCCGGCTCGATCAAGAAGGCCAAGGACGCGGGCATCCCGGTCGTCGCCTACGACCGCCTGGCCGAGGGCCCGATCGACGCCTACACCTCGTTCGACAACGTGACCGTCGGCAAGACGCAGGGCGAGGCGCTGCTGAAGGCGCTGGGCGACAAGGCCAAGGACGGCCAGATCGTCATGATGAACGGCTCCTCCACCGACCCGAACGCCGGCCAGTTCAAGGAAGGCGCCCACTCCGTCCTCGACGGCAAGGTCAAGATCGGCCGCGAGTACGACACCAAGGAGTGGAAGCCGGAGAACGCCAACGCCAACATGGAGGGCGCCATCTCCGCCCTCGGCAAGGACAAGATCGTCGGCGTCTACTCCGCCAACGACGGCATGGCGGGCGGCATCATCACGGCCCTGAAGGCCGCCGGCATCGCCAACGTCCCGGTCACCGGCCAGGACGCCGAGCTCAACGGCGTGCAGCGCATCCTCACCGGCGAGCAGTACATGAGCGTCTACAAGTCCTACCCGCAGGAGGCCGAGGTCGGCGCCGAGATGGCCGTCGCCCTCGCCCAGGGCAAGTCGCTCGACTCCATCGCCACCAGCAAGTCCGACAGCGCCACCACCAAGGGCGTTCCGACGGTGCTCGTCCCGGTCATCTCGCTGACCAAGGAGAACATCAACGAGACCGTCATCAAGGAGGGCTTCTACACCCTCGACGAGATCTGCGCCGGCAAGTACAAGGCCGCCTGCGACAAGGCCGGCCTCAAGTAGGCAGTTCCGTCCCCGCGGCGCCACGGCGGCCGCGGGACCGGCTGCACGCAGCTTCCTCCGGTGCCCCGCACCATCAGCCCCGCAAGCTACGCGGGGCGCCGGACGGAACACCTCCCCCCAAACTTCTGCACAACCTCCCGCCGGGTCAGGCGGCGAAGGAGATGGTTCACGTGTCCGCTACGCCCGTGCTGGCGTTGCGCGGGGTCTCCAAGCGATTCGGTGCCGTCCAGGCGCTCACCGACGTAGAGCTTGAGGTCCACGCCGGTGAGGTGGTCGCCCTGGTCGGCGACAACGGCGCCGGAAAATCCACGCTGGTCAAGACGATCGCCGGCGTGCACCCCATCGACGAGGGCGCCATCGAGTGGGACGGCAGGGCCGTCACCATCAACAGGCCGCACGACGCCCAGAACCTGGGCATCGCGACGGTCTACCAGGACCTCGCGCTGTGCGACAACATCGACGTCGTCGGCAACCTCTACCTGGGCCGGGAGCTCCGCAAGCGCGGCGTCCTGGACGAGGTGGAGATGGAGCGCCGCTCCCGCGAGCTGCTGGACACGCTGTCCATCCGCATCCCCAGCGTCCGCATCCCGATCGCCTCGCTCTCCGGCGGTCAGCGCCAGGTCGTGGCGATCGCCCGTTCCATGCTCGGTGAGCCCAAGCTGGTCATCCTCGACGAGCCCACCGCCGCCCTGGGCGTCGAGCAGACCGCCCAGGTCCTCGACCTGGTCGAGCGGCTGCGCGAGCGCGGTCACGCCGTCATCCTCATCAGCCACAACATGGCCGACGTGAAGGCGGTGGCCGACAAGGTCGCCGTCCTGCGCCTGGGGCGCAACAACGGCGTCTTCGAGGTCAAGTCGACCTCGCAGGAAGAGATCATCTCCGCCATCACGGGCGCCACGGACAACGCCGTGACCCGTCGTGCGGCGCGCACCAATGGGGAGATCAAGAAGTGAGCATCGACAAGACCTCCACCCCCGCCGCGGACCAGACGGTCGAGAACCCCGAGGCCGCCTCCGCCGCGGTTCCCACGGTCGACCCCCGGCTGCTGGTGCGCGAACAGGGCCTCGCGGGCTACCTCAACGAGTTCAAGCGGAAAATGAAGGCCGGTGACCTCGGCTCCATACCGGTCGTCGTCGGCCTGCTGATCATCTGGGCCATCTTCACCAGCCTGAACTCCAACTTCCTGACCGCCGGCAACTTCTCCGACATGTCGGTCGCCATGGTCGGCACCGGCATGATCGCCGTCGGCATCGTGTTCGTCCTGCTGCTCGGCGAGATCGACCTGTCGGTCGGCTCGGTCAGCGGTGTCGCGGGCGCCACCTTCGCGGTGCTGAGCGTCACGCACGGGATGAACGAGATCCTGGCCCTGGTGCTGGCCATCCTCACGGGCACCGTGGCCGGCGCGATCCACGGCTTCGTCTTCGCGAAGATCGGTGTCCCCGCCTTCGCCGTGACGCTGGCCGGCCTGCTGTTCTGGCAGGGCTTCATGCTGCAGATCCTCGGCAGCAACGGCACGATCAACCTGCCCGCCGACGGTGTGGTCGTCAAGCTGACCAGCTACTACTTCACCGACGTGGCCGCCGCCTACGGCCTGGCGATCGTCGTGACCGCGGGGTACTTCCTCACCGCGTTCCTCGACAACCGCCGCCGCGAGGCCGCCGGGGTGCCGTCCCGGCCGATGAGCGAGATCATCGTGCGCACGGTGCTGCTGGCCGTGCTGGCGTTCGTCGTCGCGATCGTCTTCAACCAGTACAAGGGCCTGCCCCTGGCCGTGGTGATCTTCCTCGCGTTCCTGCTGCTCACGGACTTCGTGCTGCGCCGTACCGCCTACGGCCGCAAGGTGTTCGCGCTCGGCGGCAGCGTCGAGGCATCCCGTCGCGCCGGCATCAACGTGGAGCTGGTCCGGATCTCGGTCTTCGCGATCGCCGGCACCTTCGCCGCGATCGGCGGCCTCTTCGTCGCCTCGAAGATCGCCTCCGCCAACCAGGGCGCGGGTACCGGTGAGTTCCTGATGAACGTCATCGCCGCGGCCGTGATCGGCGGCACGTCCCTCTTCGGCGGCCGCGGCCGCACCTGGGACGCGCTGCTCGGTGTGATGGTCATCATCTCGATCCAGTACGGCCTCGCCCTGGAGGGCATCGCCTCGCCGGTCCAGTACATGATCACCGGTGGCGTGCTGCTGGCGACCGTCGTCATCGACGCGGTCACCCGCAAGACGCAGAAGACGGCCGGCCGCGCGTAGCGCACGCCCGGCCGACGACGGTCCCCCCCCCAGCCCCCCCCCCCCCCACCCCCCCCCCCACCCCCCCCCCCCCGGCCGCGGCCCCCGGCCCCCCCCCCCGCGCCCCACGACGGTCCGCCCGCCCGCCCAGCTGAGCCCTGGGCCGGCGGGCGGACCTTTGTCGCGGGTGCGGCCCCCGCGGGAAGCTCCCGGCCGCCCGCGCGGACCGCGGCGAGCGGAGCGACAAAAGGGAAAGAACGGAAAGAACGCTCTCGGCGACGTAGAAGAGGCCGCCGTTGGGTACAGCCGAACGCGTGATGTAAGACGCACCGCCCGGCCACGTTCCGCCGGGGCGGAACATTAGACTCGTCGAGCCCGGCAACAGCTCTACTTCAAGGAGGCACGGGTGCCGCTGCTGACCCGCATCACGGGACCGCGCGATCTGGACCGGCTCAGCCTGGAAGAGCTGGGCCGGCTGGCGGAGGAGATCCGGACCTTCCTCGTCGACGCCGTCTCCAAGACCGGCGGCCACCTCGGCCCCAACCTCGGCGTGGTGGAACTCACGCTCGCCCTGCACCGCGTCTTCGACTCCCCGACCGACAAGGTCCTGTGGGACACCGGACACCAGTCGTACGTGCACAAGCTGCTCACCGGCCGTCAGGACTTCTCGAAGCTGAAGATGAAGGGCGGCCTCTCCGGCTACCCCTCGCAGGCCGAGTCCGAGCACGACGTCATCGAGAACAGCCACGCCTCCACCGTCCTCGGCTGGGCCGACGGCATCGCCAAGGCGAACCAGGTGCTGGGGCACGACGACCGGCACGTCGTCGCGGTCATCGGCGACGGCGCGCTCACCGGCGGCATGGCCTGGGAGGCGCTGAACAACATCGCCGCCGCCAAGGACCGCCCCCTCGTCATCGTGGTCAACGACAACGAGCGCTCCTACGCCCCCACCATCGGCGGCCTCGCCAACCACCTGGCGACCCTGCGCACCACCGACGGCTACGAGCGCTTCCTCGCCCGTACCAAGGACCTCCTGGAGCGCACCCCGGTCGTCGGCCGCCCGCTCTACGACACCCTGCACGGCGCCAAGAAGGGCCTGAAGGACTTCATCGCCCCGCAGGGCATGTTCGAGGACCTCGGCCTGAAGTACGTCGGCCCCATCGACGGCCACGACCTCGAGGCCCTGGAGTCCGCCCTCACCCGCGCCAAGCGGTTCGGCGGCCCGGTCATCGTGCACTGCCTCACCGAGAAGGGCCGCGGCTACCAGCCCGCCCTCCAGGACGAGGCCGACCGCTTCCACGCCGTCGGCAAGATCCACCCCGACACCGGCCTGCCCATCTCCAGCTCCGGCGCCGACTGGACGTCCGTCTTCGGCGACGAGATGGTCAAGCTCGGCGAGGAGCGCGAGGACGTCGTCGCCATCACCGCCGCCATGCTCCAGCCGGTCGGCCTCGACAAGTTCGCCAAGGCCTTCCCCGACCGCGTCTACGACGTCGGCATCGCCGAGCAGCACGGCGCCGTCTCCGCGGCCGGCCTCGCCCACGGTGGCGTCCACCCGGTCTTCGCGGTGTACGCCACCTTCCTCAACCGCGCCTTCGACCAGGTCCTGATGGACGTGGCCCTGCACAAGTGCGGCGTGACCTTCGTGCTGGACCGGGCCGGTGTCACCGGCACCGACGGCGCCTCCCACAACGGCATGTGGGACATGTCGATCCTTCAGGTCGTCCCCGGCCTGCGCCTCGCCGCCCCGCGCGACGCCGACCAGGTCCGCGCCCAGCTGCGCGAGGCCGTCGAGGTGGACGACGCGCCGACCGTGGTCCGCTTCTCCAAGGGCGCCGTCGGCCCCGCCGTGCCCGCCGTGGGCCGCGTCGGCGGCATGGACGTCCTGCGCGCCCCCGGCGCCGACAACCCGGACGTCCTGCTGGTCTCCGTCGGCGCCCTCGCGCCGATGTGCCTGGAGGTCGCCGAGCTGCTGAACAAGCAGGGCATCACCACCACCGTGGTCGACCCGCGCTGGGTCAAGCCCGTCGACGAGGCCATGGCCCCGCTCGCCGAGCGCCACCGGGTGGTCGTCACCGTCGAGGACAACTCCCGGGTCGGCGGTGTCGGCTCCGCCGTCGCCCAGGCCCTGCGCGACGCCGGGGTCGACGTGCCGCTGCGCGACTTCGGCATCCCGCCGCGCTTCCTCGACCACGCCTCCCGCGCCGAGGTCCTGGCCGAGATCGGGCTCACCGCGCCCGACATCGCCCGCCAGGTGACCGGCCTGGTCGCCAAGCTCGACGGCCGGTACGAGCGCACCGGCGCCGAAGCGGTGGAGGCCGCGCGCGACTGACGTACGACCGGATGGGCAGGGTTCTCCACTCGTTGCAGTGGCGAAACCTGCCCATCCGCGTGAATCGGCTCACGCCGGGGCATACGCAGTACGCCCCCCTCTCGATCATGTCGGGGACGACAAGCGTCGGAGGTACCCGTGAGCAGCAGTCTTTTCAGGACCAAGCAGATCGAGCAGTCCATCCGGGACACGGAGGAACCGGAGCACGCGCTCAAGAAGTCGTTGTCCGCACTGGATCTGACGGTCTTCGGCGTCGGTGTCATCATCGGCACCGGCATCTTCGTACTGACCGGCACGGTCGCGAAGAACAACGCCGGGCCCGCCGTCGCCCTCGCCTTCGTCGTCGCCGGGGTCGTGTGCGCGCTCGCCGCGCTGTGCTACGCCGAGTTCGCCTCCACGGTCCCGGTGGCGGGCTCCGCGTACACCTTCTCCTACGCCTCGCTCGGTGAACTGCCCGCCTGGATCATCGGCTGGGACCTGGTCCTGGAGTTCGCACTGGGGACCGCGGTGGTCGCCGTCGGCTGGTCCGGCTACATCCGTTCGTTCATGGAGAACGCCGGCTGGCAGTTCCCCGAGGCCCTCGGCGGCCGGGAGGGCGCCGACGGATTCGGCTTCGACATCCTCGCCGCCGCCCTGGTGCTGGTGCTCACCGGCATCCTCGTCCTGGGCATGAAGCTGTCGGCCCGGATCACCACGCTCGTCGTCGCCATCAAGGTGACCGTCGTCCTCATCGTGATCATCGCGGGCGCCTTCTTCATCAACGGCTCCAACTACGACCCGTTCATCCCCGACGAGCAGCCGGTGGAGGCGGGCGGGGGCCTGCACTCCCCGCTGATCCAGCTGATGTTCGGGTGGGCGCCGTCCAACTTCGGCGTGATGGGCATCTTCACCGCCGCGTCGGTCGTCTTCTTCGCCTTCATCGGTTTCGACATCGTCGCCACGGCCGCCGAGGAGACCAGGAACCCGCAGCGCGACATGCC
Source organism: Streptomyces sp. NPDC127100 (assembly GCF_042724095.1). Taxonomy (NCBI): domain Bacteria; kingdom Bacillati; phylum Actinomycetota; class Actinomycetes; order Kitasatosporales; family Streptomycetaceae; genus Streptomyces; species Streptomyces sp. NPDC127100. Next base: position 53,284 of record NZ_JBHXFL010000020.1, read on the forward strand.
CCGCGGCATCCTCGGCTCCCTGTTCATCTGCACCGCCCTGTACGTCGCCGTCTCGATCGTCGTCACCGGCATGCAGCACTACTCGAAGCTGTCCGTCGACGCCCCGCTCGCCGACGCCTTCAAGGCCACCGGGCACCCCTTCTACTCCGGCGTGATCAGCTTCGGCGCCGCCGTCGGCCTGACCACGGTGTGCATGATCCTGCTGCTCGGCCAGACCCGGGTCTTCTTCGCGATGAGCCGCGACGGACTGCTGCCGCGCTTCTTCTCCGTGGTGCACCCGAGGTTCCGGACCCCGTACCGGCCGACCATCCTGCTCGGCGTCATCATCGCGATCGTCGCGGGCTTCACCAGCCTGAGCGAGCTCGCCGAGCTGGTGAACATCGGCACCCTGTTCGCCTTCGTCGTCGTCGCGATCAGCGTGATCATCCTGCGCCGCACCCGTCCCGACCTGCCGCGCGCCTTCCGCACCCCGCTGGTCCCGCTGCTGCCGATCGTGTCGGTGGCCGCCTCGCTGTGGCTGATGCTGAACCTGCCTGCCGAGACCTGGGTCCGGTTCGGCATCTGGATGGCGATCGGCCTCGTCGTCTACTTCCTCTACGGCCGCACCCACAGCCGCATGGCCCGCGGCGAGACCGTCCCGGCCGCGCCGCCCGGCGGCGACACCCCGTGACCACGACCGCTCGCGTCACCCGGCCCCGTACGCCCCGATCCCCGGGGCGTACGGGGCCGGTGCGCTCAGTGGCCCGCCCGCCGGCTACGGCCTGACCGTCCGGGGGCCCGCCACCTCCGCGCCCAGCTCCGTCGCCCGGCGGCGCAGCTCACGGTCCGCCGTCACCAGCAGGACGGGGCGGTCACCCGCCCGCGCGACCAGCTCGACCATGTGGTCGTCCCCGCTGCCCGTCGCCGACTCCACCCGCACGCCCGGCACGGACTCCACGCCGCGGGCCGCGCCCTCGACCACGAGAACGATCTCCACCGGACCCGGACGGCCGGGCACCCCGTCCGCCGCCAGCCGGTCGCGCAACCGCTCCGCGGCCCCGCGCCGGTCCCGCCACCATCCGTCGGGCACGGACCCCACGACGTTCGCGCCGTCGACGATCACGAGAAGGGGTCCGCTGTCGCTCATGGGGACAGGTTCGCACGCAAACCCACCCGGCCGGAGCGGTCCGGCGGACGGCGTCATAAAATGATCAGGTGAACGGCGAGTGGCTCATACGCGGCCGGGACGGCCGACTCAGCGTCTACCTGGTCTCCCAGGACGCTGTCCTGTGCCGGGCGGAGCAGGCACCCGGCGGTACCTGGGACGCCCCGCGCAGGATGGGCGGCGACCAGCGGCTGCATCCGGGTCTGGCGGTCGGCCAGGGTGCCGACTCCTACGCACACCTGGTCGCCTGGCGTCCCACGACGCCCGGCGAGTCCGGTCTGGTGCACTCCACCCACTTCCGGCCCCTGCTGGCCGCCCTGGACTGGGAACCCGTCGGCCACCCGAACGGCAAGGGGGACCGCACCGGGCGGCCCGCCGTCGCGGTCGACGCCCAGGGCCGCGCGCACATCTTCGTGCGCAACGGCGCCGGCGGGCTCGGCATGCGGGCCCAGAAGCAGAAGGGCGGCTGGGGTCCGTGGCGCGACCTCAAGGGCGCCGAACTCCAGGACGCGCCCGTAGCGGTGGCGGGCAGGGCCGGACGCATCGAGGCGTACGCGGCCGGCGCGGGAACCATCCTGCACTGGCGCCAGGAGACGCCCGGCACCGAGTTCCAGCTGGTGGACGCGGTGGAGGCCACGGCCCGTCCGGGCACCCTGCGCGCCCTGGCCACCTCCGACGACAACACCACGCTGTTCTTCACCGACGCGTCCGGCACCCTCTGCGCCTGGCGTCCCGGCTCCGAGCCCGTACCCCTGCTGTCCGCGGCGGGGCCGGGTCCGGTCGCGGCCGTGCGCTGCGAGCTCGACGGGCACGACTGCACGCTGCTCGCGCAGTGTTCGTCCTCCGGCCGGGTCGCCTTCGCGGCGTACCCCGCCGAGCAGGAGTCGGCGGGCGCCTGGTGGACCGAGTCCGGTCCCCGGCTGGCCCCCGACGCCGAGGTCTCCCTCGCCCTGGACACCGACGACCGGGTGGTGGCGGCGGTCCTCACCCCGTCGACGGGGCAGCTCCTGCTCTCCCGACGCAAGGACGAGCCGGGGCTGGCGCTCACGGCGTGGCAGACGGTCTGACGCGGCGTAGCCCGCCAGGCCGCGGCGCGAGCCGGGACCCCGCGCGGGGACCGGTCACCGCACCGTCTCCACGCTGCGTCCACCGCACGGCCATCTATGATGAGCCGGCTCGGTGTCCCGTACACAAGTTCGGGAGAGGCGGACAGGCCGCGCCGGGAGTCACGGAAGGGGCAGGTCTCGTCATGCGGACCCGATCCGGGCGCGGCACCGCCCGGGGCAGAGAAGTCCCCGGAAGGGAACACCCGCCGGCCGAACGGCAGGGCACCCCGCGCGCGGTGGACGGCCGCCGGCTCGTCCTCGGCAAGGACGGCCGGCTGACCGCCTACGCGCGCACCGACGACGGACTGCTGCGCTGGACCGAGGCGAGGCCGGGCGGACCGGAGTGGACGGGCCCGGACTTCTTCCCCGTGCCGCACCTGACGCACCTGTCGGTGACCCAGGGCGCCGACACGTACGTGCACCTGGTCGGCCGGCGCGAGATCCGCCGGCCGGACGGCCCGCCCGCCACCGACGTCGTCCACGCCATCCAGTACCAGACCGGACGCCCGGTCACCGAGTGGCGGTCGCTGGGCAATCCGCACGGCGAGCCGGAGAAGGCGGCCCGTCTGGGTGCGCCCGCCGCCGCCGTCAGCGCCTCCGGCCGGGTGCACGTCCTCGTGCGCAACGCGGGCGGCGGGGTGATGCTGCGCCGGGAGGCCCCGGGCGGGAAGTGGGAGCGGTGGCACGACCTGAAGGGCAGTGGGGTGCACGACGGTCTCGCCGTCCTCGCCCTCGGCTCCGGACGCGTCGAGGTGCTGGCCGGCGGTGAGAGCAACGCCATGCGGTGGCGTCAGGACGAACCCGACGGCGAGTTCAGGCGGGAGCTGAACATACCCGTGCGGGTGGCGCCCGGGAGCGTCTCGGTGCTGGAGACGGCGCCGGACCGCGCCACGTACTACTGGACCGACCCGGAGGCGGGCGGCGTGGTCGCGCACCGCCCCGGAGGGTGGCTGATCCCGCTCGGCGGGGACCCGGCCGCCGCCGAGCCCGTCACGGCGGTGCGTGCGGCGCTCGACGGGTACGACTGCACGGTGCTGGCGCACCGCGACGCCGGGGGAGAGGTCGTGCTGGCCGGCTTCGGCACGGAGAACGAGCAGTCGGGCGTGTGGTGGTCGCCCACCGGCGAGCACAGCGGGGCCGCCCCGGCGCTGGCCCTCGACGCGCTCGGTCGCGTCGTGCTCGCGGTGCTCGGCCGGGACGGTTCGCTGCGCGTCTCCCGCCAGACCGGCGAGCCGGGCCTGTCGATGGCGCCCTCCGTGACCGTCTGACGCGGCGCCGGGGCGCTGCCCGCGTCAGTTCCGCGTGCCGCCCGTGGCCGGTGACTTCTTGGCGGACTCGGGAATCTCCGAGTCGCCGCGGATCGCCTTCCACAGCGTCGACGCCTGCGGTTCGGCGGCCACCACCCGGTTGGGGTCGGTCCTGTCGTACGCCACCGGGAGCATGATCGTCTCCATGGTGCCCGGGTCGACGCCGTTGAGGCTGCGGCCGAAGTCCGCGAGCTTGGTGAGGGAGGCGAGTTCGGAGTCGGTGGTGAGGGCGGAGGTGAGCTCGTCGGCGATCGTGTAGGTCTTCGTGGGGCTGCCCAGCAGGTCCTGCTTCTTGATCTCGGACAGCAGAGCGATCATGAACTGCTGCTGGAGCCCGATGCGCCCGAGGTCGCTGCCGTCGCCGACGCCGTGCCGGGTGCGGACGAACTGCAGGGACTGGGTGCCGTCGAGCCGGTGGGTGCCGGCGGTCAGTTCGAGGCCGCTGGAGGAGTCCTGGATGTCCTGGTCCACGGTGACGGTCACCCCGCCGATCGCGTCCACCAGGCCCTTGAAGCCGGCGAAGTCGATCTCCACGTAGTGGTCCATGCGCACGCCGGACATCTGCTCCACCGTCTTGACCACGCACGCCGGACCGGCCTGCGAGTAGATGGAGTTGAACATCACCCGCTGCGCCGGGGCGACCTCGCCGCCGTCGGACCGGGTGCACGCGGGCCGGGTGACCAGGGTGTCGCGGGGGATGCTGACGGCGACGGCCCTGGTGCGGCCCTCGGGTATGTGCATCACCAGGGCGGTGTCGGAGCGGGCGCCGGCGACATTGCCGGTCTTCAGCCCGGCGTTGGCCCCGGCCCGTGAGTCCGAGCCCAGGATCAGTACGTTCTGCCCGGACGTGGGGAGCTTCTGCGGCCGGTCGGTGCCGATCGCCTTGTCGATGTCGACGCCCTCGATGTTTCCGTCCAGGCTGCTGTACAGCCAGTAGGCCGTGCCGCCCGCGGCGAGCAGTAGCACCACGAAGGTGACGAGGACTGCACGGAATATCCGCGAACGGCGGGTGCGCTGTCGGCCCGCGCTGCGGGAGGCTCTTCGGCGGCCGACGCGGGTGCTGGGGTCGGGAGCGGGATCACTCATGACGGAGCACTATATGCAGGCCGACCAGGCATTGCGGCACCCTCCCCGCGGCGGCGGAGGCGATTTCCGGGTGGCCGAAAAGGTTGTACCGGGTGGCCGTGTGATTGTTCACGCGGACCCTGGCGTCAAGCAATAGTTCACGTCTGGACTTTTAGGCTCCTCATATGTGAAAGTTCTGTGACTCGCTCAACCCGTGCGCATGTTCGAGTGCAGACGGGTGGGGCTTGAGTCGAACAGATCGAAAGATGAGCAGCAGACGGTCTGTCTTCGCTCGACGACCGGGGGGCAGCGCCGCCTCCGCGTGACGTCGGCGCGGGACCGGTAGCGGCATGGACGGTGAGTGCCTCGTGGTCGGTTCCGGCAATCCGGAGTCTGGATCCCTCGTGTCCGCGTACCGGGCGATCGTGCCGACGACCGCCCGGCGGGGCATCGCCCGCAAGGTCCCCACCCCGCTGCGCTCCGCCGTCAAGCAGTCGCTGACCACCGTCGACGCCGTCCGCTCCGCCGCGGTCGTCTGGGCCATGGGCGGGCGCCGCAACCTGCCGCGCCACGGCGGCGACGACGTCCGTGTCGTCAGGGCCGGCAACCGGCACATGCGCGCCCAGGTCGTCGAGGGCGCCACCGCCTGGGCGGCTCGTGCCCGCAACCTCCACCTGCTCGTCACCGCGCTCGAATCCGGCGGCATCGACCACTTCTGCGTCCGGGGCACCGGACGCGACGTGCCCGCCGTCGCCGTGCCGGCCACCGCGCGCCGTGAGGCGGAGGCGGTGCTGCGGGCCGTGTTCGCGGCGGCGCCCGGATACGCCGGGCCCGTCGGCGACGACGGGGCCATGCAGCCCGGCGACGAGGAGCGCAGCTGGAGCCGGCTGCGCCGGCACGACGTGCTGCGCGTCGCCTGGTACGTCACCGACCTCACCCAGGAGCTCGTCTTCGGGGCCGGCTTCGGCTGCGACCTCGAGTTCTGGCGGGAGGACGAAGGGCGTCTGACCGCGCCCCGGCCCAACAGTGTCGTCACCGACTTCGTCGACGCCGGGGAGCGGGTCGAGGCACCGCAGGCCCTGTTCAGCCTCATCCCCGGGGCCTACGCCACCGGACTAGCCCGCACGCTGCCCGAGTTCACCCGGCCGCTGCCCGAGGACCACCTCTTCCCCATCGACGTCGTCTACACCTGGGTCGACGACTCCGACCCCGTCTGGGCGGCCGAGCGGGACGCCGCCCGGTCGGGCCGGCTCGGCGTCCCCGCGCCGCGGCTGCACTCCCAGGCCGCCAACGACGCCCGCTTCACCAGCCGGGACGAACTGCGCTACTCGCTGCGCTCCCTGCACCAGTACGCGCCCTGGGTGCGCACCATCCACCTGGTCACCGCCGGGCAGGTCCCCGCCTGGCTCGACACCGACGCCCCCGGCCTGAAGGTGATCGACCACCGGGACATCTTCTCGGACCCCTCGGCCCTGCCGACCTTCAACTCGCACGCCATCGAGAGCCAGTTGCACCACATCGACGGCCTGTCCGAACACTTCCTCTACCTCAACGACGACGTGTTCTTCGGCCGTCCGCTCACCGCGGGCCACTTCTTCCACGCCAACGGGCTGACCAAGTTCTTCCAGTCCAAGGCGCTCGTGCCCAGCGGTCCGACGGGCTCCGGCGACCTGCCGGTGAACGCCGCGGGCAAGAACAGCCGGGCACTGATCGAGCGGTCCTTCGGCACCCGTATCGCGCAGAAGATGAAGCACACCCCGCATCCGCTGCGCCGCAGCGTCCTCGCGGACATCGAGCTGGTGTACGCGGACGAGCACCACCGCACCCAGCACTCCCGTTTCAGGTCGCCCGAGGACGTCCCCATCGCCTCGTCCCTGCACCACTACTACGGCTTCCACACCGGCCGCGCGACCACCGGCAGCCTGCGCTACATCTACATCGACCTCGCCGGGGAGCTCGCCCAGCGGCGCCTGGACACCCTTCTGGCGCGCCGTAACTTCGACACCTTCTGCCTGAACGACACGGTGGCGCACCCGGACCCCGGGGCACAGGACCGCATGGTGCGCTCCTTCCTCGAGCGCTACTTCCCCGTGCCCAGCCGGTTCGAACTGCCCCCGGGCGTGACCGGCCCCACCCGTCTCACCGACCGCCGCGCCCTCAGCGGGCACGCCGCCGGCCCCCACGAGTACGCCCCTATCGACGGAGCCCCACGATGAAGCGCCGACCTCTTCGCGCCGTCCGCAGGAGACTGCGCCGAGCCGGCACCCGCGTCCGGTCGGTCCTCCTGCGCCGGGTCTTCCTGCCCTGGCGCGAGGACCGCGCGGCCGTGCTCCGCTACGCCGCGGTGCTCGACGGCCAGACCGTCAACCTGCACGCGGGCATGCCGCGCTGGGTGCGGCCCGACGAGAACGCCCGCATCGAACTGCGCCGCAGGGGCAGCCGCCACACCGCGGACGCCCGGGTCTACACCGACCACGACGGCACCGTCGTCATGGACGCCGCCGTGCTGCTCGGACAGGAGGTCGGCGGCCTCGCGCTGCGGTCCGGCAGGTGGAAGCTCCGGCTGCGGGTGAAGAAAGGTTTCCGCAGACGTGCCCTGTCCCTGCTGCTCCTCGACATGCCGAAGCCCTACGGCGGTCCGACCCGGCCCATGGACGCGTCGACGGTGACGGGCGCCCGCTACCGGCTGGGCCGCACCGTCACCGGAAGCGCCCGGGTGACCTTCACCCCCTCCCCGCCCTCGGCCGAGGTGGTCCGCGTCCGGACGTCCCACAGCGGGGTCGAGATCGTCTTCCGGGTCGTCGGGAGCGAGCCCGAAGCGCCGCGGGCAGAGTTCGTCGCCTCCGGGCGCCGCCTGGAGGCGGAGGTCGGCGAGCTGGAGGACGGACTGTGGCAGGTGTCCGCCCCGCTCCACCTCATGGTGCCGCGCCGCGACCGCCCCGAGCAGTGGGACGTCGTCCTGTGCTCGGACAACCTGCGCTCGATGCGGCTCGGGCGGCGGCTCCACGACGTGCGCAACCCCAAGCGCGTGTTCGCCATGCGGGAGACCGCCGTCACGCCCGCCGGCCGTGACCCCATGCTCGTACTGCCCCGCTACACGCCCGCGGGCAACTTCCGCATCCAGTGCAGCCCGATGGCGCAAGCCGCGTAACCGGAACCATGAAGATCACTTTTCTCCTGCTCACCGCGGACGCCGTCGGAGGAACCGAGCGGGCCGTCTTCAACCAGGCCGCCGAACTCGTCGCGAACCACGACGTCCGCGTCCTGAGCATCCTGAAGACCCAGCCGAAGCTGTTCTTCCCCATCGACGAGCGCATCCGCGTCGACTACCTGATCGACCGGACGGGCGCCACACCCGTACCGCTCCGGGCGACCGGGCTCACCGCCGAGGCCTGGGCCCAGGTGGCGGACCGGCCCAGCGCGCTGGTGGACCCCTCGTGGGAAGCGGCGTTCAACCGGCTCACCGACCTGGAACTGGAGTACCACCTCCAGAACACCGACACCGACCTGCTCGTCACCACGACGCCGGCGCTCATGGCGCTGGCGGTGCAGCTGGCCCCGCCCCGCGTGATGACCCTCCACCAGGAGCACCGGGTCTCCGAGCTCCGCGGACCCAGCGCCGAACCGCTCCTGCGCTACGCCTCCCGGCTGGACGCACTCGCGGTGCTCAGCAACCGCACCCGCGACTGGTTCGCCGAGACCCTCGGCGAGAGCGCGCCGCGCATCGACGTCGTGCCGAACGCGCTGCCCCGGGGTTTCCGGCCGCGGTCCACCCTCGAGACCCGCAGCGTGGTCATCGCCGGCCGCCTGGTCGGCGAGAAGCAGATCGACCACGCCATCACCATCTGGGACACGGTCGTCCGCCGGCACCCCACCTGGACGCTGCGCGTCTTCGGCGACGGCCCGCTCAGCGGCGCCCTGCGGCGGCAGATCGACGTGCTCGGCCTGCACGACAGCGTCCAGCTCAACGGCAACTCCCCGCACCTCGCCGAGGAATGGGCCAAGGCCAGCATCGCCCTGATGACCTCCCGCAACGAGGCCTTTCCCCTGGTCCTCACCGAGGCCCAGGCGGCCGGCGTGCCCGTCGTCTCCTACGACTGCCCCAACGGCCCGCGCGAGGTCGTCTCGGACGGGCAGACCGGCATCCTCGTGCCCGCCAACGACACCGACGCCGCCGCACAGGCACTGATCCACCTCATCGAGAACGCCCCGCTGCGCCACCGCATGGGCCAGGAGGCCGCGGCGTCCGTCGCCAGGCTCGCTCCGCCCGTCGTCACCGCCATGTGGGAGAAGATCTTCGCCGAGCTGGCGGACGAGCGGGCCTCCGGGCTCCGCGAGGCCCGCAAGGCGGAGCGGCAGGCGGTCCACGCCCTGATGAGCGGACAGGAGGGCATGCTCCGTCCGGCGGCCCCCGCCCCCGCCACGACCGTCGACACCAAGGAGCAGCGCGCCCTGGAGGAGCGGCTCCTGCGGTCGGACCGGGGCCTGGTGCGCGACGGCGGGCAGCTGTGCCGCCGGCTGGAGAGCGAGACCCCCTGGGACGTCGTCCAGCACAACCTGGGCCTGGTCGCCGCCGCCCTGACGCACGCGCAGATCCCGTACTTCGTCACCCGGGACACCAACGTCCGGCACGCGGTGGCCGTGCACACCTCCAACCGGGAGGCCGTGCTCAAGGCACTGTCCGCCGTGCACGGGGGCAGCGCCGTCTACGTGTCCCTGCTCAACGAGCGCCAGAGCCCCACGGCCACCGTCCTCGCCGCCTTCGCCGAGCGGCACGCGCAGACCACGTGCTCGGCCGTGCGCGTCTACCAGAACGCGGTCAGCCCCGCCCGCACGCTCCGGCTGGCCGGCGTCTACGGGTGCACGGTCAACTTCTGGGAGGAGGACCCGGACGATCCCGCCATGATGGTCTCCCCGGTCCGCACCCTCGTCGGCGACCGGGTGCCGGTCAACTCGATGCGGGTGCGCACCACGGTGCTGGGCGGGCGCACGTACCCGACCATCGAGCCGTACGCCCACACCCTCAACGGGGACGTGACCTTCCCCGTCGACGCCGTCTACACCTGGGTCGACGGAGGGGACGTCGACTGGCTGGAACGCAAGAACGCGGTGATGCGGACGCTCGGCATGCGGACCGAGGACGCCGCGAGCAGCGCCGCCCGCTTCCGCGACCGGGACGAACTGCGGTACTCCCTGCGCTCCATCGACATGCACGCCCCCTGGATCCGCACCATCCACCTCGTCACCGACCAGCAGGTCCCCGAGTGGCTCGACCTGAGCCACCCGCGGATCCGGGTCGTCGACCACCGTGAGATCTTCGCCGACCCCGCGGTGCTGCCGACGTACAACTCGCACGCCATCGAGAGCCAGCTGCACCGCATCGACGGCCTGGCCGAGCACTTCCTGTACTTCAACGACGACGTGTTCGTCGGACGCGTGCTCCAGCCGGGCATGTTCTTCCACGGCAACGGCGTCGCCAAGTACTTCATGTCGCCCACGACCGTGCCCATGGGACCGGTCACGGCCGACGACGAGTTCAACATGAGCGCGGCCAAGAACAACCGCGAGCTGGTCGCCGACACCTTCGGCCAGGTCCTCGCGCACTCGTTCCTGCACGCGCCGCACCCCCTGCGGCGCAGCGTGCTGGCCGACATCGAGGAGTACTTCACCGACGCCGTCGCCGCCACGGCGGCGAGCCGCTTCCGCAGTCACTCCGACCTCGCGATCGCCTCGTCGCTGCACCACTACGTCGGCTACCACACGCAGCGGTCCGCGCCCGGCAGCATCAACTGCGGCTTCGTCAACGTCGGCCTGAGCGACCACAAGCAGCGCCTGGCCCGGCTACAGCTGAACCGGCCGCACGACGTCTTCTGCCTGAACGACTACCACGACGGCGACGTCGGCGAGGACGAACAGGACGCCATCCTGGCGGCCTTCCTGCCCTCGTACTTCCCGGTGGCCAGTCAGTTCGAGGCCGGATCGCCCCGCAACCAGCGGTTCCACGCCGGACACCTGCCCGGGTGGCCCCTGTGACCGTCACCGCCCGTTCGTCCGCCGTCCCCGCCCGGAGCGCCCACCGATCATGACCCAGCCCACCGAAGCGCACCCCACGTCGCTGTTCCAGGTCTTCGCGCACCCGGACGACGACCTCTACTTCGTCAACCCCGACCTGAGCCGGCTGCTCGCCGCCGGACACCGGGTCACCAGCGTCTACCTGACCGCCGCCGAGGCGGACGGGCGCAACGTCGACACCCGTGACCCGCTCCGGGACCGCGGTCCGGTCGACTTCGAGGGCTACATGGAGGCCCGCCAGAACGGGCTGCGTGCCGCCTACGCCACCATGGTGCTCGGGCAGCGGGAGGCGTCCTGGGTCCGGGAGGCCGTGGAACTGGTCCCCGGCGTGGCCGCGGAGCGGTGCTACCTGGCCGAGGCGCCGGAGGTGCAGCTCTTCTTCCTCGGCCTGCGGATGGTGGACGCCGCGCACGGCTACCCCGCCGACCAGCCGCCCGTCCGGCTGACCAGCCTGTGGGACGGACGGGCCGCCCGTCAGCCCACGCTCGTCGCCCCCGGGTCGCCGCTGCGCCAGGCACAGCTCCTGGGCCGGGAGGAGGTCGTCGCGGCGCTGGTGCAGCTGCTCGGCTACGTGCAGCCCACCCTGATGTGGACGATGGACCCCGACCCCCTGCACGAGTCGTTCGACGAGGCGCGCGGCATCACGTCCAGCGACCACGCCGACCACACCGCCACCGCCCAGTTCGCGCTCGAGGCGCTCCGCCGCCACCTGCGGTCCGGCGGCCGCCCGCCGCTGACCGAGCACTTCACCGGCTACGGCAACAAGACCTGGCCGAACAACCTCAGCGAGCGCTCCTACACCCTGAAGAAGGAGCTCATCGACGTGTACGCGGGGGCCGACGGCCACCCGTGCACCCACCGCTACTGCGGTGACCTCCAGCTCGGCGACGGAGCGGACATCCGGCGCTACGGCTGGAGCACCCGCAGCCGCTACCCGCAGGGCACCCAGTGGCTGCACCTGCAGGCCGACGGCCGGCTCGCCGCCTACGCGGTCCTCGGCGACCAGGCCGCCGTGTGGACCGAGGAGGAGGCGGGCGCCGGCCGCTTCGAAGGGCCCCTGCTGCTGCCCGGCAACGGCCTCCTGCCGTGCCTCGCCGTCGCCCCCGACCGCACCGGCGGCGTCCACCTGGTGGGCCTGCGCCGCACCACGGGCGAGGAGGGCCGGGTCGATGTGGAGGTGGTGCGCATGTGGCGCCAGGCCCACACGGGCTCGGTGCTCCCCTGGGAGTCGTTCGGCAACCCGGACGAGGCCACGAGGGACTGGCGCCGCTGCCGCGAGGTCGGCGTGCCCGCGGCGGTCGTCGATCCGGCGGGCCACCTCCACGTCTTCGTGCGGAACTTCTCGGTCGGTGTCAGCACGCGCCGCGAGACCACGGACGGGCTCGCCCCGTGGGAGGCCTTCGGCGGGCGCTGGATGCAGGACGCCCTGACCACCGTCCTGCGCTCCACGGGCCGCATCGACATGTACGCCACCAACCGCACCGGCGGCGTGCGCTGGCGCCAGGAGGCGGTCTACGGCCCGTTCAAGCTGGAGGACCAGCTGGTCACCGGCGTGCCGGAGACCTGGCGCCCGGCCTCGGGGCTGACCCCCGTGCAGATCGGCCGCAACCGCGTGGCCCTGTTCTACCGGGAGGAGGACACCGGCGCGGTCATGCGCCATCAGCAGCGCCCGAACGGCACCTGGGAGCAGCGGGTGGCACGGCTGAGCGAGGACGGCGGCACCGGCGCGGTCGCCGCGGCGCGGCTGCGGTCCGCCGACCACGACGTGCTGGTCCTCGCCCGCCGGGACGAGCACAGCAGGCCCGCCGTCACGGTGCTGGCCACGGACGGGCGCGAGGACGGCCGGCCCGACTGGCGGCACCACGCCGTGCAGACGGTCGGAGCGCCGGCGATCGCCGCCGACGCCCACGGCCGGGCGGTCGTCACGGCACTCGGCGCCGACGGCCGGCTGCACTGGGCGAGGCTCGAGGAGGCGCGCCCGGGGGCCGGCTTCGGCCCGTGGCAGGCGTGCTGACGCGCGGGCCGCGGCGGACGACAACGGAGGCGAGAAGAAGAGGCCATGAAGATCTGCGTCATCGGTAACTCGGTTGCCGCATCCCGTACCGAGGAGGAGGCCCCGCTCGCCGGCTGGGGCCAGTACCTCGAGGAGTTCCTGGGGGCCGGCAGCGACGTCCGCAACTACGCGCGCGACGCGATGACGCTGCGCGGCTACTACACCGAGCGGTTCGCGGCCCTGCTGACCCTCGTGGGCCCCGGGGACGTGGTGCTCATCGCCTTCGGTCACGTCGAGCAGCGAATCAACCAGCTCAACCGGTACCACGGACCACGCGAGTTCAAGGAGTACCTGCGGCTGTACGTCGAGGCTCTCCGCGCGCAGGGCGCGCTCCCCGTCCTGGTGGCTCCGGCGGCCCGCTGCGTCTTCGACGCCTCCGGCCGCCCGGTGGACACCCACGACGGCTACCGGGAGCTGACCCTGGAGGCCGCCGCGGAGCTGGACTGCCCGGTCATCGACCTCACGGCGTCCACCACCCAGCTCCTGGCGGAACTGGGACCCACCCGGGCCCGCAACCTCTACCGGTGGCTCGACCCGGGCGAGCACCCCGGGCACCCCCAGGGCATCATCGACTCCAGCCACTTCAACCACGCCGGGGCACGTGAGGCGGCCCGGCTGGTGGCGAGCGGACTCGCGGGCGTTCCCGGCGTGCCCCCGGGGCTGGTGCAGGTCCAGAAGCTGATGCCCGGCCCGATGCCCGAGGTGCGGACGGAGTTCACCGTGCAGCACCCGCACCTCGCCCTCACGGCCCGGCCCGAGGTGAGCGCCGCCCCGGTCGTCCGCTCACCGGAACCCGGCCGGCCGGTCGGCGCCGGACGGAAGCTGACGGGTACGGCCCCCGCGGGTGCCCAGTACGTCATGTTCTTCGAGGACGGCCAGTACCTCGGCGGCACCCAGGTGGCCGCGGACGGCACCTGGCAGTGGCGGCGCGCGGTGCAGTGGCCCGCGGGACGGCACAAGGTGACCGCCGTCGCCCTCGCCGGAAGCGCGGTGTCCTCCTCGACGGAGGCCGACTTCGAGGTGCTGGAGCGGCTGGACGCGCCGGAGGTGGTCGGCCCGCGGCCCGGTGCCTGGAGCGGTCCCCGCCCCCGGTTCTCGGGCACGGCGGGGCGCGGGACCGAGAAGGTCATGGTGCTGGAACAGGGACGGCTGATCGCCGAGGCACCGGTTCAGGAGGACGGCACCTGGCGGGTCACGCACGCCCACGACTGGCGGCCCGGGACCTACACCGTGGAGTTCGTGGCGGTGTTCAGCGCGATCCGCTCGGCGCCCGCCCGTCTCGAGCTGAAGGTCCACGGCGTCCCCGAGGACAGCTGGCTCCACACGTCGATGTCGGCGCGGGTGGCCTGCGGTCCGGGCTGTGAGCACTACCCGGCGCTGCCCGCCTGGTGACGGACGCGGGCAGCGGGGGCACGCGCCGCCCGCGCCCGCCCGGGAGCACCGAAGGGGCCCCCGCCTTCCGGCGGGGGCCCCTTCGTCCGTGCGGGGAGACTACGCGGGCACGCTGGCCACGCCGGTCTCCAGGAACCGCTTGCCGTTCACCCGCTCGGACACGCCCTCACGGTCCAGGTACGGCGTGATGCCGCCCAGGTGGAAGGGCCAGCCGGCGCCGGTGATCAGGCAGAGGTCGATGTCCTGGGCCTCGGCCACGACGCCCTCGTCGAGCATCAGGCCGATCTCCTGCGCCACCGCGTCCAGGACGCGGGCGCGGACCTGCTCCTCCGTCAGGACCGTGTCGCCCTGCTTGAGCAGCGCGGCGACCTCCGGGTCGAGCTCCGGCTTGCCGCTGTCGTAGACGTAGAAGCCGCGCTTGCCCGCCTCGACGACCGCCTTCAGGTTCGGGGAGACCGTGAAGCGCTCGGGGAAGACCCGGTTGAGGGTCTCCGAGACGTGCAGGCCGATCGCCGGGCCGACCAGCTCCAGGAGGACGAGGGGGGACATCGGCAGGCCGAGGGGCTCGACCGCCTTCTCCGCGACCTCGACGGGCGTGCCCTCGTCGATGACGTTCTGGATCTCGCCCATGAAGCGGGTCAGGATGCGGTTCACGACGAACGCCGGGGCGTCCTTGACGAGGACCGCGGTCTTCTTCAGCTTCTTGGCCACCGCGAAGGCGGTCGCCAGCGAGGCGTCGTCGGTCCGCTCGCCGCGGACGATCTCCAGCAGCGGCAGGATCGCGACCGGGTTGAAGAAGTGGAAGCCGACGACCCGCTCCGGGTTCTTCAGCTTCGACGCCATCTCCGACACGGACAGGGACGAGGTGTTGGTCGCGAGGACGGCGTGCGCCGGGGCGACCGCCTCGACCTCCGCGAACACCTTCTGCTTGACGCCCATCTCCTCGAACACGGCCTCGATGATGAAGTCCGCGTCCGCGAAGCCCTCGGCCTTGTCCAGGACGCCGGTCACCAGGCCCTTGAGGCGGTTGGCCTTGTCCTGGTTGACGCGGCCCTTGCCGAGCAGCTTGTCGATCTCGGCGTGGACGTAGCCCACACCCTTGTCGACGCGCTCCTGGTCGATGTCCGTGAGGACGACCGGGACCTCGAGACGGCGCAGGAAGAGCAGGGCGAGCTGCGACGCCATCAGGCCGGCGCCGACCACGCCGACCTTGGTGACCGGTCGGGCCAGCGACTTGTCCGGGGCGCCCGCGGGGCGCTTGCCGCGCTTCTGCACCAGGTTGAAGGCGTAGATGCCGGACCGCAGTTCGCCGCCCATGATGAGGTCGGCCAGGGCCTGGTCCTCGGCGTCGTAACCCTGCTGGAGGTCGCCGTTCTTGGCGGCGGCGATGATGTCCAGGGCGCGGTAGGCGGCCGGGGCGGCGCCGTGCACCTTGCCGTCGGCGATGAACCGGCCGCGCGCGACGGCCTGGTCCCAGGCCTCGCCGCGGTCGATCGCCGGACGCTCGACGACGATCTCGCCCTTGAGGACGGACGCCGTCCAGATCAGCGACTGCTCCAGGAAGTCGGCGCCCTCGAAGAGCGCGTCCGCGATCCCGAGCTCGTAGACCTGCTTGCCCTTGAGCTGCTTGTTCTGGTTCAGGCTGTTCTCGATGATCACCGAGACGGCCTTGTCGGCGCCGATCAGGTTCGGCAGCAGCGTGCAGCCGCCCCAGCCGGGGACCAGACCGAGGAAGACCTCGGGCAGCGAGAACGCCGGGAGCGCCGCCGACACCGTGCGGTACGCGCAGTGCAGGCCGATCTCCACGCCGCCGCCCATGGCCGCGCCGTTGTAGTACGCGAAGGTCGGCACGGCCAGCTTCGACAGCCGCTTGAAGACGTCGTGGCCGCCCTTGCCGATGGCCAGCGCGTCCTCGTGCCGCTTCAGCAGTTCGACGCCCTTGAGGTCGGCGCCGACGGCGAAGATGAACGGCTTGCCGGTGACGCCGACGCCGACGATGTCGCCGTCCGCGGCCTCCTTCTCGACCTGGTCGATCGCGGCGTCGATGTTCGCCAGCGACTGCGGGCCGAGGGTGGTCGGCTTGGTGTGGTCGTGACCGTTGTCCAGGGTGATCAGGGCGAAGCGCCCGGCGCCCAGGGGCAGGTCGAAGTGGCGTACGTGCGCGCTCGTGACGACCTCGCCGGGGAACAGCTCGGCCGCACCCTTCAGCAGCTCTGCGGTGGTGCTCACTTGTCCCCCTCGAAGTGCGGGTTCTCCCAGATGACCGTCGCGCCCATGCCGAAGCCCACGCACATGGTGGTCAGGCCGTAGCGGACGTGCGGCTGCTCCTCGAACTGGCGGGCCAGCTGCGTCATCAGGCGGACGCCGGAGGAGGCGAGCGGGTGGCCGAAGGCGATGGCGCCGCCGTACTGGTTGACGCGCGCGTCGTCGTCGGCGATGCCGTAGTGCTCAAGGAACGCGAGGACCTGGACGGCGAAGGCCTCGTTGATCTCGAACAGGCCGATGTCGGAGATGGACAGACCCGCCTGCGCGAGGGCCTTCTCCGTGGCCGGGATCGGGCCGTAGCCCATGACCTCCGGCTCGACGCCCGCGAAGGCGTACGAGACGAGGCGCATCTTGACCGGCAGGTCGTTCTCGCGGGCGAAGTCCTCGCTCGCGATGAGGGAGGCGGTGGCGCCGTCGTTCAGACCGGCCGCGTTGCCCGCGGTGACCCGGCCGTGGACGCGGAACGGCGTCTTCAGACCCGCCAGGTTCTCCAGGGTGGTGCCCGGGCGCATCGGCTCGTCGGCCGTGACCAGGCCCCAGCCGGTCTCCCCGGCCTCGGGGCTGGTGCGGCGCACCGAGATCGGCACCAGGTCCGCCTGGATCTGGCCGTTGGCGTACGCCTTGGCGGCCTTCTCCTGGGAGCGCACGGCGTACTCGTCGGCGCGCTGCTTGGTGATGCTCGGGTAGCGGTCGTGCAGGTTCTCGGCGGTCATGCCCATGAACAGGGCGGACTCGTCGACCAGCTTCTCGCTGACGAACCGCGGGTTCGGGTCCACGCCCTCGCCCATCGGGTGGCGGCCCATGTGCTCGACACCGCCCGCGATGGCGACGTCGTAGGCGCCGAAGGCGACCGAGCCGGCCACCGTGGTGACGGCGGTCAGGGCGCCCGCGCACATGCGGTCGATCGAGTAGCCCGGGACCGAGGTGGGCAGGCCCGCCAGGATGCCGGCGGTGCGGCCGATGGTCAGACCCTGGTCACCGATCTGCGTGGTCGCGGCGACGGCGACCTCGTCGATCTTCTTGGGGTCGAGACCGGGGTTGCGGCGCAGCAGCTCCCGGATCGCCTTCACGACCAGGTCGTCGGCGCGGGTCTCGTGGTAGATGCCCTTCGGGCCCGCCTTGCCGAACGGGGTGCGGACGCCGTCGACGAAGACGACGTCCCTGACGGTACGAGGCACGATGGCTCTCCTCCAGGGTGCGGGATGGCACTGCACTGCTGCGGCCGCTGAGCGTCCGCTCAGGCCCATGCTACTTATGAGTAACGTAGCTGCCCAGTCCCCCCGGCCCAAGCGGCGAAGGTCACACCCGCTGCCGGCGTGAGATCACCCCTTCGGCGGTGCCGGCACCCGCGGCCCCGCCGTTCCGGCGGCCGGGGCGCGGGGTGCCCGCTCCCCGCGCGTCGAAGGGGCCGCACGCGCGTCAGGCCGGTTCCGCCTCCTGGTTCAGGGCCTTCACCAGGACCGGTGTCACCTGTTCCACCTGCCACGGCCGGGCGCCGTGTCCGGTGAGGGCCGCGGCCACGGAGTCCGGGTCGGCCGGCTTCGGCGGCTCCCAGCAGACCCGGCGCACGGTGTCCGGGGTGATCAGGTTCTCCTGCGGCATGTTCAGTTCCTCGGCCAGCGCCGTCACCCCGGCCCGCGCCGCGGTCAGCCGGGCGGCGGCGGCCGGGTCCTTGTCGGCCCAGGCGCGCGGCGGCGGGGGACCGGTCACCGCCTGGCCCGGCTGCGGCAGCTGCGACTCGGTGAGGGCCTTGGCGCGGTCGACCGCCGCCTGCCACTGCTCCAGCTGCCGGCGGTTCACCCGGCCGAAGCCGCCGAGCGCCCCGAGCGCGTGGGCGTTGGCCGGCAGCGCGAGCGCGGCCTCCACGATGGCCGCGTCCCCGAGCACCTTGCCGGGGGAGACGTCCCGGCGCTGGGCGATCCGGTCCCGGGTCTGCCAGAGCTCCCGGACCACGGCGAGCTGCCGGCGCCGGCGCACCTTGTGCATGCCGGAGGTGCGGCGCCACGGGTCCTTGCGGGGCTCGGCCGGCGGCGCCGAGGCGATCGCGTCGAACTCCTGCCGGGCCCACTCCAGCTTGCCCTGCCGGTCCAGCTCCTTCTCCAGCGCGTCGCGCAGGTCCACGAGGAGCTCGACGTCGAGGGCGGCGTAGCGCAGCCACGGCTCGGGCAGCGGACGCGTCGACCAGTCGACGGCCGAGTGGCCCTTCTCCAGGACGAAGCCCAGCACGTTCTCGACCATCGCGCCGAGGCCGACCCGGGGGAAACCGGCGAGCCGGCCGGCCAGCTCCGTGTCGAACAGCCGGGTGGGGACCATCCCTATCTCCCGCAGGCAGGGCAGGTCCTGGGTGGCCGCGTGCAGCACCCACTCGGCGTCGGAGACCGCGGCGCCCAGCTCCGACAGGTCGGGGCAGGCCACGGGGTCGATGAGCGCGGTGCCCGCGCCCTGGCGGCGCAGCTGCACCAGGTAGGCGCGCTGGCCGTAGCGGTAGCCGGAAGCGCGCTCGGCGTCGACGGCGACGGGGCCGCTGCCGGCGGCGAAGGCGGCGGTCACCTCGGCGAGGGCGTCGGCGTCGGCGATCACCGGCGGTACGCCCTCGCGTGGTTCTAGCAACGGGATCGGCGCCTGACTCGCAGAAGATCCGGCGTCGTCCGGAGGGGCGCCTCCGGTGGTTCGCAGTGAATGGTCTGCTGCGGTTTCGTGGGCGTCGGTCACCGGTCAAGGGTATCGGTGTATGCGCCGAACCCGCCGACGGAACGTTCCGTCGGCGGGCTGCGGGGGGTCGTAAACGAGACAGGTCAGTGAAAGATCGGGCTCATGGGGGAGCGGCGGGGGGAGCTGACGGGGTTCGGGGCGGTCAGTGGATGATGCCGGTCCGCAGGGCCACCGCCACCATCCCGGCGCGGTCGCCCGTGCCGAGCTTGCGGGCGATGCGGGCCAGGTGGCTCTTGACGGTCAGGGCGGACAGGCCCATGGAGACGCCGATCGCCTTGTTCGACTGGCCCTCCGCGACCAGTCGCAGCACCTCGACCTCGCGGCCGGAGAGCTCGCGGTAGCCGCCCGGGTGGCTCGGGGCGCCCGGGGGGCGGCGGTGCAGACGGGCGGCGGCGCCGCCGATGGGAGCGGCACCGGGCCGGGTGGGGAGCCCGATGTTGGTGCGGGTGCCGGTGACGACGTAGCCCTTGACACCGCCGGCGAGGGCGTTGCGGACGGCGCCGATGTCGTCGGCGGCGGACAGGGCGAGCCCGTTGGGCCAGCCGGCCGCGCGGGTCTCGGACAGCAGGGTCAGGCCGGAGCCGTCGGGGAGATGGACGTCTGCGACGCAGATGTCGCGTGGGTTGCCGATGCGGGGACGAGCCTCCGCGACGGACGAGGCCTCGATGACGTCGCGCACACCGAGGGCCCACAGATGGCGGGTGACGGTGGAACGGACGCGCGGGTCGGCCACGACCACCATGGCGGTCGGCTTGTTCGGGCGGTAGGCGACCAGGCTTGCGGGCTGCTCGAGGAGAACGGACACCAGGCCTCCTGGGGTGCGGGACGGGACCGGCTCCTGGGGGACGAAGCCGGGACGAACCGTGCTTTCAAGGTCACAGTCGTCTTCGGCACCGAACCCGTCCGCCTTTAGGGAATGATCACGATCTGGTGAGTAACAATCCGAGCAATTCGGACACGCGGTCGATCATTCGAAGACCGGACGGTTTCAATCTCTGTCGATACGCGGCCGAAAGTGGCCGTATCGACAAAGTGACCGAGGCTTCGGCATGCGTCCACGACGCGATCGGCCGTGCGGGGCGAAGGGGTGACCGGGTGCAGGGGTGCCGGGTGACCGGGTGAAGGGGGGCCGGACGGCTAGCGGGACTGCGGCCCGCGGCGCTGGGGCAGCGTGACGACCGAGGCGTCGCCCGGACCGGCCGGCGGCAGACCCGCGACCTGGGCCAGCAGATCGCACCACGAGGCGAGGTGGGAGGCGGTGTCCGGCGCCCCGCCCGGGCCCTCGCGGGGCGTCCAGGACGCCCGGATCTCGATCTGCGAGGCGGACGGGCGTGCCGACAGCCCGCCGAAGTAGTGCGAGCTCGCCCGGGTGACGGTGCCGCTGGGCTCTCCGTAGGCCAGGCCGCGGGCCTGGAGGGCACCCGTGAGCCAGGACCAGCACACGTCCGGCAGCAGCGGGTCCGCGGCCATCTCCGCCTCCAGCTCGGCGCGCACCAGCGTGACCAGCCGGAAGGTGCCCTGCCAGGCGTCGTGGCCGGCCGGATCGTGCAGCAGCACCAGGCGCCCGTCGGCCAGATCCTCGTCGCCGTCGACGACCGCGGCCTCCAGCGCGTACGCGAACGGCGCGAGGCGCTGCGGCGCACGCGTCGCCTCCACCTCGATCTGGGGCCGCAGCCGCGCGGTCTGGAGCGCGTCGACGGCGGCCGTGAAGGGCGGTGGCGCCGCGCTCCCCGGTTGCCGCCCGCCCTCCTTGGTGCCCTTCGGTTCGTCCATTCCGCCAGCGTCGTCCGACAGTCGTCCCTGAGCCGCAGCCATGCGGGGAAGATTAAGCGGAACGGCGCCCCGGCGCAGGGAGGGACACCCGCGTGCGGGCGCGATGTCCGGATCACGTGGTACGGCGAGGGCGCGCCGGGGCCGTTGTCCGGGCCCGCGCGCCCCGGTCCGGTGCCCGCACCCGAGGGCGGGCACCGCCCGGGGGACGTGCGAGACTTGCCGCTGTGAGTGCCAACCAGAGCCCCGCGGGCAAGCAGCCGACCGCCACGTACGACTCCGCCTTCCTCAGGGCGTGCCGGCGTGAGCCGGTGCCGCACACGCCGGTGTGGTTCATGCGGCAGGCCGGACGCTCACTCCCGGAGTACCGCAAGGTGCGCGAGGGCATCCCGATGCTCGAGTCCTGCATGCGGCCGGAACTGGTCGCCGAGATCACCCTCCAGCCGGTGCGCCGGCACGGCGTGGACGCGGCGATCTACTTCAGCGACATCGTGGTCCCGCTCAAGGCCATCGGCATCGACCTCGACATCAAGCCGGGCGTCGGCCCGGTCGTCGAGAAGCCGGTCCGCACCCGCGAGGACCTGGCCCGGCTGCGCGACCTGACCCCCGAGGACGTCTCCTACGTCACCGAGGCGTACGGCCTGCTCACCCGCGAGCTCGGCGCCACCCCGCTGATCGGCTTCGCGGGCGCCCCGTTCACCCTCGCGAGTTACCTCGTGGAGGGCGGCCCGTCCCGCAACCACGAGCACACCAAGGCGCTCATGTACGGCGACCCGCAGCTGTGGGCCGACCTGCTGGACCGGCTCGCCGACATCACGGCCGCCTTCCTCAAGGTGCAGATCGAGGCGGGCGCGAGCGCCGTCCAGCTCTTCGACTCCTGGGTCGGCGCCCTCGCCCCCGCGGACTACCGCCGCTTCGTGCAGCCCGCCTCCCGCAAGGTCTTCGACGCCGTCGCCGGGTACGGCGTGCCGCGCATCCACTTCGGCGTGGGCACCGGCGAGCTCCTCGGCGACATGGGCGAGGCCGGTGCGGACGTCGTCGGCGTCGACTGGCGCGTCCCGCTGGACGAGGCCGCCCGCCGCGTCGGCCCCGGCAAGGCGCTCCAGGGGAACCTGGACCCCGCCGTCCTCTTCTCCTCGACGCAGGCGGTCGAGGAGAAGACCCAGGAGGTCCTGGACGCGGCGGCGGGCCTGGAGGGCCACGTCTTCAACCTCGGTCACGGCGTCCTGCCGTCCACCGAGCCGGACGCGCTGACCCGGCTCGTGGAGTACGTCCACACCCGCACCGCCCGCTGACCCCTGTGCACCAACCGCGCGGCGCGCGTCCCGGCCCGGAGGGGCCGGCGGCGGGCGCCGCGCGCTTTCCGGTGACGAGAAGCGTTCCGCGCGCCCGGCGCCCGTGGGTCAGGCGGCGAACAGCAGGGCGAAGACCTGGGCGAGGAAGAGACCCCCGTAGAAGCAGACCGGGGTGGGCGAGAACGCCGCCTTCGCCACTCCGGCGCGTTCCCGGCCCGGCTCCACGTCCATCGCGAACGGCTCCACCGTCACCTCCGGACGCCGCACCCGGTCGTACAGGCGCCGGTACAGGCGCTCCCGGTACATGAAGTAGCCGTCGAGGAGCCAGAACGCCAGGACCGGCGCCAGGCTGACCGCCCCGACGGCCCGGTCGTCGGCGCGGACGGCGAACGCGAGCAGCGCGCCCGTGACCGTCAGCGACCAGCCCTTGATCAGGAACGAGTTGTTGCCCATCCGGGCCACGACCATCTGGATCAGCTCGAGATGCTTGATCCGGCCCTCGTCCAGCACCGGACCGTCCCCCGCCGTCATCCGTCCCCCAAGTGGTCGCCCCGTCCGCCCCGGAGCATACCCACCCGTCGCCCACCGGGCCCGCTACCAGCCCGGCCGGGCCCGTCTGCCGAACAGCAGGCCGCGCGGCTCCGGCGGGGGAGGGGTGCCGGGCCGCAGCGGCCAGGCGAGCAGCATGCCCGCCAGGAAGCCGACGACATGGGCCGCGTACGCCACCGTGCCCGCGTCGGAGACGGCGCCGCCGGACGAGTACACCGCCTGGAGGCCGAACCAGAAGCCCAGCACGATCCAGGCCGGCAGGCGCAGCGGCAGGAAGATGAGGAACGGCACGAGGACCCAGACGCGGGCCCTCGGATACAGCACCAGGTAGGCGCCGAGCACCCCGGCGATCGCGCCCGAGGCGCCGATCAGCGGGGCGCGGGAGTCCGCGTCGAGGAGGGCGAAGCCGTAGGTCGCCGCGTAGCCGCAGACGCCGTAGAACAGCAGGTAGCGCACGTGGCCCATGCGGTCCTCGACGTTGTTGCCGAAGATCCACAGGAAGAGCATGTTGCCCAGCAGGTGCAGCCAGCCGCCGTGCAGGAACATCGCCGTCAGGACGCTCAGCTCCGGCGACTTGTCGTAGGACGGCGGGCCGATCACGCACCCCGGCCCCCGCGG
The DNA here is from genome assembly GCF_042724095.1 of Streptomyces sp. NPDC127100. Classification (NCBI taxonomy): domain Bacteria; kingdom Bacillati; phylum Actinomycetota; class Actinomycetes; order Kitasatosporales; family Streptomycetaceae; genus Streptomyces; species Streptomyces sp. NPDC127100. Next base: position 76,632 of record NZ_JBHXFL010000020.1, read on the forward strand.
GCCCACCCCGGTCTCGCCGGTCGGCACCAGCCGGGGCAGCCGGTGGTGCAGCAGTTCCTGGGGAACCGCCGCGTAGTGGTCCAGGAAGGCCTGGAGGTGGCACATCTGCGCGAGACCGCCCCCGCCCGTCACGGACCCGGTCATGCCGGGGGTGAACAGGAAGACGAGCACGTTCGCGACGATGAGGGCGTACGTCACCCAGGGCGTGCGGCGCGCCGGGTTCACGTCATGGACGGGAATGACCACGGGACACTACTGCCCGCCCGGCGGACGGTGAATCGGCGCGCACCCTGAACGCCCCCGTCCGTGCGCGCGTATCTCCTCCCAACCGCCCGCGGCCCGGGAAAGGCGGGCGCGGGGACGACGTGAGGATCAGGCGATGGACGAACGGGTCACACCGGTTCCGGCGATGCACGCCCTGCCCGACGGCGAGGCCGAGGTCGCCCTCGTGCTCCGCCTGCCCTGGGAGGACGTCGCCCGGCTGGGCCAGGAGGCCGGGCGGCTGGCCGCGCAGAGGCAACGGCCCGTGACACTGGACGAGGCGGTGAGCCACCGGCTGCGCTCCACCCGCGCCGCCGCGCACGCCAGGCCGGCCGGTGAGCAGCCGCCCGCGGTCGGCGCGCCGGCCACGGCCCCGGCCGCCGTGACCGCCCCGGCGTCCGTGTCGTCGCTGCCCCCGCGGCCACCGGCCGAGCAGGCGCGGCAGGCCATCGACCGGATCACCGGCACCGCGTAGCCGCCTCAGCGGTGCTGCTCCACCGCCCTCGCCGTCTTGCGGGCCGCCACCAGCACGGGGTCCCACACCGGGGAGAACGGCGGCGCGTACCCCAGGTCCAGGGCGGTCATCCGTTCCACCGTCATCCCGGCCGTGAGGGCCACCGCGGCGATGTCGACCCGCTTGCCCGCGCCCTCACGGCCGACGATCTGCACACCCAGCAGCCGGCCGGTGCGCCGCTCGGCGAGCATCTTCACCGTCATGGGGGAGGCGCCCGGGTAGTACCCGGCGCGGCTGGTGGACTCCACGGTGGCCGACACGAACCGCAGCCCCACCCGCAGCGCGTCCTTCTCGCGCAGTCCCGTCCGCGCGATCTCCAGGTCGCAGACCTTGCTGACCGCCGTGCCGACCACGCCGGGGAAGGTGGCGTAACCGCCGCCCGCGTTGGTGCCGATGACCTGCCCGTGCTTGTTGGCGTGCGTGCCGAGCGGAATGTGCCGCTCCTGCCCGGAGACCAGGTCGAGGACCTCCACGCAGTCGCCGCCCGCCCAGATGTTCCCCTGCCCGCGCACGCGCATCGCCAGGTCGGTCAGCAGCCCGCCGTGGGCGCCGAGCGGCAGACCGGCCCGGGCGGCGAGCGCGGTCTCGGGGCGCACGCCGATGCCGAGCACCACCACGTCCGCCGGGTACTCGGCGTCCTCGGTGGCCACCGCGCGGACCCGGCCGTCGTCCCCCGTCAGCAGCTTGGTGACCTCGGCGTCGTTCACCATGGTGATGCCGAGGCCCGTCATGGCCTCGTGCACCATCCGGCCCATGTCCGGGTCGAGCGTGGACATCGGCTCCCGGCCGCGGTTGAGGACCGTCACCTCGTAGCCGCGGTTGATGAGCGCCTCGGCCATCTCCACGCCGATGTACCCGGCCCCGACGACCACCGCGTGCCGTCCCCGGGTGCCGCCGAGCGTGTCCAGCAGCGCCTGGCCGTCGTCCAGGGTCTGCACCCCGTGCACGCTGGGCGCGTCGGCCCCCGGCATGTCGGGCCGGATCGGACGGGCGCCGGTCGCGATCACGAGCTTGTCGTACGGCGTCCAGGTCTCCGTGCCCGAATCGACGTCACGCGCGCGCACCCGCCCGCCGTCCACGTCGATCTCCGTCACCTCGGTGCGCATCCGGAGGTCGATGTCGCGCGACCGGTGCTCCTCGGGCGTACGGGCGATGAGACGGTCCCGTTCGGGGACGTCCCCGCCGACCCAGTACGGGATGCCGCACGCCGAGTACGAGCTGAAGTGGCCGCGTTCGAACGCCACGATCTCCAGCTCGTCCGGGCCCTTCAACCGGCGCGCCTGGGACGCCGCGGACATCCCCGCGGCGTCCCCGCCGATCACGACCAGCCGCTCCCGCGCCCGCCGCCCACCGCTCGCACTGCTCATGCTCATGCGAACACGCTACGCGGGCGCGGCACTTCAGTCCCGCTCGCCCGTCCCCCCGGCGGGCCTGTTCCCCGGCACCGGCGGGGCCGTCGGCAGCGGTCCGACCGCCGTCGTCACCGGCGGGACCGCGGAACGGCGCGGCAGCCGGGGCCGCACCACCCGCAGCCACAGCAGGACGAGCAGCACCGCCACCGCGGCGAACGGCAGGACGGCGCCGAACACCACGGCCACCCAGCGCAGCATCGCCACGAACGCGTCCCAGCCGCCCGCCAGCGCGTCCGTGAACCCCGGATCGTCGTCCTCGGCGGCCTCCTCCTTCGGCGGCGTCTCGGACAGCGAGAGGGTGACGGTGGCCAGGCTGGTGCGGTCCTTCAGGGACGCCTGCCGGGCGAGCAGCGCCTCCAGCTCGGCCTGACGGGAGCTCAGCTCGCCCTCCAGCGTCACCACGTCGCTCAGTCGGGTGGCGCGGTCCATCAGCTCGCGCACCCGCGCCACGCTGGCGCGCTGGGACGCGATGCGGCTCTCCACGTCGACGACCTGGTCGGTGACGTCCTCCGCCTTCGCGTCGCGCTCCAGGAGCTTGCCGGCGCCCTCCAGTTCGGACAGGACGTCCTGGTAGGCGTCGACGGGTACGCGCAGGACGAGCCGGGTGTGCTCGTGGCCGTCCGCGTCCCGGCCGGTGCTCTCGTCGCCGACGTAGCCGCCCGCCTTCTCGGCCGTGGCGCGCGCCCCCTCGAGCGCCTTGGGAACGTCCTCGACCTGGACCGTCAGGGAGGCGGTGCGGATGATGTGGTTCGCGGCGGCGGCCTTCGGCGCCTCCTTCGCCGCGGCGGGCGCCCCGGAGCGGTCCGTGTCCGCCGCGCCCGCCGCGCCCCGCGCCTCGTCGGCCGGGGCGGCCGCCTTGGCGTCGCTCGCGCTGCCGGAGTCGTCGCCGGCACCGCATCCGGTGAGGGCGAGGGCCGCGGCCAGCAGGACGGCGGCCGGAACGGCTCGCAGGGAAGGTGGTGTACGCACAGGGCCCCCCGGGGTCGGTGTGGATCGTTGTTCCTAGGACGTCGCAGGCGGAGCGGACGACGGCGCGGAACGGTCCCGAAGAGGTCACGGTCCGGACTCGCGGGCGGGCGTCCCGGCCCCCGGCCTGGCGGTCGCCCGGCCGGCCGGGTCTGAGAGGCTGGGGGCATGTGCGCAAGCGAGATCCCGGCGGGCACGGCACCCGCGGACACGGGGCACGTCGTCGTGATCGGGGCCGGCATCGCCGGACTGGCCGCCGCCCACCGGCTGCTGGAGCGCGGGGTCCGGGTGACCGTGCTGGAGGCCTCGGACCGCGTCGGCGGCAAGCTGCTGCCCGGGGAGATCGCCGGAGTACGCGTCGACCTCGGCGCCGAGTCGATGCTGGCCCGCCGCCCCGAGGCCGTCGGCCTGGCCCGCGCGGCCGGTCTCGCCGACCGCCTCCAGCCGCCGGCCACCGCGTCGGCCTCCCTGTGGACCCGCGGCGCCCTGCGCCCCATGCCCAAGGGCCACGTCATGGGCGTCCCCGGCACCGCCGCCGCCCTGTCCGGTGTGCTGTCGCCGGAGGGCCTCGCCCGCATCGGGCGCGACGCCGACCTGCCCCGCACCGAGGTCGGCGACGACGTGGCGGTGGGCGAGTACGTGGCGGCGCGCCTGGGCCGCGAGGTCGTCGACCGGCTCGTCGAGCCGCTGCTGGGCGGGGTCTACGCGGGCGACGCGTACCGCATCTCGCTGCGCTCGGCCGTGCCCCAGCTCTTCGAGGCCGCCCGCACCCACACCTCCCTGACCGAGGCGGTGCGCGCCCTCCAGGGCCGCACGGCCACCTCCCCGGCGAGCGGCCCGGTGTTCATGGGCATCGCCGGCGGCATCGGCACCCTCCCGCTCGCGGTCGCGGAGTCGGTGCGCGCACGGGGCGGCGAGATCGTCACCGGGGCGCCCGTGACGGAGCTGCGGCGCACCGCCCCGGACGGCTGGCGGATCGTCGCCGGCGACCGGGTGCTGCACGCCGGCGCGGTCGTCGTCGCCGTACCCGCCCGCCCCGCCGCCGAGCTGCTGCGCGCCGAGGCTCCCGCCGCCGCGGCCGAGCTGTCCGCGGTGGAGTACGCCTCCATGGCCCTGATCACCCTCGCCTACCGCCGCGCCGACGCCGCCGTGCTCCCGGAGGGCAGCGGCTTCCTCGTGCCGCCGGTCGACGGGCGCACCATCAAGGCGTCCACCTTCGCCTCCCGCAAGTGGGGCTGGATCGACGACGAGGACCCGGACGTGGTGGTCCTGCGCACCTCCGTCGGCCGGTACGGCGAGACGGAGATCCTCGGCCGCGACGACGACGGGCTCGTCGCCGTGTCCCGGCACGACCTGAAGGAGGCCACCGGCCTGGCCGCCGCGCCGGTCGCCACGCGCGTCACCCGCTGGCATGACGGCCTGCCCCAGTACCCCGTCGGCCACCACGCCCGCGTGGCCCGGATCCGCGGCCACGTCGCGCAGGTCCCGGGCCTCGCCGTGTGCGGCGCGGCCTACGACGGCGTCGGCATCCCGGCGAGCATCGCGAGCGCCTACGCGGCCGCCGACCAGCTCCGGGGCGACCTGCGGGGTGTGGAGGAGCTCACGGCCCACCCGGTGCAGAGCCTGCACGGCGGAGCGGGAGAATAGGACCATGAGTGACGACGCCTCCACCCCCGCCGCCGAGCGGATCCCCAACAAGGGCAAGCTGGCCAAGGACCTCAACGAGGTCATCCGCTACACCCTCTGGTCCGTCTTCAAGCTCAAGGACACCCTCCCCGAGGACCGTGCCGGGTACGCCGACGAGGTCCAGGAGCTGTTCGACCAGCTCGCCGCCAAGGACGTGACGATCCGCGGCACCTACGACCTGTCAGGTCTGCGTGCCGACGCCGACCTGATGATCTGGTGGCACGCGGAGACCGCCGACCAGCTCCAGGAGGCGTACAACCTCTTCCGCCGCACGAAGCTCGGCCGCGCGCTGGAGCCGGTCTGGTCGAACATGGCGCTGCACCGCCCCGCCGAGTTCAACCGCTCGCACATCCCGGCCTTCCTGGCCGACGAGACGCCGCGGAACTACATCAGCGTCTACCCGTTCGTGCGCTCCTACGACTGGTACCTGCTGCCCGACGAGGACCGCCGCCGCATGCTCGCCGACCACGGCAAGATGGCCCGCGGCTACCCGGACGTGCGGGCCAACACGGTCGCCTCCTTCTCGCTGGGCGACTACGAGTGGATCCTCGCCTTCGAGGCCGACGAACTGCACCGCATCGTCGACCTCATGCGTCACCTGCGCGGCTCCGAGGCCCGCATGCACGTCCGCGAGGAGATCCCGTTCTACACGGGCCGCCGCAAGGACGTCGCGGAGCTGGTGGCCGGGCTGGCCTGACCGGTCGGTGCGGCCGGAGGGCCGGTACGGCGGGCCGCTGCGCGCCGTACCGGCCCTCCGGCTCAGCCCCGCGGCTCCGGGTGCTCCCGGAGGTACTCCTCCCGGTGCGCGAAGGCCGCCCGCAGGTCCGGCTCGCCGATGGCGTGGACGCCGCGTACGGCGACGGACGTGAGGTACCCGCGTTCGTCCGTCGCGCCGTCGGCCTCCCGGGCGAGCGTGCCGAGCAGCCGCTGGCCGGCCGGGGAGGCCCAGCGCGAGTACGGGTGGACCTCCATCCGCGCGATCGCCAGGGAACTCAGGGTCAGGACCAGCGGCAGCGCGAACCACAGGGCGATCAGGTGGCGCGGCAGGTCCGAGGGGACGGGCAGCGCCAGCGCGGCGGCGCCCAGCGCGCACACGGTCAGTGCGGCGAGCCGTACCCGCCGGACCCCGGCCGCAATGCTGCGGGCGCCGTCCGGCACGGCGAGGCCCGCGCCGACCAGCCGGTCCGCCAGGCCCCGTACCGCGTCCGCGGTGGCGGCGGCCGCCCGCACCGGCGCTATCCGGGACTGCCCCTGCGGCCCTATGGCCCCGAGGACCGACCGCTCCATCTCGTCCCGGCCGCGCGGGTCGACGACCGTCGCCCAGCCGGTGTGGGCGAGCAGCAGGCGACGCTGGCGCGCCATGGACACCAGCGTCAGTTCGGCGACCCGCCGGGGGCCGCCGGACAGGAACGCCGCCTCGTACAGCGTCAGCGCGTGCGCGTCACCGCCCGCGGTCCCGGTGTCGGTGGCCGCCGCGCGGACGGCGGCCAGGCACAGCCGCGTGCACGCCAGGCCGGCGACGATCCAGGCCGGCAGCAGGAGAAGGACCCAGAGCATGCCGTACTTCTATGCCAAAGTCCTACGCCGGCGCCATGCCCTTTTCACATTCCGGGACGCCAAGTCGCAGGTGAGTGACGTTGCGCTGCCCGATCGGCCGTGGTCCGCTCAGCGGCGCAGCAGCACCCGCCGGGTCGCGCGGGCCCACCGGGCCCCGGCCCGCCGCGGTCGCGGCGCCGGCCCCGACCGGTCCAGCCACCACTCCCGCAACTCCCGCCGCGCGTGGGCGTCCTGAGGCCGGCCGTCCCCCAGGAGCCGTCCGGCGAACTCGAGCGCGTCCCGCCGGTACCCGCCGGTCATCGGATGCCCCTGGGCGTACGACAGGAAGAGGGGCCGGTACGACGCGCCGAGGATCACCGGCAGTTCCGGCGCGACCTTCGCGACGACGTCCGCCCGCTTCCCGGCCAGCGCCCGCGCCTGCACGCCGAGCCGCACCCGGTCGAACCCCTCGGGCACGGGAGTGCCGGCGACCAGCGCGGACAGCAACGCGGCCTGGGCGAGGGCGAGACGCTGCCGGACGGAGCCGGGGACGGCCGGCTCCGCCTCGGCCCGCGACGCGGAAGGCGCGCCGGTGGGCACCGGGCCGGGCGCCTCCGCCCGGCCCTTGTCCACCGCCGACCGGATCGCCTCGACCTCGCCCCGCAGCTCGGCCTCCCCGGGGAAGTTCTCGTCGCGCTCCAGCAGCACTCCCGGCGGCGCCACGCGTGAGGCGAGGTCGGTCAGGATGTCGAGCACCGGCCGCGGCACGGGGTGGGCGTGGCTGTCGTGCCAGACGCCGTCGCGCTCGAAGCCGCCCGCGACATGGACGTAGGCGATGGCCTCCAGCGGCAGTTCGCGCAGCGCCTCGGCCGGGTCCTCACCCCGGTTGACGTGGTTGGTGTACAGGTTCGCCACGTCGACGAGCAGCCGTACCCCGGTCCGGTCGGCCAGCTCGTAGAGGAACTGTCCCTCCGTCATCTCCTCGCCCGGCCAGGAGATCAGCGCGGCGATGTTCTCGACGGCGAGCGGGACCGGCAGTGCGTCCTGGGCGACGCGTACGTTCTCGCACAGCACATCGAGGGCGTCGCGGGTGCGGGGCACCGGCAGCAGGTGCCCCGCCTCCAGGAGCGGGGAGGCGGACAGCGGACCGCCGGCCCGGACGAACGCGATGTGCTCGGTGACCAGCGGGGAGCCCAGCACCTCCGCCCGTTCGGCCAGCGCCGCCAGCCTGCCCGGCTCGGGCCGCTCGGCGCCCCCGAGGCCGAGCGAGACGCCGTGCGGCACGACGGTGACGCCCCGCTCGCGCAGCCGCAGCAGGGATTCCGGCAGGTGGCCGGGGCACAGGTTCTCGGCCACGGCCTCGACCCAGTCGATGCCCGGCATGCGCTCCACGACGTCCGCGATCTCCGGCCGCCATCCGATGCCGGTCCCCAGTCGCTCCATGGTCCGTTCCTCCCCCTCGGTTCGACGGGGATATGGCCCGGGGAGTCCGGCCCGAACCGCGGGGCGGGCATCTTCAGAGCAACATCTGAGGTTCGCGGCCCCGGCGTGCGCGTCGCGAGGGGGCCTACCGCAGCGCCGGGTGGTCCGCCACCACCGTGCACGAGCCCGGCGCGATCTCCGTGAACCCGGCGTCGCGGACCACCGGCAGGCCGCTCACGGTGAGGGCGCCCCAGCGGTCCGGGTCCGCGGTGCGCACCGCCAGCGGGAACCCCGCGTCGCGCCAGGCGGCCCGCTCCGCGTCGTCCAGCTCCCACCAGGCGAGCTGGGCACCGTGGCCGGCCTGGGCCATCGCCTTGCCGGCCGACATGCCGAGGTCCGGGTTCAGCCACAGGACGGGGGCCGAGGGGTCGGCGCCGGCCGGGGGCTCCGGGTCGTCGAGGTCGGTGCCGGACACCTGGAGGCGGGCCAGGTCCTTGGGCCAGCCGTCCAGCGGGACCGGCGGGAAGACCCGAACCTCGGCCGCCTTGCCGGTCACCGTGATGCCGGGCAGCGCCTCGGCCCGCCGCCACTCGGCGCCGCGCGCCCGCCGCACCACCTTGCGGATGCGGGCGTCCTGCCAGTCGCGTACGGCCTGCGCCCACGCGCCGTCGCCGGCCGACCGCTCGTCGGCGAGCATCACCAGCACCGCGCGGGCCGCGGTCTCCAGGGCGTCCGTACGGGCCGGCGGCGCCGCCCGCTCGATGCGGACGACCAGCGGCAGGACGAACTGCGGCGCGAGGTCGCGGTCGCCGGGCTCGGGACGGAAGGGGCTGTCGGGGACGGGCGTCGTCGGCTCATTGCTCACGCCCCCAGTCTGCCAAGGCGCCCGCGCGGGAGCGGACGGCCCCCGTGCGGTCACCCGGCGCAGGACGGTCAGCGCCGTCCGTTCGCGGCGCCGATCAGCTCGGACACCTTCACGAAGCGGTAGCCCCGCTCGCGCAGTTCGGGCACGACCGTGCGCACCGCCCGCTCGGTCACGGGCGCGGCGCTGCGGGTGCAGTGCATGACGACCACCGAACCGGGCCGCACGCCGTCCAGTACCTGCCGGGCCACCGCGTCGGCGTCCGTCGCGAACGCGTCCCCGCTCACCACGTCCCACTGCACGGCCGTGACGCCGGCGGGGGTCAGTTCCTCGAGGGCGGCCCTGTCGTAGCAGCCGCCGGGGAAGCGGAAGTAGGGCATCGGGTTTCGCACCCCGGCCTTCCCGAACGCCGCGTACGCACGCTCCACGTCCGACCGCATCCGCTCCCGGGACACGGTCGGCAGGCCGTAGCAGTCGTCCGTGTAGGCGTAGTGGCTGTAGGAGTGGTTGGCGATCTCGAACTGCGGGTCCAGGCCGATCGAGCGGGCCTCGTCCGGGTACTCCTCGGCCCACCGCCCGGTCATGAACACCGTGGCGGGCACCCTCAGCCTCCGCAGAGTCGCGATGAGCAGGGGGTTGTCGAAGCGTTCGCCCGCCGCCGCCCGGGGGCCCTCGTCCGCGGTCATGTCGGCGTCGAAGGTGAGGGCGACCGTCCTGCCGCCGGCCCGCGGTCCGTGCTCGAAGACGGGGGTGAGGCCCGCCGGACCGGGGGCGAGGGTCGGCGGCCGGGAGGAGGCGGCCTTCGAGGGGCCGGCGGAGGAGGCGGACGCCGCGGGGCGGGGGGCCCGCCCGGCCTCCGTGCCCCCGCAGGCGGCGAGCGCGGCGCAGGCGGCGGCAGCGGCGCACAGTGCGGTGGTGCGTCGTACGAGAGTCATCACCGCACGAACGTATGAGTATGTTGTTCGGTTTGTACGACTATGTGTCGTGTCGTACCCGAGGGGTCACCCTCCCGGGTCAGACGGGTCAGATGTCCCGCCGCTCCAGCGGCTTGGTCGCCGGGCCCTGGATCACCGTGCCGTCCGTGCCGAAGCGCGAGCCGTGGCAGGGGCACTCCCAGGCGCGCTCCGCCGCGTTGAAGTTCACCAGGCAGCCCAGGTGGGTGCAACGCGGCGAGAGGGCGTGCAGCGCGCCCGCCTCGTCCCGGTAGACCGCGAGCCGGTCGCCGCCGGCCCGGACCACGGCGCCCTCACCCGGCGGCAGCGCGTCCACCGGCGGCGCGGGACGCAGCCGGTCGCCGACGAAGTGCCGGGCGACCTCGGCCTGCGTCCTGAGGAAGGACGGCGCCTCACGCACCGCCGTGCGCAGCCGGCGCGGGTCGTACAGCCCGCTCCACGCGCACTCCTCGCCGGTGATCTGCGCGGTCAGCAGCCGGCCCGCCATCATGCCGCCGCTCAGCCCCCAGCCGCCGAAGCCGGTCGCGACGTACGCGTGGCGCGCGCCCTGGTGCAGCGGGCCCACCATCGGCACGGTGTCCGTCGGGTCGATGTCCTGGGTGGCCCAGGAGTAGGTGAGGTCGACGCCCGGGAAGTGCTCGACGGCCCAGGCGGACAGGCGCTCGAAGCGTTCCCGGGTGTCGCCGGTGCCGGGCGTGAAGTGCTCCCCGGTGACGATCAGCAGCCGGCGGCCCGCCTCGTCCAGCGGCGCCGTACGCACGGAGCGGGTGTTCTCCTCCGGCGTGATGTACATGCCGTCCACGTCGCGGTCCGCCTCGATGCTCCCGGCCACGACCAGCTCGCGGCGCGGGGAGAGCCGGGCGAACAGCAGGGCCCGGTCGAAGATCGGGTAGTGGGTGGCGACCACGACGTCCCGCGCGGTGACCGTCGCTCCCGTGCCGGTCGACACGCGGCACGGCTCGCCCTCGTCCAGGCCGTGGATGGTGGTGTTCTCGAAGATCCGCCCGCCGCGCGCCTCGAGATCCCCGGCGAGGGCCAGCAGGTACTTGCGCGGGTGGAACTGGGCCTGCCCGGTCACCCGGACGGCGCCCGCCACCGGGAAGGGCAACCCGGTCTCCGTCACGAAGGACGCCGGCAGCCCCGCCTCCTTCGCGGCGGACGCCTCGGCCCGCAGCTCGTCCACGCGGCCCGCGTCGCGGACGTACGTGTACGCGTCCCGGGTCTCCCACTCGCAGTCGATGCCCAGCTCCGCGGCCACCTCGGCGGCGTGCTCGATCGCCTCGGTCTGCGAGCGGGCGTACAGACGGGCGCCCTCGGGGCCCCGGGTGCGGCGCAGCCTGTCGTAGACCAGCGAGTGCTGGGCGGTCAGCTTGGCGCTGGTGCGGCCGGTGACGCCGGCCGCGATCCGCCCCGCCTCCAGCACGGCCACGCTGCGCCCGGCCCGCGCCAGTTCCCGGGCGGTGCTCAGTCCGGCGACGCCCGCGCCGATCACGGCCACGTCGACGCGGAGGTCCTCGGCCAGGGCGGGGCGCGGCGCACCGCCCGGTGCGGTCCGAAGCCAGTACGAGCCGTCGGCCTGCGCTTTCTCCGTCATACGGCCTCGTGTACCCCGTCGCCGCGGCTTCAGTGACCGGGCGGTGCGCCCCCGGCTACCCGCGCCAGGGGCCGGTCACCGCGAAGGTCGTCCCCGGGGTGTAGCAGTTGACGTACATGGTGTCGCCGTCGGGCGAGAAGGTGACACCGGCGAACTCGCCCCACTCGGGCTCCTCCGCCGTACCGATGTTCTGCCGGCCGCGGGCCATCGCGTACACCTCGCCGCGCCGGGTCACGCCGAACACGTGCTGGGCGCCGTTGCCGTCCTCGCAGACCATGAGGCCGCCGCTGGGCGCCAGGCAGATGTTGTCCGGGGACTCGCCGGGGAGCTGGACGTCGGTGTCCGGACCGAAGACGATCACCAGGGTCAGACGGCGCCGGTCCGGGTCGTACCGCCAGATCTGGCCGTAGTGGTCGGCCGCCGACCCCTCGGAGCTGTGGGCGAAGGACGACACGAAGTACACGCAGCGCCCGCCCCAGTAGCAGCCCTCCAGCTTCTGCGCGTGGGTGATGCCGCCCCGGCCGAAGTCCTGGAAGCGGATGGGCGTCCCGGCGGCCAGCGGGTCGGGTACGTCGACCCACTGGACGCCGTCGAACTCGGCGCCCGTCTCCTGGATCGAGGACAGGTCGGGCACGCCGGGCACGCGCATCGCCTGGAGCCGGCCGCCCGCCCGCAGCGAGCCCGTGCCGCCCAGCGGCTTCTCGGGCAGGAAGCGGTAGAAGAGCCCGAAGGGCCGGTCGAAGGCGTCCTCCGTCTCGTACACGACGCCCCGCCGCGGGTCCACGGCGATCGCCTCGTGCTGGAAGCGGCCCATGGCGGTCAGCGGCACCGCGCCGGTGCGGTGCGGGTCGGCCGGGTCGACCTCGAAGATGAAGCCGTGGTCCTTGGTGTAGCCGTTGGTGCCCGCCTTGTCCTCGGTCTCCTCGCAGGTCAGCCAGGTGTTCCAGGGCGTGGGCCCGCCCGCGCAGTTGACGGCCGTGCCGGCGATCGCCACCCGCTCGGACAGGACGCGGTTGCGGGAGTCCAGGGTGAGCGCCGTACAGCCGCCCTTGCCGGCCGGGTCGTACGTCAGTCCCTCGACCGTGGGGACGGGGATCCTGCCGTTGGCGCGGTTCTCGTGGTTGCGGACCAGGTGGGTGCGGCCGTGCGCGCCGCGGAAGGCGGACATGCCGTCGTGGTTGGACGGGACCGGGCCCTCGCCGGAGCGCAGCCGGTCGCCCTCGCGGGACAGGACCTGGTAGCGGAAACCTTTCGGCAGGTCGAGCAGACCGTCCGGGTCGGGGACGAGGGGGCCGTAGCCGGAGCGGCCCGGGGGCTGAGCGGCGGCGGTACCCGCGAAGAGTTCGGAGAGGGCTCCGGTGAAGGCGATGCCGGCTCCGAGCGCTCCGGAGCGGGCGAGTACCTGACGTCGTGTTGCGGACATGGGGCAACCTTCCTGCTGGCGGACAGGACTGTGACCCCGCCGTGTCTATCACTTGCCAGGAGTCCCGGGAACCACGCGTGTCGCACGTGTCACCGGTCGTCACCGCTCCACGGGCCGCTCGACGGGTCGCTCCACGGGCCTCTCGACGGGCCGGTCCTGGGCGGCCCTCTCCAGGAACCGCAGCAGCTCGACCGGGAAGGGCAGCACCAGCGTCGAGTTCTTCTCCGCGGCGACGGCCACCACCGTCTGGAGCAGGCGCAGTTGCAGGGCGGAGGGCTGCTCGGACATCTGCTCCGCCGCCTCGGCGAGCTTCTTCGACGCCTGGAGTTCCGCGTCGGCGTTGATGATCCGGGCCCGCCGCTCCCGGTCCGCCTCGGCCTGCCGCGCCATCGACCGCTTCATCGTGTCGGGCAGGGAGACGTCCTTGATCTCGACCCGGTCGATCTGCACGCCCCAGCCGACCGCGGGGCTGTCGATCATCAGCTCCAGCCCCTGGTTGAGTTTCTCCCGGTCGGAGAGCAGGTCGTCCAGCTCGCTCTTGCCGATGATGGACCGCAGCGAGGTCTGCGCCATCTGGGAGACGGCGAACCGGTAGTCCTCGACCTTGACGAGGGCGCTGGCCGCGTCGACCACTTTGAAGTAGACGACGGCGTCGACCCGCACGGTCACGTTGTCGCGGGTGATGCCCTCCTGGGCCGGCACCGGCAGCGTGACGATCTGCAGGTTCACCTTGTGCAGCCGGTCCACGAACGGGACCACCATGGTGAACCCGGGCGAGCGCACGTCCCCCGCCAGCCGCCCGAGCCGGAAGACCACCCCGCGCTCGTACTGCTTGACGACCCGCGCCGCCGAGACGACGTACAGGACACCGGCGCTTCCGACGGCGGCCACCGCGGTCAGCAGCTCCTGGAGCATGACGGCCTCCTTGCCCAGAGGTCCGGTTCATCCCTTCCTGCAACGATAGGCCCGGTGCCCGGTCCGCGGCCATGCCTGCGGGCACGACCGGGACGGGCACCGGGGGAGCACCGGGCGGGCACCCGGTGCGGGTTACGCCCCGGCCCTGGCCGGTTCCGTGACCTTCACCGGGTCCGTGCCGATCGCGCTGTGCCGCTCGGCCCAGTTCTCCAGCGCGGTGCGGCAGGCGTGGTCGAGGTGGTGCAGCCCGGACAGGTCCAGCTCGACCGGGCGGTCCTGCGGGAGCGCCTCCAGGCTCTCCAGCAGTTTCGGCAGCCGCAGGAAGGTCGCGTTCCCCGACAGATGCGCCTGGACGGGGCCCGCGCCCTTGTCGACGATCTCCAGCTTGAGGTGCGAGGCCTCCCAGGCGGTCTTGGCCACGGACAGGGCCAGGCCGATCAGCACGCCCTCGAACATGTTCACCGCGACGATCGACACGGCCGTGACGACCAGGATGAGCGCCTCGCCGCGGTGCCCGCGCCACAGCGACACGATGCCGCGGAACGGGATCAGCTTCCAGCCCGCGTGCACCAGGATGCCGGCCAGCGCGGGCAGCGGGATCAGCGCCAGCGCGGACGGCAGCAGCGCGGCGAACAGCAGCAGCCACACGCCGTGCAGCACCCGGGACGCCTTGGTCCGGGCGCCCGCGCCGACGTTGGCGGAACTGCGCACGATGACCGCGGTCATCGGCAGCGCGCCGAGCAGGCCGCACACGGAGTTGCCCGCGCCCTGCGCCATGAGTTCCTTGTCGTACTCGGTGCGCGGGCCGTTGTGCAGCCGGTCCACCGCGGCGGCGCTGAACAGGCTCTCCGCCGAGGCGATCAGGGTGAAGGCGACGATCGTGCCGAGGAGGCCCACGTCCGCCAGCCCGCCGAAGGCGTCGGCGCCGGGCGGCTGGACGGAGTCCAGCAGGCCGCTCACCTCGACCGTCGCGACCGGCAGGCCGGACGCCGCGGTGACCGCGGTGGCCAGGACGACGGCCGCCAGCGCGCCCGGCACCGCCCGCGCCCGCTCCGGCAGCCGCTTCCACAGCACCATCACCGCGACGGTGCCCGCGCCGAGCGCCAGCGAGGTGAGCGCCTCGGTGCTGCCCAGCACGTCGGCGGCGGCCCCGGGCAGCCCGGCGATCTTGCCGAGGCCGGAGGCGGGCGCCTCCAGCCCGGCCGCCGAGTAGAGCTGGCCGGCGATGAGCACGAGGCCGATGCCGGCCAGCATGCCCTCGACGACCGACAGGGAGATCGCCCGGAACCAGCGCCCCAGCCCGAGGGCGCCCATCGCGAGCTGGAGCAGTCCGGTGGCCAGCACGATCACGCCGAGCGCGGGCAGTCCGTAGGTGTCGACCGCGCCGAGGACCAGCACGGTGAGACCGGCGGCCGGGCCCGAGACCTGGAGGCTGCTGCCCGGCAGGAATCCGGTGACCAGGCCGCCCACGATCCCGGTGACGAGGCCGAGTTCGGCCGGGACGCCGGAGGCGACGGCGACGCCCACGCACAGCGGGAGGGCGACCAGGAACACGACGAGCGAGGCGGTGAGGTCCTGCCGCCAGTGCGGGAACCTTGATATCGCGTTCACGGCGCCGCTCACAGGGTCTCGAACGCGTCGGTGTCCGCCCGGTGCTGCCGCACGGCCCCGGTGTGGACCTCGTAGTACCAGCCGCGCAGGCGCAGCCGGCCCTCGGCCAGCCGCCGCTCGACGCACGGGTAGGAGCGCAGCCGCAGCAACTGGGCCAGGACGTGGTGCTGCACGGCGCCCGCGACCGTGGGGTCGGCGGGGTCGCAGGGCTTCGGCTCGTCCGCGGTCTGGGCCAGCCAGTCGCGCACGGCGGGTACGGCGGTCAGGTCGTCGCCGCGCACCAGCGCGCCGACGGCGCCGCAGTGCGAGTGGCCGCAGACGACGACGTCCGTGACGCCCAGCACCTCGACGGCGTACTCGATGGTGGCCGCCTCGCCGCTGGGGCGTTCCGCACCGTAGGGCGGGACGATGTTGCCCGCGGTGCGCAGCTCGAAGAGCTGGCCCGGCCGGGCGCCGGTGATCAGGGCCGGTACGACCCGGGAGTCGGAGCAGGTGATGAACAGGACTTCGGGCGACTGGCCTTCGGCGTGCCCGGCGAACTCCTCAGGGCGCTGGCCGAACGTGCGGGCGTTGTCGATGAGGGGCTGCATGATGCGGTCATTCCTCCTGGCGCGCGGTGGGGGCGCGTCGGACGGGCGTGGACGGAGTGGGGGGTGCTCCGTCGCTCAGCAGCGGAAGACCTGGAGGGCCGCGGGGGAGCGGTCCGGGGCGGATCTCGAGCGGCGTTCGTGCGCATGGCCGGGCAGGACCCGCTCGGGGGCGGCGGCGACGCGCCGTGCCGACAGCGGGTGTCCGGGGGCCTCGGGCTCGGGGGCCGCGGTGGCGCGGTGCCGGTCGCGGACGCGCACCGGGCCGTGCGTGTTCCCGGAGCGGCCGGGCTCGTGACAGGTGACGGTCTCGTCGCGCAGCGCCGTGCCGGCGAGGGTGAGTCCCGTGGAGGCCGACTGGGCCTGGGCCACGGCATCACGATCCGTGTGCGCGGATGCGAAGGACGGTGCCGGTGCGAACAACGGGAGGGCGAGCAGGAGGGCAGTGAGGAGCGGGAACAGGGCCCAGGTCGTCCTACCTCGTAACATGCGCCCCCCTACCGACAGTTCGGGCCTCGTGTGCACACCGGCGTCAGGTCAAAGATTGGTCAAGAAACACGTTAACCCTGCGGAGTCGTTTGCAGGGTTAACGGGGCGTTACGAGCCGGAGAGAGCCTGAAAATCGAGGTCGGTCGGCGGAAAACGGGCGGTGCGTCAGCGGGCGTCGACGAACCGCGCGGCGTCCCGGGCCAGGGCGGTGAGCCGGGAGATCGCCCGGAAGTACTTCTTGCGGTAGCCGCCCTTCAGCATCTCCTCGCTGAACAGCCGGTCGAAGGGCAGCCCCGAGGCCAGCACGGGCACCTCGCGGTCGTAGAGCCGGTCCGCGAGGACGACCAGGCGCAGCGCGGTCGACTGGTCCGGCACCGGCCGGACGCCGGTGAGGCACACGGCCGAGACGCCGTCGGTCAGGGCGCCGTAGCGGCTCGGGTGGACGCGGGCGAGGTGGTCGAGGAGCGCCGGGAACTCGTCCAGGGAGGCGCCGTCCGTCTCCTGCGCCGCGCGGGTCACCTGCTCGTCGGAGTAGGGCGCCGGTGCCTCGGGCAGGCCGCGGTGACGGTAGTCCTCGCCGTCGATGCGCAGGGCGCGGAAGTGGGCGGACAGGCCCTGGATCTCACGCAGGAAGTCGGCCGCCGCGAAGCGGCCCTCGCCGAGCTTGCCCGGCAGCGTGTTGGAGGTGGCGGCGAGCGCCACGCCGGCCTCCACCAGCCGGGCGAGCAGGCTGGAGACGAGGACGGTGTCGCCCGGGTCGTCGAGCTCGAACTCGTCGATGCACAGGAGACGGTGCCCGGAGAGGGTCTGCACGGTCTGCTGGAAGCCGAGGGCGCCGACCAGGTTGGTCAGCTCGACGAAGGTGCCGAAGGCCTTGCGGGAGGGGTCGGCGGGGGTGGCGTGCCACAGGGACGCCAGCAGGTGGGTCTTGCCGACGCCGTAGCCGCCGTCGAGGTAGACGCCGCGAGGGCCGGCGGGGGGCTTGGGGGCCCTGCTCCGGCCGAGGCCGAAGAAGCCGCGCCTGCCGGTGGCCGCGCCGGGGGCTTCGCCGAGACCGGTGGCGAAGCCCTCCAGGACCTGGACGGCCTCGCTCTGGGTGGGCTGGTTCGGGTCCGGGATGTACGTGCTGAAACGGACCGAGTCGAAGCGCGGGGGCGGCACCATCTCGGCGACCAGGCGGTCCGCCGGGACGTGCGGCTCGCGGGCGCACAGGGACAGCGGGGTCGCCCCGGCTATCGGGGCGGGGCCGGAGGGGGCGGAACCGGGGGCGGCGGAGGAGGACGACACGGGGGTCAATGGTAGGGCCTGTCCGACGGTGGCCCGGCGGGGCGGCGGGCGGGGTGGGTCGGGCGGCCCGGGGCTCGCGGGGTGCCGCCGCGCCCACCCGTGCCGCCCCGGCGCCACGACTGCCCGCGGCTGTGTGGCAGGGGCGGGGGCGGGGCGTGGAAGACTGCTCGGTATGCGACGTCTGTTCCCTGTGACCGATCCGACAGCAGAGGGCGAGACCGCCGGGGGCGACCGGGAGTGGAGCCTCGCCGAGCTGGCGGCCGCCTACGCGTACCCCGGGCCGGACGCCCGGCCGGGTGGCTGGCTGCGGGCCAACATGGTCTCCACCCTGGACGGTGCCGCCCAGCACGACGGCCGCTCCCAGCCCATCTCCAGCGCGGCCGACATGCGGATCTTCGGCACCCTGCGGGCCCTCGCGGACGTCGTGATCGCCGGCGCCGAGACCGTACGCCAGGAGGGGTACCGGCCCGCACGCGCGCGTGCGGAGTTCGCGGAGCTGCGGCGGGCGGCCGGACAGGGCCCGGCGCCGGTGATCGCCGTGGTCAGCGCGAGCCTGGAGCTGGACTTCTCCCTGCCGCTGTTCACCTCGCCGCTGGTGCGCACCCTGATCCTCACCGGCGCGGCGGCGGCCCCCGACCGCGTCGCGGCCGCCGAGAGGGCCGGCGCCCGGGTGGTGGTCGCCGGCGACGGCGTCGGCGTGGACCCCGCCCGTGCCGTCCGCGCGCTCGCCGAACTCGGCCACACCCGGCTGCTGACCGAGGGCGGCCCGCGGCTGCTGGGGCAGTTCGTCGCGGCCGGCGTCCTCGACGAGCTGTGCCTGACCGTCTCCCCGATGCTCACCGCGGGCGACGCGCAGCGGATCGCGGGCGGCCCCTCGGTCGACCTGCCGCGGCACTACACCCTGGCGTCCCTGCTCGAGGAGGAAGGTTTCCTCTTCAGCCGGTACCGGCGCGACTGAGCCGCGGCGACGTCACCCGGACAGCGGGCCGGCCCCGGTACGACGTCGGCGACCCCGTATGGAATCACTCGTTCCGCTCAGTCCGGGCCGGGCACACTGAATCCGGCAGTACCCGTGCGATCACGGGGCAGGATGGTTTCCGCAGGGTTCGGCACACCTGCGGAGGGTGGGCCCACGGGCCCCAGAAGGAGAAGGGGCGTTTGGTGTTCACAAGCGTTTTGATGATCGAGAAGGCCCTGACGTCCGCCGACGTGGAGTTCGTCACCACCTTGCACGGGGACGAACCGGTCGCCTTCCACGTGCTGCTCCAGCCGCGCGGCGACCAGGCCGACCGGCTGCTGCGGGCCATCGACGACGTCGCCCTCGGCGAACTCGACGACGCGGTCCGCGAGGGCGAGACCCCCGAGGGGAAGGAGGCGCTGAGCGTCGGGCAGCGGGCGCTGGAGGTGTCCCTCACCGCCCTGCGCGCGTCCGGCGCCGAGGCCGTGGGCAGCCTGGTCGAGGCGCAGCCGCTGGACGCGCTCAGGTCGCTCGTCCAGGAGACCGGCGCCGACGAGGTGATCGTCCTCACCGACCCGCACTACGTGGAGGAGTTCTTCCACCGGGACTGGGCCTCACGGGCCCGGCACAAGGTCGGCGTACCGGTCCTGAAACTGTTCTCCCACAGCAAGGCTTAGGCTGGGGCCGCGCCCGGGCCCCGCGCCGGGGGCGCGCCCACCAGTACGCACCGCACCTCTGGGGAGAACAGCGCATGGCACCCGGCCTTCCTACCGCCATGGACCGACCGCACTTCATCGGCATCGGCGGCGCCGGAATGTCGGGCATCGCGAAGATCCTCGCCCAGCGCGGGGCCGCGGTGGCGGGCAGCGACGCCAAGGACTCCGCGACCGCCGAGGCACTGCGCGCGCTCGGCGCGACCGTGCACATCGGGCACGCGGCGGAGCACCTCGCCGACGACGCGAGCTGCGTCGTCGTGTCGTCGGCGATCCGCGCGGACAACCCGGAGCTGGCCCGCGCGGCCGCCCTCGGGATCCCGGTCGTGCACCGCTCCGACGCCCTCGCCGCCCTGATGGACGGGCTCCGCCCGATCGCGGTGGCCGGCACCCACGGCAAGACCACGACCACCTCCATGCTCGCGGTCTCCCTGTCCGCGCTGGGCCGCGCCCCGTCGTACGCGATCGGCGGCGACCTGGACGCGCCCGGGTCCAACGCCCTCCACGGCGACGGCGAGATCTTCGTCGCGGAGGCGGACGAGAGCGACCGCAGCTTCCACAAGTACGCGCCCGAGGTCGCCATCGTCCTCAACGTCGAGCTCGACCACCACGCCAACTACGCCTCGATGGACGAGATCTACGAGTCCTTCGAGACCTTCGCCGGGAAGATCGTCCCCGGCGGCACGCTGGTGATCGCCGCCGACCACGAGGGCGCGCGCGAGCTGACGCGCCGGCTGGCCGGTTCGGTGCGGACGGTGACGTACGGGGAGTCCGAGGACGCCGACGTCCGCATCCTGTCGGTCGTCCCGCAGGGCCTGAAGAGCGAGGTCACCGTGCTGATGGACGGCACCGAGCTGACCTTCGGGGTCTCCGTCCCGGGCCGCCACTACGCCCACAACGCGGTCGCCGCCCTCGCCGCGGGCGTCGCCCTGGGCATCCCCGCCGCCGAGCTGGCCCCCGCCCTGGCCGCCTACACCGGCGTCAAGCGGCGCCTGCAGCTCAAGGGCGAGGCGGCCGGTGTGCAGGTCGTCGACTCCTACGCGCACCACCCCACCGAGATGACGGCCGACCTGGAGGCCATGCGCGCCGCGGTCGGCGACGCCCGCATCCTGGTCCTGTTCCAGCCGCACCTGTTCTCCCGCACCCAGGAGCTCGGCAAGGAGATGGGCCAGGCGCTCGCCCTGGCCGACGCGTCGGTGGTCCTCGACATCTATCCCGCCCGCGAGGACCCGATCCCCGGGGTCACCAGCGAGCTGATCATCGAGGCCGCGCGGGCGGCGGGCGCGGACGTCACCCCGGTCCACGACAAGGAGGGCGCGCCCGCGGCCGTCGCGGGAATGGCGAAGGCCGGTGATCTCGTTCTCACCATGGGCGCGGGCGACGTCACCGACCTCGGACCGCGCATCCTGGAACAGTTGGACACGGGCAAGTGAGGGGCTGAGTACACATGGCGTACGACGTCGAGAAGCCGGACGAGCAGTGGCGCGCGGAACTGGCCCCGGCCGAGTACGCCGTCCTGCGCCAGGCCGCCACGGAACCCGCCTTCACCGGTGAGTACACGGACACCAAGACCGAGGGCGTCTACTCGTGCCGTGCCTGCGGCGCCGAGCTGTTCACCTCGCGGACGAAGTTCGCCTCGCACTGCGGCTGGCCGTCCTTCTTCGACCCGAAGGACACCGACGCGGTCGAGCTGATCGAGGACCGGTCGCACGGGATGGTGCGCACGGAGGTGCGCTGCGCCCGCTGCGGCTCCCACCTCGGTCACGTCTTCGAGGGCGAGGGCTATCCGACCCCGACCGACCAGCGGTACTGCATCAACAGCATCGCGCTGCGGCTGGAGCCCGTCGAGGGCTGAGCCGGCAGGTCAGCGGGCGGCGGCCGGAAGCGTCACGGTGAACTCCGTCACGCCCGGCCCGCCGCCCAGCGCGAGCGTGCCGCCGTGCGCCCGCACCAGCGAGGAGGCCACGGCGAGTCCGAGCCCGCTGCCGCCGCGGTCGCGGCTGCGGGCCTTGTCGACGCGGTAGAACCGGTCGAAGACGCGCAGCCGGTCGGCGGCCGGGATGCCCGGTCCCGTGTCGGCCACGCCGATCCGGGCCGCGCCGGCCGTCACGGACACCGTCACCGTGACCTCCGTGCCCGGGGGCGTGTGCACGGCCGCGTTGGTGAGCAGGTTGTCGAGGACCTGCCGGATCCGCTGCGGGTCGAGCCGCAGCTCCACCGCGGGCCCGGTCCGCACCGTCAGCGGATGCTCCGGATGCCCCGCGCGGAAGGCGTCGGCCGCCTGCCGCACCAGGTCCGTCAGATCCGCGTCCTCCCACCGCAGCGGCGCCTCGGCCTCGTCCGCGTCCAGCCGGGCGAGCAGCAGCAGGTCGTCCAGGAGCACGCCCATCCGGGCCGCCTCGGCACGCAGCCGGGCCAGGTGCCGTTCCCGCTCGCCGGGCTCGTTGGCCGCCGCGTACTGGAAGAGGTCCGCGTAGCCCCGTACGGACATCAGCGGGGTGCGCAGCTCGTGCGAGGCGTCCGCGACGAACCGGCGCAGCCGCCGCTCGGCCTCGGCGCGCACCGCCAGCGAGTCGTCGATGTGCTCCAGCATCGTGTTGAACGCGGTCCGCAGCTCCGCCACCTCGGGGCCGCCGTCCCGCCCGTCCGCCCGCAGCGGCAGCCGTGCCGCCGACTCCGTCAGATCGTGCGAGGCGATGCCGTGCGCCGTGCTCGCCATGTCGCTCAGCGGCTTCAGACCGCGCCGCAGCATCCGCCGCCCGAACCCCACCAGCGCCAGCAGTGCCAGACCGAAGGCGACGACCTGCACCGTGATCAGCTGATCCACGGTGTCCTCGACGTCCCCCAGGGGCGCGGCGCTGACCAGCACCACGCCGGGCCCGACCGCGCACGCCCGCAGGAGGTAGGGGCCGTGCCCGTCGATCCGCACGGTGCGGGTCAGCTCCGTGCCGCTGCGCGCCATCGCCCCGGCCAGCGACGTCAGGGGGCCGGTGTCCGAGGGCACGTCGGCGGGCCTGCGCAGCCGGGGCGAGCCGCCGGAGACGTCGTAGACGGCCGTGTACCAGCCGTAGTAGGGCTGGCGCTCCACCGTGCCGTGCGCCGCGGCGTCTTTGGACTGCACGACCTGCACCAGCTGCACCTGGTCGGCGAGCTGCCGTTCCAGGTAGTCCCGCATGTACGCGGTCAGCGCCGTGCCGACCACCGCGAACACCACCAGGGACAGGGCGCCCAGCCCCAGCGCCAGACGGGTCCCCAGGCGCAGCCCGCGGTAGGCGTGCCACAGCCGCCGGGTCACCGGGGCGCCTGCCGGATCACGTACCCGAAGCCCCGCACGGTCCGGATCAGCGGCTCGGCGTCGCCGGCGCCGCCGGCGGCGTCGTCCAGCTTGCGGCGCAGCCGGCTGACGACGAGCTCCACGACGTTGGACCTGCCGCCGAAGCCGTACTCCCAGACGTGGTCGAGGATCTGCGCCTTGGTCAGCACCGTCGGCGACTTGCGCAGCAGATAGCGCAGCACCTCGTACTCGGTCGGGGTCAGCGACAGCCGCCGCCCGCCACGGCACACCTCGCGCGTGTCCTCGTCCATCGTCAGATCCGCCGCCCGCAGCACCGACCGCTGGAAGCCGGGTCCGGCGCTGCGCCGCAGCACGGTCCGCAGCCGGGCCATCAGCTCCTCCACGGCGAACGGCTTGACCAGGTAGTCGTCGCCGCCCCGGGTCAGCCCCGCCACCCGGTCGGCCACGCCGTCGCGCGCCGTCAGGAACACCACCGGCACCATCGTGCCCGAGCCGCGCAGCCGGTCCAGGACGGAGAAGCCGTCGAGGTCCGGGAGCATCAGGTCGAGCACCACGATGTCCGGGCGGAACCCGGCGGCCAGCCGCAGCGCCTGTTCACCGGAGTTCGCCGTGACCGCCTCCCAGCCCTCGTAGCGGGCGACGGTGGCGACGAGATCGGCGATGGGCGGGGCGTCGTCCACCACGAGGAGCCGTACTTTTTCCACCCGCTCATCCTGCGCCACCGGCCGCCCGCGCCCCACACCGCGGGGGCCACCGTCCCGGGATCGATAAGCAGTTGAAAGCCGGCCGACAGGAAAACGACAGGCCGGGCGGGTGAAGCTCGGTGCGTGACCACCGTCCCGAGCACCCCCCACCGCCGGCCGGCCCCCGCGCCGGCCCTCCGTCCCCAGGCCGTGGCCCGCACCGGTCTGTACGCGATCCTCGCCGTCAACGCGGCCGTCGTGGCCGTCCTGTTCGCCCGGGAGGGTTTCGCCGGCGGCGCCCTCCTCGCCCTCGGCCGCCTCACCGGCCTGTACGGCGCCCTGCTCATGGCCTTCCAACTCGTCCTGGTGGCCCGGCTGCCGTGGTTCGACCGGCGCATCGGCATGGACCGGCTGACCTCCTGGCACCGCTGGACCGGCTTCGCCGTCCTGTGGACGCTGCTCGCCCACGTCGTGTTCATCACCTCCGGCTACGCCGGGCCCGCCGGCACGGACCCGGTGAGCCAACTCGTCGACCTCGCCGAGACCGTGGAGGGCGTACTGCGCGCCCTCGTCGCCCTCGCGCTGCTCGTGGTGGTCGGCGCCGTCTCCGCCCGCGCCGCCCGGCGCCGGCTGGCGTACGAGACCTGGCACTTCGTCCACCTGTACACCTACGTCGCGGTGGTGCTGGCCTTCACCCACCAGGTCGCCGCCGGCGCCGCCTTCACCTCGTCGCCCGCCGCGACGGCCTACTGGTACACGCTGTGGGGCGGTGCGCTCGGCTCGGTCCTGGCCGGCCGGCTGCTGCTGCCGCTGCGGCGGAACCTGCGCCACCGGCTGCGGGTCGCGGCCGTCGTGCCCGAGAACGACGACGTGGTCTCCGTCCACATCACCGGCCGCGACCTCGACCGGCTGCCCGCCCGGGCCGGGCAGTTCTTCCTGTGGCGGTTCCTGACCCGGGACCGCTGGTGGCAGGCCAACCCGTTCTCCCTGTCCATGGCGCCCGACGGCCGGCAACTGCGGCTCACCGTCAAGACGGCCGGCGAGGGCACCGCCGCCCTGCGCCGGCTCGCTCCCGGTACCCGCGTCTTCGCCGAGGGCCCCTACGGCGCCTTCACCACCCTGCACCGCACCCGCCCGGACACCCTGCTGATCGCCGGAGGCGTCGGCATCACCCCGATCCGGGCCCTGCTGGAGGAACTGCCCGGCCACGCCGTGCTCGTGTACCGGGTGGCCACCCACCGCGACGCCGTCCTCCACGCCGAACTGCGCGACCTCGCCCACGCCAGGGGCGCCGAACTGCACCTGGTGACCGGGCCCGCCGTCCCCGACCGGCTCGGCCCGCGCGACCTCGCCGCACTCGTGCCCGACGTCGCCGACCGGGACGTCTACGTCTGCGGACCGCCCGGCATGACGGCCGCGGTCCTGCGCACCCTGCGCGAACTGAGCGTGCCCGGGCCGCAGATCCACGCCGAACGCTTCAGCCTGGCCGGATGAGCCGGACCGGCACGAGAGGAACACCGACACCGTGAAGCGCGCACTGCCCGTCCTCGTCCTCAGCGTCGCCGGCCTCGTCCCGGTCTGGCGCTACGCCCCCTCGCACGACACCGCCCCGGTCGCGGACGCCCCGGCGCCCGCCTCGGTCCCCCCGGTCGGCGCGGACGTCGTCGCGGGCACCACCGTCGACACCGAGAAGGGCCCCGTCCAGGTGGAGGTGACCTTCCGGGGCAACCGGATCACCGCCGTACGCATGCTCCGGCAGCCCGGCCACCCGCAGACCGAGGCCGCGGTGCCCCGGTTGATCGAGGAGACCCTCGAGGCGCAGAGCGCCGACATCGACACCGTCTCCGGAGCCACCGTCACCAGCGACGGCTACAAGGAGTCCCTCCAGGCCGCCCTCGACGCCCGGGGCGCCTGACGTGCGGCGCGTGGAGCACGTCATGGGCCTGCCCGTCTCGCTGCGGGTGGACGACGCGGACGTGCCCGGGGAGGCCGCCGACGCCGTCTTCGCCTGGCTGAGCGAGGCCGACGCGCGCTTCAGCCCGTTCCGGGCCGACAGCGAGGTCTCCCGGCTGGACCGCGGCGAAGTCACCCGGATCAGCGCCGGGTTGCGGGAGGTGCTCGGCCTGTGCGAGGAGTACCGGCTCGCCACCGGCGGCGCCTTCGACGCCCGCCTGCCCGGACGGGGCCTCGACCCCTGCGCGATCGTCAAGGGCTGGGCGGTGCAGCGGGCCGCCGGTCTGCTGCGGGCGGCCGGGGCACGCCGGTTCTGCCTCAACGCCGGCGGCGACGTGGTCGTCGGCGGCGGCCCCTGGCGCGTGGGCGTGCGGCACCCCGAGCACGCCGGCCGGCTGTGCGCCGTCCTGGAGGTCACCGACGGCGCGGTCGCCACCTCCGCCCGCTACGAGCGCGGCGACCACATCCTCGACGGGCGCACCGGACGCCCGGCGACCGGACTGCTCTCCCTGACCGTCGTGGCGCCCACCCTCACCGAGGCGGACGCCGTCGCCACGGCCGCCTTCGCGATGGGCGCCGAGGGAGTGGAGTGGGCCGCCGCCCGCCCGGGGTGCGAGGTGTTCGCGGTGGACGCCGGACGCCGGGTACGGCGCACGCCGGGGCTGCCGCCGGCCGCGGGCGAGCGGACGGGAAGAACACCGGTGTGAACTCCCCGAGAGGGGGAAGAAGTCGCCCGGACCCAAGGGCCCCGCAGATCCGCCGTCTACACTCGACCGGCGACGGCCCCACCGACCGCGGCCGGAGCGGGCAGCTTCTGCCAGACCCGAAGGGCAATCCGCGCTTTGATACGGATGGAATCAGTCACCAAGCGGTATCCGGACGGCACGGTGGCGGTCGACCGGCTGTCGCTGGAGATCCCCGACCGGTCGATCACCGTCCTCGTCGGCCCCTCGGGCTGCGGCAAGACGACGACCCTGCGGATGATCAACAGGATGGTCGAGCCGACCGAGGGCACCATCCTCCTCGACGGCGCGGACATCCAGCGCCAACCGGTCACCACCCTGCGCCGGTCCATGGGCTACGTCATCCAGAACGCCGGCCTCTTCCAGCACCGGACGATCCTCGACAACATCGCCACCGTGCCCCGCATGCTCGGCTGGGGCAAGCAGAAGTCCCGCGCCCGGGCGGGGGAGCTGATGGAACGGGTCGGGCTCGACCCCTCCCTCGGCAAGCGGTACCCGTACCAGCTCTCCGGCGGACAGCAGCAGCGAGTCGGCGTGGCGCGGGCACTCGCCGCCGATCCGCCCGTGCTGCTCATGGACGAGCCGTTCTCGGCCGTCGACCCCGTGGTGCGCAAGGGCCTCCAGGACGAACTGCTGCGCATCCAGGACGAGCTGGGCAAGACCATCGTGTTCGTCACGCACGACATCGACGAGGCCGTCAAACTCGGCTCCATGGTCGCGGTGATGCGCACCGGCGGCCGGCTCGCCCAGTTCGCGGCGCCCGCCGAGCTGCTCTCCGCACCGGCGGACGCCTTCGTGGAGGACTTCCTCGGGGCCGACCGCGGCATCCGGCGGCTGTCCTTCTTCCCGTCCGCCGCGCTGGAGCTGACGACCGACGCCGTCGTGCCGCTCGACGCCCCCGCCGAACGCCTCGCCGCGCCCGACACCCCCTACCTCCTCGTCACCGACGCCGACGGCAGACCCCTCGGCTGGGGCGAACCGCGCGACCTGGCCGCCGGGGACATCGCGCCGGACGCCCTCCTGCCGTACGGGCGGCCGTTCGTCCCCGGCACCGACTCGCTGCGGGCCGCCCTCGACTGCGCCGTGCTGTCGCCCACCGGCTGGGCCGTCGCCGTGGACGCCGACGGCCGGGTGACCGGCGTCGTCTCCCAGCAGACCATCGGCGAGGCGATCCGCACCGCCCACGCCGCCGGGCGTGCCGACGACGCGAAGGTCGCCCCGTGAACGGCTTCTTCGACATCCCGAGCGACCTTCAGAACACCTACTTCGGCCTGATCGGCCTGCACCTGCGCGAGGCGCTGCTGCCGGTCCTCGCCGGGCTGCTGCTCGCGCTGCCCGTGGCCCAGCTCTGCGTGCGCTTCCGCTGGCTGTACCCGCCCGTGCTCGGCGTGACGACCGTCTTCTACGCCATCCCGTCGCTGGCCGTCTTCGTCGTCCTCATCGACTACACCGGCCAGACCGAGCTGACGGTGATGATCCCGCTGGCCGTCTACAGCCTGGTGGTGCTCGTCCCGGCCATCGTCGACGGCGTGCGGTCGGTGCCGCAGGAGACGCTGGCCGCCGCCACCGCCATGGGCTTCGGCCCCGTACGGCGCTACCTCCAGGTGCAGTTGCCGATCGCGGTGCCCGCGATCCTCGCCGGGCTCCGGGTGGCCACCGCCTCCAGCATCTCCCTGGTCAGCGTCGGTGCCCTCATCGGCAACCAGGGCGCCCTCGGCAACCTGCTCGCGGACGCGCAGAAGTACGACCGGCCCGAACTCGCGGTCAACTCCGTGCTCACGACGGCCGTCCTGGCCATCCTCTGCGACGCGGCGCTCGTCCTGGCCCGGACCCTGCTGACCCCGTGGATGCCGCGCGGCAACCGGCCGCGCGCCGGGGACGGCTCCGCCGTGCGGCGGCAGCGGCCCGCGGCGAAGGAGGCTGCCCGGTGAACGTGCTGAACTTCGTCAACGCCTTCTTCGGCGACAGCGCCCACTGGCACGGCTACGACGGCATCCCGCAACGCCTGCTGGAACACGTCCAGTACACGCTGCTGGCCCTCGTCCTGGCCGCCGCCATCGGCCTGCCCGTCGGGCTGCTCACCGGGCACACCGGCCGGGGCGGCAACGCCGTCGCCTTCGTCGCCACCGCCGCCCGGGCCCTGCCCAGCTTCGGCCTGCTGGTGCTGATCGCCGTCGTGGTGGGCATCGGCCTGCTGCCCGTGATGATCCCGCTGGTCGTCCTCGCCGTACCGCCGATCCTGGTCACCACCTACGAGGCGGTCCGCTCCGTCGACCCCGCTCCGGTGGACGCCGCGCGGGGCCTGGGCATGCACGAGACGACCATCCTGTTCCGGGTCGAACTGCCGGTCGCCCTGCCGCTGGTGCTCAGCGGACTGCGCTCGGCGGCCATCCAGGTCGTCTCGACGGCCACCATCGCCGCCTACGTCAGCCTGGGCGGGCTCGGCCGGTACATCATCGACGGGCTCTACCAGCGCGACTACGAGAAGGTGGTCGGCGGCGCCACCCTGGTGGCACTCCTGGCACTGGTCACGCTCACCCTGTTCTGGGCGGCGGGCCGGCTCGCGGTGTCCCCGGGAGTGCGCAGGCGCTGACGCCCTGCCCCGGACGTACCGAAAACCGTGACCCGGCCGTAGTTGACTGACCGACGAGCGGCTCGTTTGGATCGGTGGATGACTTTCACCGCGAACAGCAGCAGGTCCAGGACGAGGCACACCGGCGCGGCGGCCGTCGCGCTCACCGCCGCGGCGGCGCTGCTCGCGGGGTGTTCCTCCTCCGACGACACCTCGGACAACCCCCTGGCCGGGGAGAAGGCGAAGGCCGGCACCGTCGTCGTCGGCTCGAACAACTTCGCCGAGAGCACCCTGCTCGCCGACATCTACGGCGAGGCGCTCAAGGCCAAGGGCCTCAAGGTCACCTACAAGCACAACATCGGCAGCCGCGAGACGACGTACGGCCTGATGAAGAACGGCTCCGTCACGGTGCTGCCGGAGTACAACGGCTCGCTGCTGGCGTACCTCGACTCGAAGGCGGAGCAGAAGTCCGCCGACGCCGTGAACGCCGCGGTGAAGACCAGGCTCGACAAGAGCCTGACGCTGCTGGAGTCGTCGCCGGCCGAGGACAAGGACTCGGTCGCCGTGAACGCCGGGACGGCCGAGAAGTACGGCCTGACCGCCGACTCCACCCTCGCCGACCTCAAGGACGCGGCGCCCGGGCTGGCGATCGGCGGCTCGCCCGAGTTCCAGACCCGCCAGCAGGGCCTGAAGGGCCTGGAGTCCGTCTACGGCCTGAAGTTCAAGTCCTTCAAGGCCCTCGACGCGGGCGGCCCGCTGACCCAGTCGGCGCTGACCAAGAACACCGTGCAGGCCGCGGACATCTTCACCACCGACCCGACCATCGTGAAGGAGAAGTTCGTCGTCCTGAAGGACCCGCAGAACCTCTTCGGGTTCGCCAACGTGACGCCGCTGGTCAACAAGGAGGGACTGCCCCAGGAGGGCGTCGCCGCGCTGAACGCGGTCTCCGCCAAGCTCGACACCAAGACCCTCCTCGACCTGGACGCACAGGTCCAGCTGGACAAGAAGGACCCGCTGGACGTGGCCACGGAGTGGCTGAAGTCCGCGGGCCTCGCCTGACGGCCGGGACGCCGCGGCCCCCGGCCGCGGCGTCCGCCGCCCGGCTCTCCGCGACCGGCTCCGCCCGCCCACCGCTCGCGTTCCATCGGGGCGAAAAGGCGCCGCGCCGCACCGTGAGTTATCGTGTACTGGGGGTTAACGCAGACGGCATGACCCGTCGAGTTCCAGCCCAGGAGAATCAGCCGATGGCGAGGCAGCTACGCGCCGAGCAGACCCGCGCGACCATCCTCCAGGCCGCCGCGGACCTGTTCGACCGTCACGGTTACGAGGCGACCAGCCTGTCGGAGATCGTGACACACGCCGGCGTCACCAAGGGCGCCCTGTACTTCCACTTCGCGGCCAAGGAGGACCTGGCCCAGGCCATCATGGAGCTCCAGTCCAGAACCTGGCGCCGCCTGGCGACGGAACTGGACGGGCGGGGTTACACCGCCCTGGAGGCGCTGATGCGCCTGACGTTCGTCATGGCCCGGCTGTCCGCCGAGGGGCCGGTCCTGCGGGCCGGACTGCGGCTCGCCACTGCCGGAGCGCCGGTACGGCCGCCGCTGCCGCACCCCTTCACCGAGTGGGTGGACATCGCCTCGTCCCGGCTCCTCGACGCCGTCGGCCAGGCCGACCTCCACCCGGAGATCGACGTCGAGTCGGTCGCCCACACCATCGTGTGCTCGTTCGTCGGGTCCCGGGTCGTGGGGCTCACCCTCGAACCGGCCGCCCGGCAGCCCCGCCGGATGGCGGAGATGTGGCACGTGCTGATCCGCGGCATGGTGCCGGTGACCCGGCGCGCCCGCTACCTCAGCCTCGCCGCCCGCCTGGAACGGGAGGCGAGCGCGGCCTGAGCGGCGGGGGACCGCCGGGCGGCGTACGCGGGCGGAGGGGACGGCCTGCGCCGGCCCACCGGCCGGCCGAGACGTGCTGCGGTCGACGGCCGCCCCGCACGACGACGGCTCCGGCGGCGTGACACACCCCGGCGGCGCCCGCGGGGCGCGGCCCGTCGGGCACGTCCGGTCCGCGCGCTACGGTGAGGCGCATGCCCGACACCCCCTCGGAGACCGCTCCCGTCATCCTCGGCGACGAGCCCGGGTCCTTCCCCCACGGCGTGCTGGCCGACCGGCATCCCGCCGTGGTCCGGCAGGTCCGTGAGGCGTTCCCCTACGACCCGCCCCGGCAGCGCGCCCTGGACGAGCTGCTGGAGAACTGCACCGAGGGCGTGATCGGGCCCCTGCCCGCCGACGCCCACGACCGGGACCGCTGGGCGGCCTGGGGCCTGGACGAGTACGCCGGCCGTTCCTGGTTCGACGTGCCCTGGCTGTGGGCCGAGAGCCACTTCTACCGCCGCCTCCTCGACGCCGTCGGCTACTTCGGCCCCGGTGCCTGGCAGGGCATCGACCCCTTCCGGCCGGCCAAGCTCGCCGAGCTGGACGCCCCCGAGACGGCCGGGGAACTCGCCGCGCTCGACCGCCTCGCCGCCCGGCCCGCCGACGAACAGCTCCGGGCCCTGCTGCACGGCTCCCTCTGGGGCAACCGCGCGGACCTGAGCTTCCGCCTCTCCACGACCGGTGCCGGGGACGAAGGCGCCGCGCCGGCCCTGGTCGCCGACGACGGCGACGCCCTGCTGTCCCTGCTGCCGCCCGCCGGAAGGGCCGGGACGGCGGCGACGCTCTGCCTCGTCGCCGACAACGCCGGCCGCGAACTCGTCCCCGACCTGCTCCTCGTCTCCCACCTCCTCGGCCACGGCCGCATCGGGCGGGCGGTCCTGCACGTCAAGCCCTACCCGTACTACGTCTCCGACGCCACGACCGCCGACGTGCTCGACGCCCTGCGGAGGCTGATCGCGGCGGGCGGCGCGGCCGGTGAGTACGGCCGCACCCTCTGGACCGCGCTCACCGACGGCCGCGTCACCGTCCGCGCCCACCCCTTCTCCGGCGCCCCGCTGCCCTACGCGGACATGCCCGACGACCTGCGTGAGGACTTCGCCGCGGCCACGGTCACCGTCCTCAAGGGCGACCTGAACTACCGCCGCCTGGTGGGCGACCGGTGGTGGCCCCCGACGACGCCCTTCGCGGACGTCACCGCGTACTTCCCCGGCCCGGTCGCCGCGCTGCGCATCCTGAAGTCCGACGTGATCACCGGCCTGGACGCGGACACGGAGACCGCACTGGCGGCGGGCGGCGACCAGCGGTGGCGGACCAACGGGACCCACGCGCTGATCCAGGTCGGGCACTGACCGCGGCGTCGGGTCGCCGAGCCGCCCGGGACGGAGCACGGACGCCGCGGGCCGCCGCGGCGGAAGTTCCCGCGATCCGTCCCGTTCACGCGATGGTGTGATCATGTCCCGGCCCGCGGATGCCCCCGAAGACCCCTGGGTAGGGCCGGGCCATGACGCAACAGCCCTTCGAACTCCCGCACTTCTACCTGCCGCATCCCGCGCGGCTCAATCCGCATCTGGACGAGGCACGCGCCCATTCGACGACGTGGGCGCGCGAGATGGGCATGCTGGAGGGATCAGGGGTCTGGGAGCGTTCCGACCTCGACGCACACGACTACGGCCTGCTCTGCGCCTACACCCACCCCGACTGCGGCGGACCCGCGCTCTCCCTCATCACCGACTGGTACGTGTGGGTCTTCTTCTTCGACGACCACTTCCTGGAGCGGTTCAAGCGCTCCCAGGACCGTGTCGCCGGCAAGGCGCATCTGGACCGGCTGCCCCTGTTCATGCCCCTCGACCCGGCGGCCGGAATGCCCGAGCCGGAGAATCCGGTCGAGGCCGGCCTCGCCGACCTGTGGAGGCGCACGGTGCCCGCCATGTCGGCCGACTGGCGCCGCCGCTTCGCCGTCGCCACCGAGCACCTCCTCAACGAGTCCCTGTGGGAGCTGTCCAACATCAACGAGGGGCGGATCGCCAACCCCGTCGAGTACATCGAGATGCGCCGCAAGGTCGGCGGCGCCCCCTGGTCCGCCGGACTCGTGGAGTACGCCACCGCCGAGGTGCCCGCCGCCGTCGCCGGGACGAGGCCGCTGCGGGTGCTGATGGAGACGTTCTCCGACGCCGTGCACCTGCGCAACGACCTGTTCTCCTACCAGCGGGAGGTCGAGGACGAGGGCGAACTCAGCAACGGCGTCCTCGTGCTGGAGACCTTCTTCGGCTGCACCACCCAGCAGGCCGCCGACATGGTCAACGACGTCCTCACCTCCCGCCTCCACCAGTTCGAGCACACCGCGTTCACCGAAGTGCCCGCGGTGGCCCTGGAGAACGGGCTCACCCCGCCCGAGGCCGCGGCCGTCGGGGCGTACGCGAAGGGCCTGCAGGACTGGCAGTCCGGCGGCCACGAATGGCACCTTCGCTCCAGCCGCTACATGAACGAGGGTGCCCGGCCCACCGCCCCGTGGCAGGCCCTCACCGGCCCGGGCACCGCCGCGGCCGACGTGGGCGCGCTGCTCGCCGCGGCCGGCACCGCGGGGGCGTCCCCCGCGTCCCCCGGGCAGCGGGGGAGGCTGCGCGCCTACGCGCACGTGCCGTTCCGGAAGGTGGGGCCGTCGATCGTCCCCGCCATCCGCATGCCGTTCCCGCTGGAGCTGAACCCCCACCTCGAGGCCGCCCGGCGGCGCCTCGTCGAGTGGTCGCGGGACATCGGCATCCTCGGCGAAGGGGTCTGGGACGAGGACAGGCTCGCGAGCTGCGACCTCCCGCTGTGCGCCGCGGGCCTCGACCCGGACGCCACCCCGGAGCAACTCGACCTGGCTTCGGGGTGGCTGGCCTTCGGCACCTACGGCGACGACTACTACCCGCTCGTCCACGGCCGCCGCGGTGACCTGGCCGCCGCGCGGCTGACCACGGCGCGCCTGTCGGCCCGCATGCCGCTGGACGGAGAGCCGGTCCCGCCGCCCGCCAACGCCATGGAACGCGCCCTGACCGACCTGTGGGCGCGCACCACGGCGCACATGACGCCCGAGGAGCGGCGCCCCCTGAAGTCGGCCGTCGACACGATGACCGAGGCCTGGGTCTGGGAGCTGTCCAACCAGGTCCAGAACCGCGTCCCCGACCCGGTCGACTACCTGGAGATGCGCCGCGCCACCTTCGGCTCCGACCTCACCCTGGGCCTGTGCCGGGCAGGACACGGCCCGGCCGTCCCGCCCGACGTGTACCGCAGCGGCCCGGTCCGCTCCCTGGAGAACGCGGCGATCGACTACGCCTGCCTCCTCAACGACGTCTTCTCGTACCAGAAGGAGATCGAGTACGAGGGCGAGATGCACAACGCGGTCCTAGTCGTGCAGAACTTCTTCGGCGTCGACTATCCGACCGCGCTTCCCGTCGTGCAGGACCTGATGAACCAGCGCATGCGCCAGTTCGAGCACGTCGTCGCGCACGAACTTCCCGTCCTCTACGACGACTTCCGGTTGTCGGACGAGGCACGGTCCGTCATGCGGGGCTATGTGTCCGACCTGCAGAACTGGATGGCCGGCATCCTCAACTGGCACCGCAGCGCCCCGCGCTACAAGGCCGAGTACCTGGCCCGGCGCATCCACGGCTTCCTCCCGGACCGGCCCCCGGCCGTCCCCGTCCCGCGGGGCGCGGTGGTTCCCGTGCCCGGCTGAGCCGGCCGGGGGAGGGGCGGTCAGTCGGACGGGACGTAGTCGGTCAGCACACAGCCCTCGACGGCCCCGGGCCAGGTCCGGTAGCCGCTCGGCACGGAGAAGTCCGGGTCGCACGTCAGGAACGCGAGGTCGGACGGCTCGAGTTCGCGGATCGTGTCGTCGCCCACCGGGACGACGGCGAAGTCCTGGCCGACGTAGAACACGGCGTGGCCGTCCTTCAGCGCGGCCGTCTGGAACTTCGTCATGTCCGGGACGCTCAGCAGGGCGATGGGCCGGTTGTCGCCGTCCTGGCAGACGGCGCGCTGGGTGATTCCCCACGAGGCGTCCGCGGCCTCCTCCTCGCCCCAGGCGGTCCCGCCCCCGGAGCGGGAGTAGTCCTCACCCGCCGTCAGGTCCAGGCACTCGGTGTACTTGTTGAGGTAGTACTCGATGGAGGCCATGTCGGCGGCCTGCGGCAGATCACCGGCGGCCGGCCGTTCCTCGGACCCCGCGTCCGCACCGCTCTCCGCGCGACGGCCGTCGTCGCCGGTGCCGGTGCCGGTGCTGCTGCCGACGGCGGCGCCGGGGCCGTCCTCGTCCCCGTTCTGGCACGCACCGAGTGCGCCGAGCGCGATGAGGGCAACGCCGATGGTGAGCGCTCGCCGGTTGCGCATGTTGTTCTCCCCGTGTGGTCCCGCACTGTCATGATCATTGTCGCTGGGCAGGGACACGACAGGGAAACCGGGGTCCGCGGACCGTCGGCCGGTCCTACTCGTTCGTGGCACGTCGTGGCACGTCGTGGCACGTCGTGGGCCGGGGCGCCGGGGAGAGCACTGCCGGAGGCGATCCATGGAACAGACCGCGCTGCGACCCGGCCGGCCGGTGCGCGGCGACTAGGATCGGTGCCGGTGGAGGCGAGGCCCGCCGGAGCGGTCCGCCGACCGGCTCGCGTCGCCCCCGCACCGCGGGCAGGATGCTGCCCGTACCCCCTTCGCCCGCCCAGGAGGCCCGGATGACCGGCAGTACGCCCGCTGCTTCCTTCACCGCCGACTACTACCGGGCCCGCATGGAGCGCGCCGCGCGGACGGCCGCCGACGCGGGACTCGCCGGGCTGCTGGTGGCGCCGGGCCCGGACCTCGTGTGGCTCACCGGCTACGCGCCCCCCGCGGCCACCGAGCGCCTCACCCTGCTCGTTCTCGCCGCGGGCCGGGACCCCGTTCTCGTCGTGCCGACGCTCGAGGCCCCCGACGCCGAGAAGGCCGTCGGTGCGCCCGCCCTGACGCTGCGCGCTTGGACCGACGGCAAGGACCCCTACGCCGTCACCGCCGCGCTCCTCGACGGCTCCGGGCGTTTCGGCATCAGCGACAACGCCTGGGCGATGCATCTGCTCGGTCTGCAGAGCACGCTCCCCGGCACGTCGTACGCTTCCCTCACCGAGGCGCTGCCGATGCTGCGCGCCGTGAAGGACGCGGCGGAGCTGGAGTTGCTCGCGGCGGCCGGCGCGGCAGCGGACGCGGCGTTCGAGGAGATCCGCACGGTCTCCTTCCGCGGGCGCCGGGAGTCCGACGTCGCCGCCGACCTCGCGGACCTGCTGCGGCGCTTCGGCCACTCCCAGGTCGACTTCACGATCGTCGCCTCCGGACCGAACGGCGCCAACCCGCACCACGAGGTCGGCGACCGGGTCATCGAGGACGGCGACATGATCGTCCTCGACTTCGGCGGCCTGAAGGACGGCTACGGCTCCGACACCTCCCGCACGGTCCACGTCGGCGAGCCCACGGACGAGGAGCGCCGGGTGCACGACCTGGTCCGCGAGGCCCAGGAGGCCGGTTTCCGGGCGGTGCGGCCCGGCGTCGCCTGCCAGGAGGTCGACCGGGCCGCGCGCTCCGTCATCGCCGGCGCCGGGTACGGGGAGCACTTCATCCACCGCACCGGGCACGGCATCGGCGTCACCACGCACGAGCCGCCCTACATGATCGAGGGCGAGGAGCGGCCCCTCGTGCCCGGCATGTGCTTCTCGGTCGAGCCCGGCATCTACCTGCCCGGCCGGTTCGGGGTGCGCATCGAGGACATCGTCACGGTCACCGAGGACGGTGGCCGGCGCCTCAACGACACGACCCGGGAGATGGTCATAGTGGAGTGACCCGCCCCGCACAGCCCCCGCGACCCCGGAAGACCTGGAAGACGACGCCGCGACCATGAACCAGGCACCGACACCGACCGCGGACACGGTCCGCCGACTGGTCCGCACCCTGCTCAGTGAGGGCGCGGCGCCGGAGGTCCGTCCCGTTGCGGAGGGTGCCGGGCCCGCCACCTGGTGGGTCGGCACCCGCCACGTCCTGCGCCTGGCCCCCGACCGCGAGAGCGCCGTTCGCCAGCGCCGCGAGCTGCGCCTGCGCGACCTGGTCCGCCCTTACCTCCCCGTCGCGGTGCCGGCGAGCGTGGCGCACGGCGAGTGGGCGCCGGGGCTGACGTACACACTGGACGCCAGGATGCAGGGCGGGCCGGGCGAGCGGCACGCCGTGTCCGCCGTCGGTGAGACCGACCTGGCGGCGCTGCTCACGGGGCTGCGCGAGGTGCCGGTCCGCCAGGCCGAGACCCTCGGTGTGCCGCGGGCCGTGCCGCGGTCGCTCGAGACGCTGCGCCGCGCCGCCGAGCACGCCGCGCGGCGCCTCGCCGAGGCCGACGAGTTCGACCCGGCCCGGCCGGAGCGGCTGACGGCGGCGGCGACGGCCCAGCTCGGCGCCCAGCCCGGTGCCGAGGTCCTCGTCCACCACGGCCTGGCGGGCGAGCACCTCCTGGTCGGCACCGACGGACGGGTGCGCGGGGTCCTCGGCTGGACCGACGCGGTCCTCGGCGACCCGGCCGAGGACATCGCCGGACTCGCGCTCTCCGTCGGCTCGCCCGCCGCCGTGCGCGCCGCCACCCTCGCCGGCTACGGCGCCCGGCCCTGCCTGCGCGGCCTGTGGCTGGCCCGCTGCGACACGGTCGTCGACCTCGCCGACGCCCTCGCCGGCCGGCCGGCCGCGCCGGTGCCCCTGCTGCGGACCCGGCTGCGCCGCGCCTGGGAGCCGATCCTGCTGGAACGGGTGACGGATCTGCGCGGCGACGGCACGGACGGCCCCGGCTAGGGGGTGTCTGACAAATGCCCGCGGCGTGGCGGCCCCCCCGTACCACCAGCTCGCCCGTGCACCCGCCGCCCGTCGGGCTAGGGGGTGTCTGACAAATGCCCGCGGCGTCGCGACGCCCGGTACGCACGCTCGCCGCGTTGCCGGACCGCCCACGTGGCTCCGCCACGAGGGCGCTCCGGCGCCTTGCGATCGCACGCACCGGACGCCGCT
>NZ_JBHXFL010000021.1:0-110406 GCF_042724095.1 Streptomyces sp. NPDC127100
TCGGTGGGCGTCGGCGGATGGCGGGGCGCCCCGGGTCGCCGTGCCTGCCGCCCGCTGTTCCCGGGAGCGCCTCCCGGCGCCCGGCGCGTTCGCGTGATTGCGGAGGCACACCATCCTCGCCCTGCGGGGCGACGACCCGGCCCGTACCCGTTCGCGGCTGATCCGGGTGCCTAACACCACGCTGCGGGCCGCTTGCGCAGGTGAACCGACACCTTCCTCCGGGATGCGCATCGCGAAGGCGAACAGCCGAACCCGAGGGCTCAGGGGGTGCGGGGAACACCCCGCCGGACCGCCGCCCGGTGCCCGCTCGTCGTCGCGCCGGGAGCGCGCGCACCCCCGCCGGAGCCGCGCCGCCGTGCGCGCGAGCCCGGCACCGGCCTTCGCGTGCCCTCCGAACTTTCTTTGTCAGAAGCATTGACGCGGCCCAGCGCCCCTCCTACCTTCAACGCGTCGTACTCCGTACGTCATATATGAGACGCGATATGTGAGATCCGAGAGGCGCGCATGACCTCTGTGCCCACGCCGATCCCCTCCCGCACGCAGTACGTGCTGGAGGAGATCAAACGCCGCATCCTCACCGGACGCCTGACGCCCGGTCAGGCCCTGGTCGAGACCGACCTCGCCGCACAGTTCGGGGTGTCCAAGACACCGGTGCGGGAGGCGCTCAAGACCCTGGCCGGCACCGGACTGGTCGTGATGAGCCAGTACAAGGGCGTCACCGTGCGCATGGTGGACGCGGACATGGCGCGCGAGGTCTACGACGTGCGGCTGCTCCTGGAGCCCGAGGCCCTCAGGCGCGCCGTCCGCCGGGGCGCCTCCCTGGACGC
Source organism: Streptomyces sp. NPDC127100 (assembly GCF_042724095.1). Classification (NCBI taxonomy): domain Bacteria; kingdom Bacillati; phylum Actinomycetota; class Actinomycetes; order Kitasatosporales; family Streptomycetaceae; genus Streptomyces; species Streptomyces sp. NPDC127100. The sequence continues at coordinate 828 of NZ_JBHXFL010000021.1, forward strand.
CGCCCGCGACGCGCTGTCCCGGGCCGACCAGGCCACGGACACGGCCGAACGGTCGCTCGCCAACCGCGAGTTCCACCGCGCCCTGTACGTGCCGTGCGGCAACCCGCTGCTCGGCCGGATGCTCGACGAGGTGCGCGACCAGGCGGCCCTCGTCTCGGCCGTCGCCTGGGCCGCCGATCCCTCCTGGGAACGGGAGGCGTGCGAGCACCAGGAGATCCTGCGCCTCGCCCTCGCGGGTGACGCGGACGGCGCCGCGGGCGCCCTCCACGCCCATATCGCGTCGTTCGTCGAACGGGCCTTCCCGCACGCGGGTTCCGAGGCCCAGGAAGAGGTCGGTCAGGCATGACAACGACGTTCGAGACCCAGCGGGCGGCCCTGGCCGACGTGGTGGCGATCCCGGTGACCCCGTTCGCCGAGGACGGCTCCGTCGACCCGGCCGTCTACCGGGCCCTGCTGCGTCGTCTCCTCGACGCCGGCATCACGACCCTCACGCCCAACGGCAACACCGGTGAGTTCTACGCCCTCTCCCCGGCCGAGCGCCGCCTCGTCACCGAGCTGACCGTCGAGGAGGCCGGGGACGGAGCCGCCATCCTGGTCGGCGTCGGCCACGACGTGCCGACCGCGGTGGCCTCCGCGCGGCACGCCCGCGAGCTGGGCGCCCAGATGGTGATGGTCCACCAGCCCGTCCACCCCTACGTCTCCCAGGCAGGCTGGGTCGACTACCACCGCGCGATCGCCGAGGCCGTGCCCGAACTGGGCGTCGTGCCCTACCTGCGCAACCCCCAGCTTCCCGGGGCCCGCCTCGCCGAACTCGCCGACCACTGCCCCAACGTGCTCGGCGTGAAGTACGCCGTCCCGGACGCGGCCCGGTTCGCGGCCTTCGCCCGCGACGCCGGCCTCGAACGCTTCGTATGGGTGGCGGGGCTCGCCGAGCCGTACGCGCCCTCCTACTTCTCCGCGGGCGCCACCGGCTTCACCTCGGGCCTGGTGAACGTCGCCCCGACCGTCTCGCTGAACATGATCGAAGCGCTTCGATCCGGTGACTACCGGGCCGCCATGAAGGTCTGGGAGCAGATCCGCCGCTTCGAGGAACTGCGCGCCGCCAACGGCTCCGCCAACAACGTCACCGTCGTCAAGGAGGCCCTCGCCTCCCTCGGACTGTGCCGCCGCGAGGTCCGCCCGCCGAGCAGGCCGCTGCCCGAGAACGAGCGCGCCGAGGTCGCCGCCATCGCCGCGGGGTGGGCGATATGAGCCGGGACGACGTGCCGGCGAAGCGCCCGGAGGAGCTCAGGAGCCACCAGTGGTACGGCAGCGGCGTCTCGTCGGGCCTGCGCTCCTTCAGCCATCGCGCCCGCACCCGCCAGCTCGGCTACCTGCCCGAGGAGCACCTCGGCAAGCCGGTCATCGCGATCCTCAACACCTGGTCCGACATCAACCCCTGCCACGTCCACCTCCGCGACCGCGCCCAGGCCGTGAAGCGGGGCGTGTGGCAGGCGGGCGGCTTCCCGCTGGAGTTCCCGGTCTCCACGCTCAGCGAGACCTTCCAGAAGCCCACCCCGATGCTCTACCGCAACCTGCTCGCCATGGAGACCGAGGAGCTGCTGCGCTCCTACCCGGTCGACGGCGCCGTGCTGATGGGCGGCTGCGACAAGTCCACGCCCGCCCTGCTCATGGGCGCCGCCTCCGTGGACCTGCCGGCGGTGTTCGTGCCCGCCGGGCCCATGCTCCCCGGGCACTGGCGCGGCGAGACCCTGGGCTCCGGCACCGACATGTGGAAGTACTGGGACGACAAGCGGGCCGGCCTCATCGGCGACTGCGAGATGCAGGAGCTGGAGAGCGGCCTGGCCCGCTCGCCCGGCCACTGCATGACGATGGGCACCGCCTCCACGCTGACCGCCGCCGCCGAGGCCCTCGGCGTCACGGTCCCGGGCGCCTCCAGCATCCCGGCCGTCGACTCCGGGCACGACCGGATGGCCGCCGCGGCCGGGCTGCGCATCGTCGAACTCGTCCACCGGGACCGGAAGCTGAGCGACATCCTCACCGCGGACGCCTTCGAGGACGCCGTCACCACCGTGCTCGGCCTCGGCGGCTCCACCAACGCCGTGATCCACCTGATCGCGATGGCGGGCCGCGCGGGGGTCACCCTCACCCTCGACGACTTCGACCGCATCGCCCGCACCGTCCCGGTGCTGGCCAACGTCCGCCCCGGCGGACGGACGTACCTGATGGAGGACTTCCACTTCGCCGGCGGCCTGCCCGGCTTCCTGTCCCGCATCCCCGACCTGCTCCACCTGGACCGTCCCACCGTCTCGCACGACACGATGCGCGAGCAGATCGCGGGCTCCCTGGTCCACCACGACGACGTCATCCGCCCCCGGGACAACCCGGTCGCGCCCGAGGGCGGGGTCGCCGTCCTGCGCGGCAACCTCTGCCCGGACGGCGCCGTCATCAAGCACATCGCCGCCGAACCGCACCTGCTCAAGCACACCGGCCCCGCGGTCGTCTTCGACGACTACAGGACGATGCAGCGCACCATCAACGACCCCTCCCTGGACATCACCGCCGACAGCGTGCTGGTCCTGCGCAACGCCGGCCCCAAGGGCGGGCCGGGCATGCCCGAGTACGGCATGCTGCCCATCCCCGACCGCCTGCTGAAGCAGGGCGTGCGCGACATGGTGCGGATCTCCGACGCCCGGATGAGCGGCACGAGCTACGGCGCCTGCGTCCTGCACGTGGCACCCGAGTCGTACGTCGGCGGGCCCCTCGCGCTGGTGCGCACCGGCGACTCGATCACCCTCGACGTCGAGGCGCGCACCCTCCGGCTCGACGTCGACGACGCGGAGCTGGAGCGCCGCAGGGCCGCCTGGACACCGCCGCCCGCCCGGTACGAGCGCGGCTACGGCGCGCTCTACAACGAACAGATCACCCAGGCCGACACCGGCTGCGACTTCGAGTTCCTGGCCCGACCCGGCACGGTGCAGGACCCGTACGCCGGCTGACCCCGCGGCAGCGGGACACCGCACACCCATGCACCCGGAGAAAGCGCTTCCCGCCCCGCGGGCGCGCACCGCACACGCACCACCCACGCACGTCGTACGAGAACGGAGAACTGTCATGGCACAAGCCGCAGCCGTGGCGAAACCGCCCGCGCCACCGAGGCGGCGCCGTGCCTCCGCCACGCCGCGCAGGCTCCCGTACCTGCTGATCGGCCCGGCCGCCCTGCTGATGCTGGGCTTCATCGCCTACCCGGTCGTCAGCGTCTTCTACTACAGCCTGCAGAACTACAACCCCACCAAGCCGTGGCGGAACGGCTTCGCGGGCCTCGACAACTTCGTCAGGATCTTCACCGAGGACCCGCAGTTCTGGGACACCCTCGTCTTCAGCGCCAAGTGGGTGTTCGTCGAGGTCGGGCTCCAGCTGCTGTTCGGCCTGGCGCTGGCGCTCATCGTCAACCAGACCTTCGTGGGCCGGGGGATCGGGCGCGCCCTGGTCTTCTCCCCGTGGGCGGTCTCCGGCGTGCTGACCTCCGCGATCTGGGTGCTGCTCTACAACTCCCAGACCGGCGTGACCCGTTACCTCGCCGACATGGGCATCGGCTCCTACGGCACCAGCTGGCTGTCGGACACCTCGACCGTGTTCTCCGCGGCGGTGGTCGCCGACCTGTGGCGCGGCGTCCCCTTCTTCGCGATCCTCATCCTCGCCGACCTCCAGTCCGTCTCGAAGGACCTGTACGAGGCCGCCGAGGTCGACGGGGCCAGCCGGCTCAAGCAGTTCTGGCACATCACGCTGCCGCACCTGAAGGACGCCATCATCCTGTCCACCCTGCTGCGCGCGGTGTGGGAGTTCAACAACGTGGACCTGCTCTACACCCTGACCGGTGGCGGACCCGCGGGCGAGACCACCACCCTGCCCCTCTACATCGCCAACACCAGCGTCGACGCGCACGACTTCGGCTACGCGTCGGCCCTCACCACGGTCGCGTTCGTGATCCTGCTCTTCTGCTCGATCGTCTACCTGCGGCTGAGCAAGTTCGGAGGCGAGAACAAGTGATCACCAAGGAGGCCCCCGCGCCCGCCCCCGCGCCCGTGCGCACCGGCCACGAGCCGCCGCGCCCGGCGAAGAAGAAGCGCCCCGCCTGGGACGAGGTCCCCCGCTGGCAGATCTACCTGCCGCTCGGGATCTACCTGGTCTTCACCCTGATCCCGTTCTACTGGATCCTCCTCTTCGCGGTGCGGCCCGCGGGCTCGACCTCGCTCGTGCCCTGGCCCATCACCTTCGAGCACTTCGAGAAGGTCTGGACCGACCGCAGCTTCGGCACCTTCTTCCAGAACAGCGTGCTGGTCGGCCTCGCCACCCTGGTCATGACGACGCTCGTCGCCCTGGCCGGCGGCTACGCCCTCGCCCGGTTCGACTTCAAGGTCAAGCGGGGCTTCATGCTCGCCCTGCTCTGCTCCCAGTTCGTGCCCGGCGCGCTGCTGCTGGTCCCGCTGTTCGAGATCTTCGCCGAGCTCCAGATGATCAACTCGCTAGTCAGCGTCATCATCGCCGAGACGGTCTTCCAGCTGCCGCTGTCGATGATCCTCATCAGCAACTTCATCAAGAACGTCCCCTACTCCCTGGAGGAGGCCGCCTGGGTCGACGGCTGCGGCCGGATGCGGGCCTTCCTGGTCGTCGTGCTGCCGCTGCTGCGGCCGGGCCTGATCGCCGTCGGCTCCTTCGCCTTCGTGCACTCCTGGAACCACTTCCTGTTCGCCCTGATGTTCCTCAACAACCAGGACAAGCAGACCATCCCGGTCGGCCTCAACACCCTGATGAGCGCGGACAGCGTCGACCTCGGCGCGCTCGCCGCCGGCGGCATCATCGCCGCGGTCCCCGTCGTGATCGTCTTCGCCTTCATCCAGAAGTGGCTGATCACCGGCTTCAGCGCGGGGGCGGTGAAGGGATGAGCCGGGTTCCCGTCGTCCTCGCCGGCGCCCGCGGCCACGGCCGCTGGCACGTCGCCAACATCCGCCGACTGGAGCGGGCGGGCCTGGTCCGCCTGGCCGGCATCTGCGAGCTCACCCCGCTGACCGAGCAGGAGGCCGGCGGCGAACTCCCCGAGCAGTCCGCCGACTTCGGAGCCCTGCTCGACTCCACCGGCGCCCGGATCGCCGTCGTCTGCACGCCGATCCCCACCCACACCGACCTGGCGCTGACCGCCGCCCGCCGGGGCGTGCACCTGCTGCTCGAGAAGCCCCCGGCACCGTCGTACGCCGAGTTCCGGCGCATGGCCGACGGGGTCGCCGAGGCCGGCGTCGCCTGCCAGGTCGGATTCCAGTCGCTGGGCTCGCACGCCGTGCCCGCGATCCGCGCCCTGATCGCCGACGGCGCCATCGGCGACGTCACGGGCGTCGGCGGGGCCGGCGCCTGGGTGCGCGACGAGGCCTACTTCCGCCGGGCGCCCTGGGCGGGCCGGCGGCGGCTGGACGGTGCCGACGTGATCGACGGCGCGCTGACCAACCCCCTCGCGCACGCCGTCGCCACCGCCCTCGCGCTGGGCGGCACCGACCGCGCCGAGGACGTCGCCGGCATCGAGACCGAGCTCGGCCACGCCAACGACATCGAGGCCGACGACACGTCCTGCGTGCGGATCACCACCACGCGGGGGCACCGCGTCACCGTCGCCGCGACCCTGTGCGCGGAGCGGGCCGACGAGCCCTACGTCCTGGTGCACGGCACCAGCGGGCGGATCACCTTCTGGTACAAGCAGGACCGCGTCCTGCTCCAGCGCGCCGGCCACGGCCCCGAGGAGTACGTCCACGGCCGCACCGACCTGCTGGAGAACCTGGTCGACCACCTCACCACCGGCGCCGCGCTCCTCGTCCCGCCGGACGGGACCGGCGCGTTCATGAAGGTCGTGGAGGCGATCCGCCGGGCTCCCGACCCGGAGCCGCTGCCCGACGGCGCCTGGCACCGCGTCCCCGGCGAGAGCCGCCGCGTGGTCCCCGGCATCGACGGACTCGTGGCCGCCGCCGCCGACACCCTCTCCCTGTACTCCGAACTCGGCGCCCCGTGGGCACCGCGCACGGAGCAGCCGCTGAAAGAGGTGAGCACCCGATGACCGGCGCCGACTCCCCGGTGCTGCGCGTGGCGGGACGCCCCGTCGGCCGGTACGTCGTCCGGCCCGAACTGCCCGCCCGCCTCTCCCCGCGCCCCTACCTGCACCCCGTCACCACCCTGGCCGGCACCGCGGTCACCGAGTTCAGCCCCGCCGACCACCTCCATCACCTCGGCGTCGGTGTCGCCGTTCCCGACGTCGAGGGCCACAACTTCTGGGGCGGGCGCACCTACGTCCGCGACCGGGGGCCGACCGAGCTCGACAACCACGGCGCCCAGCGGCACTCCGCCTTCCAGCTCCGCGACCCCGACGGCTTCGTCGAGGAGCTGCGCTGGGTCGCCGCCGGCACCGAGCTGCTGCGCGAGCGCCGCACCGTCGCCGCCACCGGACTCACGGACACCGCCTGGGCGCTGGACTTCACCTTCTCCCTCACCAACGTCACCCCGGACCCCCTCACCATCGGCAGCCCCGCGACCAACGGGCGCCCCGGAGCGGCCTACGGCGGCTTCTTCTGGCGGGCCCGCAAGGAGAGTACGGCCCCCCACGTGCTCACCGCCGACGCCGAGGGCACGGAGGCGGTCCACGGCCGCCGCGCCGACTGGCTCGCCCTGACCGGCGACACCTGGTCGCTGGTGTTCGCCGGGGCCACCGAACGCACCCGGCGCGACCCCTGGTTCGTGCGCACCGAGGAGTACCCCGGCGTCGGCTCCTCCCTGGCCCACGACGAGCGGCTGCCCCTCGCCCCCGGCGACACCCTCGTCCGTCGCGTCGTCACCGTCGTCGCCGACGGCCGCCTCGACGCCGGCGGCGCCGCGGCCCTCGTACGGAAGGCGGTGAGCCCATGACCGCCACGACCCCCGAGAACGCGGACACGTACACCAACCCGGTCCTGAACGCCGACTGGTCCGACCCGGACGTCGTCCGCGTCGGCGACGACTTCTACCTGACCGCCTCCAGCTTCGGCCGCGCCCCCGGCCTGCCGCTGCTGCACTCCCGGGACCTGGTCAACTGGACCCTGGCGGGCCACGCGCTGGACCGCCTGGAACCGGCGGACGCCTTCGCCGCGCCCCGGCACGACTGCGGCGTCTGGGCCCCGTCCCTGCGCCACCACGCCGGCCGCTTCTGGATCTTCTGGGGCGACCCCGACCAGGGCGTCTTCCAGGTCAACGCCCCCGGGATCGAAGGTCCGTGGACCGAGCCGCACCTGGTCAAGCCCGGCAAGGGCCTGATCGACGCCTGCCCCCTGTGGGACGAGGAGACCGGCGAGGCCTACCTCGTGCACGCCTGGGCCCGCTCCCGCTCCGGCATCAAGAACCGCCTCACGGGACACCGCATGCACCCCGACGGCACCGGGCTCCTCGACGAGGGCAAGGTGATCGTCGACGCCGACCGCATCCCCGGCTGGTTCACCCTGGAGGGCCCCAAGCTCTACCGGCACGACGGCTGGTTCTGGATCCTGGCGCCCGCCGGGGGAGTGGAGACCGGCTGGCAGGGCGCCTTCCGCTCCCGCGACTTCTTCGGACCGTACGAGGAGAAGGTCGTCCTGGAGCAGAAGGACACCGACGTCAACGGCCCCCACCAGGGCGGCTGGGTGCGCACCGCGGCTGGCGAGGACTGGTTCCTGCACTTCCAGCAGCGCGGCGCGTACGGCCGGGTGGTCCACCTCCAGCCGATGAGCTGGGGGACGGACGGCTGGCCCGTCCTGGGCGACGACGGCGCCCCGGTGACCGTCCACCGGCGTCCCGCGCTGCCGCCGCAGCCGCCCGCCGCGCCCGCGACCGACGACGACTTCCCCGGCGGACGGTACGGACGGCAGTGGTCGTGGACCGCCAACCCCGGCGACGGCTGGGCCACCCGGCACTCCGGGGACGGGCTCAGGCTCGCCTGCGTCCGCACGGACGACGCGCACGACCTGCGCAGGCTGCCCAACGTCCTGACGCAGCGGCTGCCCGGCCTGCCGTCGGCCGTCGAGGTGGAGCTGCGCCTGGACAGCACGGAGCCGGGCGCCCGGGCCGGACTCGCGGTGCTCGGCGACGCCTACCGCTGGATCGGGCTCCAGCGGGGCGCGGACGGGGCGGTGCACCTGGTGCACCGGTTCGCCGAGTCGGTGGCGGAGGCCGAGCGCGACGCCGACCGTCCCCGCGTCGCCCCCGAGGGCCGGGTGCGGCTGCGGATCGAGACGGCGCCCGGGGCGCGCTGCCGCTTCTCCTACGACCTCGGCGACGGCCACCGGCCCACCGGCCAGGTTTTCGCCGCCACCCCCTGGCGCTGGGTCGGCGCCCTGCTCGGCCTGTTCGCGCTCGCGCCCGCGGGACGGGGACCCGCCGGTGCCGCCGAGTTCACCCGGTTCCGGATCGGACCCCGGTAACCCCGTTCACCCGTACGCCTGTTGGGAGCCGCAATGACGCACTTCCGGAGCAAGCGCTTGCCGGACGCCGACGAGACCCCCTGAACCACTCCCGGCACCACCCCCCCACGTCGTTCAGCACCGCACTGTTGGATCCAGAAGAAGAGAGCCGACCAATGAAGATCAGCATGCGCAGCAGCAGAAGCACCGCCAGGCGCCGGACGTCCGTCGCCGTCGCCCTGGGCGCCGTGCTCGCGCTGACCGCCACCGCCTGCGGTGACGACGGCAGCGGGGCGGGCGGCGACGAGGGCGCCGAGGGCAGCGGCAAGGGGAAGATCGTCTTCTGGGACAACAACGGCGGCATCCGCACGGCCGTCTGGAAGGAGGTCATCGCCGACTTCGAGAAGGCGAACCCGGACATCGACGTCGAGTACGTCGGCATCGCCGCCACCGAGTACCAGTCCAAGGTCGACACCGCCATCCAGGGCGGCGGCCTGCCGGACGTCGGCGGCGTCGGAGCGGCGATGCTCGCCGGGTTCTCCGCCCAGAACGCGCTGGAGCCGCTGGACAACCGGCTCACCGGGTCGTCCCTGAACGGCAGGGTCAACAAGGACATGATCGAGTCGCTGCGGGCCGCCGGCGGTGGCGACGGCCGGCTGTACTCGGTGCCGACCTCGGCCAACAACGGCGTCCTCTACTACCGCACCGACCTGTTCGACAAGGCGGGCCTCGAGGCACCCACGACCTGGGACGCCTTCTACACGGCGGCCGAGAAGCTCACCGCCGCCGGCAAGAACGAGTTCGGCTACACCATCCGCGGCGGCTCCGGCTCCATCGCGCAGGCGCTCGACGCGATGTACGGGCAGTCCGGCATCACCTCGTTCTGGGACGCGGACAAGAAGAAGACCACCGTCAACGACCCGAAGAACGTCGAGGCGCTGGAGAAGTACGCGGCCCTCTACAAGAAGGTCACGCCGGCCGCCGACGTCAACAACGACTTCGCCAAGATGGTCGCCCAGTGGGACTCGGGCACGATCGGCATGCTCAACCACAACCTGGGCTCCTACCAGGACCACGTGAAGGCGCTCGGCGTCGGCAAGTTCCGCGGCATCCCGCAGCCGGTCGGCCCGTCCGGCAAGCGGGTCCAGGTGTCCAACCCGGTCGACGGGCTGGGACTCTTCAAGAGCTCCAAGAACAAGGAGGCCGCCTGGAAGTTCATCGAGTTCGCCACCTCGAAGGAGCAGAACTCGAGGTTCAACGAGGCGGCCGGGCAGGTGCCGTCCAACACCGATGCCGCGAAGGACGCGTGGATCTCCAAGGCCGAGCCGACGAAGCTGGCCGCGGAGGCGCTGAACGACGGGTCCACGACCATCGTCCAGCTGCCGTACTACCTGCCGGACTGGAACACCATCTCCAAGGCGGACAACGAGCCGAACTTCCAGAAGGTGCTGCTCGGCAAGATGAGCGCGAAGGCGTTCCTCGACACGATGGCGGAGCAGCTCAACGAGGCGCAGGCCGAGTGGAACGAGCAGATGGGCTGACCGCCCTGAGCCGGACATCGCCGTGGGGCGGCCTGCGGATCGCAGGTCGCGGGCCGTCCCCGGCCGGTCGCGCCCGTGCGGCGGAGCCGCATACCGATACGGCCCCGCTCACCCGGGAACCGTCCGTCCCCCGTCATGAGAGGTCACCCGGCGTGTCACTCAGCCGAAGGCAAGTCACCGCGGCCGCCGTCGCCGCCGTTCCCCTCGCGTTCGCCGCCGCCGGCACCGCGCGGGCCGGCGGGCACCGGCCCCGCACCCTCCACATCGCCGGCGACTCCACCGCCGCGCAGAAGTACGCCGACGCCGCGCCCGAGACCGGGTGGGGCATGGCGTTGCCGTTCTTCCTCCACAGGCGGACGCCCGTCGCGAACCACGCGGTGAACGGGCGGAGTTCCAAGAGCTTCGTGGACGAGGGCCGGCTGGACGCGGTCCTCGGCCTGATCCGGCCCGGTGATCTGCTCCTGGTCCAGTTCGCGCACAACGACGAGAAGCGCGACGACCCCACCCGCTACACCGAGCCCTGGACCACGTACCAGGACCACCTGCGCCTGTACGTCGACGGCGCCCGGAGCCGCGGGGCGCGGCCGGTGCTGGCCACGCCCGTCGAGCGGCGCCGGTTCGACGCGGCCGGCGACGCGCAGCCCAGTCACGGCGAGTACCCGGCGGCGATGCGGGCGCTGGCCGCCGAGGAGGGCGTGGCGCTGCTCGACGTTCAGGCGCTGTCGCTCGCGCTGTGGCAGCGGCTCGGCGTCGAGGAGACCAAGACGTACTTCAACTGGACCGCCACCGAACAGGACAACACGCACTTCAATCCGCCGGGCGCGATCGAGGTGGCCCGGCTGGTCGCGCGGGAGCTGCTGCGCACGCGGGTGCTGCCGCCCCGGGACGTGCGCCGGACGGACGAGGACATCCCCGCGTCCTGGATCACCTGGCCGCGGCCGGGCACCGCGTAACACCCCCGAACCCGAGAAGGAGAGCCGCACCATGAGCACACAAGAATGGCATGGGCATGCCATAAAGAAGGCGGCCGCGCTGGCCGGCTGCACCGCCCTCGTCCTGAGCCTGACCGCCGCCACCGCCGAGGCCCGACCCGGCCACCACTCCCGGGACGCCGCTCGGCAGACGCTGCCGGCGAAGGACGGCTGGGCCTCCCAGGGCACCGGCACCACGGGCGGCGCCGCCGCCGACGCCGCGCACGTCCACACGGTCACCACCTGGGCCGAGTTCAGGGCCGCCCTCGCCGCCGGCGGCGACGGGCCGAGGATCATCAAGGTGAAGGGGACCATCGACGCCGTGTCCGAGGGCTGCGACGCCTTCGCCGCCCCCGGCTACGACTTCGACGCCTATCTGGAGAAGTACTCGCCCGAGAACTGGGGTCTGGACACCGACCTGGCCGACGAGCCCGACGACAGCCCCGAGGGCCTGCGCCGCACCTCCGCCGCCCGGCAGGACCAGTCGATCAAGGCGAACGTCCCGGCCGACACCACCATCATCGGCGTCGGCAGGAACGCCGGATTCAAGGGCGCCAGCCTCCAGATCAAGGGCGTGGACAACGTCATCGTCCGCAACCTGACCTTCGAGAGCCCCGTGGACTGCTTCCCGCAGTGGGACCCCACGGACGGCGACAAGGGCAACTGGAACTCCGAGTACGACAGCGCCGTGGTCCACGGCTCCACCCATGTCTGGCTGGACCACAACACCTTCACCGACGGCGAGCACCCCGACAGCGCGGCCCCCACCCACTTCGGCATGCTCTACCAGCAGCACGACGGCCAGCTCGACATCGTCAAGGGTGCCGACTACGTCACCGCGTCCTGGAACGTCTTCAGCGAGCACGACAAGACGATCCTGATCGGCAACAGCGACAGCGAGTCCACCGCCGTCGGCGACCGGGGCCACCTCAAGGTGACCTTCCACCACAATCTGTTCGAGAACCTCGTCGAGCGCGCGCCCCGCGTCCGCTTCGGCCAGGTCGACGTCTACAACAACCACTTCGTGGCCGCGGACGACTACGCCTACAGCTTCGGCGTCGGCAAGGAGTCCGCGCTCGTCGCCGAGCACAACGCCTTCACGCTCCCGGCCGGGGTCAGCGCCGCGAAGGTCCTGAAGAAGTGGAGCGAGGCACCCGTCACCGCCGCGCACAACCAGGTCAACGGCCGCACCGTCGACCTGATCGCCGTGCACAACGCCCAGATCCCGGGCGAGACCCTCCGGCCGGGCGCGGGCTGGACGCCGACCCTGCGCACCAAGGTCCTGCCGGCGAAGGCCGTCCCCGCGGTCGTCGACCACGGAGCGGGCGCCGGCCGCCTGCGCTGACGCACCCCCGAACCGGGCCGGGGCGTCCGCACCGCCCCGGCCCACCCCGGCCCCCCGTCCCCGAAGGAGCACCGCGCATGCACCGACCCGCCCTGTCCCGCCGAGGCTTCCTGCTCGCCACCGCGGGCGCGGGCGCCGCCGCCGGCCTCACCGCCGCTCCGGCCCTCGCCGGCGGCCGCCCCCGCCCGTTCGGCCGCCACGGCTCGCCGTCCGCCCGCCGCACCCCGAAGACCCTGTACGTCGACCCGCACGGCCGCGGCGACTTCACCACCGTCCAGGCCGCCGTGACCGCCGCCACCGGCGGCGGCTGGACGCTCGTCCTCGCCCCCGGCACCTACCGCGAGACCGTCACCGTCGACGCCACCCGCACCGACGCCACCTGGATCGGCGCCTCCGAGGACCCCCGCGACACCGTCGTCGTGTACGACAACGCGGCCGGCACCCCCAGGCCCGACGGTTCCGGCACCTACGGCACCAGCGGCTCGGCCACCGTCACCGTGCAGGCCGACGGCTTCACCGCCCGCCGGATCACCTTCGCCAACGACTGGCTGCGCGCCCGCCACCCCGACTGGACCGGCACCCAGGCCGTCGCCCTCAAGGCCCAGGGCGACCGCACGGCGTTCCACCGCTGCCGCTTCCTCGGCCACCAGGACACCCTCTACGCCGACACCCGCGCCCTCGACCACTTCGCCCGCCAGTACTACGCCCACTGCTACGTCGAGGGCGACGTCGACTTCGTCTTCGGCCGGGCGACCGCGGTCTACGAGGACTGCCACTTCCGCACCCTGACCCGCACCGACCTCGCCGCCGCCCCCTACGGCTTCGTGTTCGCGCCGTCCACGGCGGGCGCCAACCCGCGCGGCTACCTGGTGACCCGGGGCCGTGTCACCAGCGAGGCACCCGACGGCTACTACAAGCTGGCCCGCCCCTGGGTGCCCAGCTCCGACACCACCGCCCGCCCGATGCTCACCGTGCGCGAGACCCACCTGGGCCGCGGCATCGACGCGGTCGCGCCCTATGCCGACATGCGCGACGCCTACCCGTGGCAGGAACAGCGGTTCCGCGAGTACCGCAACACCGGCCCCGGCGCGGCGGTCACCGTCCCGGCGAACCGTCCGCAGCTGACCCGCGCCGAGGCCGCGGCACACACCAGGGAGGCGTACCTCGGCGACTGGCGTCCCCGTGCCGGCCACCGGTGACCTGCCCGCCTTCCACCGGGCGCTCCGGGACGAGCTGACCTTCCCGCTCGCCTGGGGCAACTCGCCGATCCGCGACTTCGCGGCGTGGCGGCGCACGGCGCGCGCCACGGTCGAGGCCCACCTGCTCGTCGACCGGCAGGAGGACACGCCGTACGCGCCCGAGTTCGCCGCCCGCCACGACGGCGACGGGTACACGAGGGAGACGGTCACCCTCTCCCTCACCCGCTACGGTCGGGTCCGCGGCGCCCTGCTCACCCCGCGGGGCGCCGGGCCCTTCCCGGCCGTCCTCCTCCTGCACGACCACGGCTCCCGCTTCGACATCGGCAAGGAGAAACTGGTCCGGCCCTGGTACGACGACACGCGCCTGGCCGCCGCGCGGGACTGGGCGGACCGCCACTTCGACGGGCGGTTCCCCGGCGACGAACTGGCCCGGCGCGGCTACGTGGTGCTGTGCCTGGACGCCCTCGGCTGGGGCGACCGCGACCCGCTCGCCTACGAGCGGCAGCAGGCCCTCGCGAGCACCCTTTTCCACCTCGGCAGCTCCCTCGCCGGGCTGATGGCCCGTGAGGACGTCCGGGCCGCCGGCTTCCTGGCCGGCCTCGACCGGGTGGACGCCCGCCGGGTGGCGGCCCTCGGCTTCTCCCTGGGCGGCTACCGCGCCTGGCAGACGGCCGCGCTCAGCGACGACGTCAGCGCCGCCGTGAGCGTGTGCTGGATGACCGGCCTGAGGGAGATGACGGTCCCCGGCAGCAACACCCTGCGCGGACAGTCGGCCTTCCACATGCTGCACCCCGGGCTGGCCCGGCACCTCGACCTGCCCGACGTGGCGAGCCTCGCGGCACCCGGACCCATGCTGTTCCTGGGCGGCGCCCACGACGCGCTGTTCACGCCCGAGGGCGTCCGCGCCGCCCACGCCCGGCTCCGGGCGGTCTGGGAGTCCCTGGGGGCCGGTGACCGGCTGCGCACCGAGGTCGTGCCCGGCGTGGGACACGCCTTCACCGGCGCCATGCAGGACGACGCCTTCGACTGGCTGGACACGGTCCTCGCGTGAACCCCCGCGCCGCCGGGCGACCCGCCGCGGCCGGGGGAGCGCCCCCGCCGGCCGTCACCGGCGGGGGCTCGGACGCGTCACTCGTAGCTGATGTCCGCGGCGGTGAAGTCGCAGGTCTTGCCGTAGGGGCCGACCGGGGAGAGCGCCTTGGGCTCCTTGCCGGTGTTGTTGCCCTCGAAGCGGACGCAGGTCTCGATCTTCTTCTTGCTGTCGCCGTGGACGCGGACGTTGCGCAGCGCGACCGTGTCGCCGTAGTTCTGGTTGACGCCGACGATCGACTTGCCGGGCGCGGTGACGTCCACGTCGTTGATGATGATCGTGCGCTGGTACTGCTTCTTGCAGTTGCCGCAGGAGCGGACCAGCTTGCCGAAGTTCTCGACCTGGAACTTGGTGACGACGAGCTTGCCCGCGCCGTTGAACTGGAGCACCTTGTCGTCGGCGTTCCTCGCGCCGCCCCCGTACACGGTGTACACGGCCGACGGCGACGTGCCCTTGAAGCTGGCGGCGTCCTCGCCGACGTCCAGCCACCAGACGTTCTGCAGGGTGCAGGAGCCCTTGCAGTGGACGCCGTCCGCGGCCGGGGTGCCGATGATCACGTTCTTCAGCACGGCGCCGTCCGCCAGTTCGAAGATCGGGCCCTGGTCCTCGTCCTGGCCGGAGGTGCCGAGGTCGCCGGTGCCGTAGAACTTCTTCAGCTTGCCGTCGTAGGTGCCGGAGACCGGGATCGTCGAGGAAACCGGCTTGCTGCCGGTGTCCTTGGGCCAGGCCGGAGCGGACGAGGCGGCGCCGGCGGTGGTCAGCATCGTCGTCGTGACGATCGCCGCACCCGTGAGGCCGAAGGCGGCGGCCGAGGCGATCACCGCGCGGCGTCCGGTGACCCGGCGGCGGTGGCGGACGCGCTGTTCAGCTCGTGCAGTCATGCTCATGTCCTTGCGTGGGGAGGGGGACCTTGTGCCTCCTGGTCGCCGCACGCGGGGAAAGGGTTGCCGGGTCGCGGAATCCTTCTCACGAACCGTCGTCGTGGGGCGCGAAGTCGCCCCGGACCGACAGGTGTTCGGACCCGGCGGTGGCCGTCGCGGCGTAGCGGTCGCCGTTCGCGTCGCGGCCGCCGCGCTCGTGGTTGTACTGGCCCGCGAAGACCCACTCGCCCGCCGGGACCGTACGGCCCTGCTTGAGCGTCCACCGGTGGACCAGGAAGCCGTCCCGCTCGCCGACCGTGAACGTGAAGTCGTCCTCGGGCAGCGATCGCCAGGCGCCGGTGGAGGCCACCCCGCCGGTCTGCGCCACCTTCAACTCGACGGTGAGCGCGGTCAGCGGAGCACTCGTCCGCAGGGTGATGTTGCTCTGCGCCCAGTAGTCGTTGCTGTGCGGGTCGACCGAGCCGTCCGACCACAGCGCGCCGTCCTCGACCGAGGCGGCCGGCGGACGGGTGGTGGCGGTCGCGGTGCCCGCCGGGGTGCCGGCCGGCGCCGGCCGGTCCGGCGCCCGCGTCGCGGGCGAGTTGCTCGGTTCCGGCACGGCGGGCGGCGGCCCGGGCGCGCGGCTCGTGGGGCCGGCCTGCGACGGGGAGGGCGAGGCCGTCGGCGACGTGGCGACCGAGCGCTGCGCCGGAGCGTCGTCCTTCACCGCGGACGCGACCGCGTACCCGCCGACCGCCAGGACGCCCGCCACCGCGGCCGTCGCGCCGGCCACCCGGGCCCAGCCCAGCGCCGGCGGCCGGGGCGCCCGGCGGCCACGGTGGTCCTGCCCCGCCATCCCGCGCTCGACGCGGGCCAGGATGCGCGCACGGTCGGGCTCGTGCGCCCCGGCCGCCTCGTGCAGCCGGGCACGCAGCTCCTCGTCCACGTCCCGCCGCCCGGTCATCGCTTCCTTCCCGCGGCCTCGCCGGTGCGTGCGATCGCCGCGTGCACCTGCTGCGGTGCTCCCCGCGTGCCGAGCACCCGCTGCAGTTCGGCCATTGCCTTCGACGTCTGGCTCTTCACCGTACCCACCGAGATGCCCAGGGCGAGCGCGGTGTCCTTCTCGGAGAGGTCGAACGCGTGCCGCAGCACCACGCACGCCCGCTTGCGGAACGGCAGGGCGCGCAACGCCTCCTGCACGTCCACCACGCCCGCGACGTCCGGGTTCTCCGTCCTCTCCTCGCGCTGCGACCAGAACAGGGCGACGCGCCGGCGCTCGCGCACCGCGCTGCGGATCCGGCTGCGGGCGAGGTTGGCGACGACGCCGCGCGCGTACGCCACCGGGTGGTCGGCAGCCCGCACCCGGTCCCAGCGGTGCCACAGCGCGAGCAGGGCGTCCGCCGCCAGGTCGTCGGCGGCGTCCGGCTCGCCCGTCAGCAGATGGGCGAGCCGGGACAGCTCGGCGTAGTGGCGCTCGAAGAAGGCGTGGAACTCCACGGAGGCGGCGTCGTCGACGACTGTGCCCACGGGCGGACCCTCCTCGCAGCGGCTTTCCCGGCGTCGAACAGCCGTGCGCCGGGCCGGAATCCGGAACTGTAGCAGCGCCGGCCGCGCCGACCGTACGGTGCGCCGAACACCGTATGGCGCACCGAACCGGAGGAGGAGGGGAGTTCCGGCCCTCTCGCGGGAGGACCCGCGTGCTAGCCCTTGAGCGCCGCCTCCATCATCGCCTTGGCCACCGGTGCCGCCAGGCCGTTGCCGCTGACCTCGGAGCGGGCCGCGTCGGACTGCTCGACGAGGACGGCCACGGCCACCTCCCGGTCGGAGGAGTCGGACTTGGCGTAGGACGTGAACCAGGCGTACGGCGTCTTGCTGTTGTTCTCGCCGTGCTGGGCCGTGCCCGTCTTGCCGCCCACGGTCGCGCCGGGGATCTGCGCGTTCGACCCCGTGCCCTCGTCGACCACCGTCCGCATGGCCGACTGCAGCTGTTCGGCGGTGGCGGAGCTGACGATCTGCTTCGTCTCCGCCGAGTCGTCGTAGTCCTCCAGCACGTCGCCGTCGCCGCCGGTGATCTGGGACACCATGTGCGGCGAGACCAGCTTGCCGCCGTTGGCGATGGCCGCGGACACCATGGCCATCTGGAGGGGGGTCGCCGTCACGTCGAACTGGCCGATACCCGTCAGTGCGGTCGACGGCCGGTTCATGTCCTTCGGGTACACGCTCGTGTAGGCCCGCACCGGCACGTCCTGCGTCTCGTCGTTGAACCCGAACCTCTCGGCCGTCGCGCGCAGCTTGTCCTGGCCGAGGTCCACGGCCATCTTCGCGAAGACGTTGTTGCACGAGTACTGCAGCGCGGTGCGGATCGTGGCGTTCTCGCAGGGGGCGTCCGGGTTCTCGTTGGACAGGTCGGTCGTGGTGTCCGGCAGCCGGTAGGGGTCCGGGCTGTCGGTCCGCTCGTCCACCGACCCGTACAGCCCGTCCTCCAGCGCGGCCGCCGCCACCACGAGCTTGAACGTCGAGCCCGGAGGCAGCGGCTGGCGCAGCGCGCGGTTGGTCAGTGGCTTGTCCGGGTCGCTCGTGAGCCGCTGCCACGCCTCACCGGCGGTGTTGGCGTCGGTCAGCGACGACGGGTCGTACGAGGGGGTGGACACGATCCCGAGGATCCGGCCCGTCCCCGGGTCGATCGCGACGGCGGCGCCCTTCTTGTCGCCCAGCGCCTCCAGCCCGGCCTTCTGCACGTCCGGGTCGATCGTCGTGAGCACGTTGCCCGGATCGGCCCGCCGGCCGGTGACCGTGTCCATCAGGGTCCTCAGCCGCGGGTCGGTGCCGTTGAGCAGGTCCTGGTAGATGCCCTCGAGCTGGGTCGGCGCGTACGCCTGCGAGGCGTAGCCCGTCACCGCCGCGTACAGCCTGCCGTCCGTGTACGAGCGTTTGTACGTGAGGTCGCCGCCCTTCGTCGGCGCCGAGCCGGTGACCGGCCGTCCGGCCACGATGATGTTCCCGAGCGGCTCCGCGTACGTCTCGATCGCGTTGCGCCGGTTGTCCTTGTCGTCCGCGAGCGCCCGGCCGTCGTAGAACTGCACCCAGGTCGCCCGCACCAGCAGAGCGAACACCAGGAGCAGCGTGAAGACCGAGGCGCGCCTGATCGTCTTGTTCATCCCGCCCACAGGACGAACGGGCCGGAACGGATCGTTCCCATGCGCCCCGTTTTCTCATCTTTCTCATCGTCCGTTCATGACACGGGCTTCGCGAAGCCGGCCTCGTAGGCCCGGATGACCGCCTGGGTGCGGTCGCGCGTACCGGTCTTGGCGAGCACCGACGCCACATGCGTCTTCACCGTGGCCGGTCCCACCCGCAGCCGCTCGGCGATCTCGGCGTTGGTCAGGCCGGTCGCCATCAGCCGCAGCACCTCGCCCTCGCGCTCCGTGAGCCGCGCCACCCAGGCCGGCGGGGCGGGCCTGGCGCGCGCGTGCTCGGCCGCCAGCGCCCGGACCGCCGACGGGAACAGCAGCGTGTCGCTGCGCGCCACCAGCCGCACGGCCTGGACGAGCGTGTCGGCGTCGGCGCGCTTGAGCAGGAAGCCGGCCGCCCCGGCGCGCAGGGCGTCGTAGACGTAGGAGTCGTTCTCGAACGTGGTGACGACGACGACACGCGGCGGTTCGGCGAGCGTGGCGAGGATCCGCTCGGTGGCGCGGATGCCGTCGACCCCGGGCATGCGGACGTCCATGAGGACGACGTCCGGGCGGGTCTCGCGCACGACGGAGACGGCCTCGGCCCCGGTGGCCGCCTCGCCGGCGACCTCCAGGTCCGCCTCGGCGGAGAGGATGGCGCGCAGGGCGGTGCGGACCATGCGTTCGTCGTCGGCGAGGACGATCCTGATCGGCGTGGCGGTCATGCGGGTCCCTTCAACGGCAGGCGTACGTGGAGCCGCCACACCCCGTCGGCGGCGCCCGCCTCGGCGGCGCCGCCCAGCAGACGGGCCCGGTCTGCGATGCCGCGCAGGCCGTGACCGCCGCTGGGGCGCGGGGCGCGGGCCTCACCGGGAGGATTCTCGACGGTGATGCGCAGGTGGCCGTCCACCACGTCGATCCGCAGTGTCACGGTGACCCGCTCACCCGCGTGCCGCAGGGCGTTGCTCAGCCCCTCCTGCACGATGCGGTACGCCTCGCGGGACACCGGCGGCGGCAGCGCGGCGGGGTCGGCGGCGACGGTGGCCGCCACCCGTGCCCCGCCCGCGCGGGTGCGGCGCAGCAGGCCGTCGAGGTCGGCGGCGAGCGTGGGCGCCGGAGCGGTCCCCGGGGCGTCGCCGTCCCGCAACAGCCCGAGGACGGCGTCGAGTTCGCCGACGGTGCGCCGGGTGGTGTCCTCGATCGCGGCGAGCGCCTCGCGGACGAACCCGGGGTCGGTGTCCAGCACCCTCCGGGCCGCACTCGCCTGGAGCCCCACCGCGCTGAGCGCGTGGCCGACCGAGTCGTGCAGCTCGCGCGCGAGCCGGTTGCGCACGGCGAGGTCGGCGGCCCGTGCCTCGGCCGCCGCGATCCGGTCCTCGGGGGAGGGGCCGAGCAACGCGGGCGCCCAGCGGGCCAGCAGCGCGCCGCAGCCGGCCGCGCACCCGGCGAGCGCGACGAGCAGCGCGGCACCCGCGGCCGGCGTGAGCGCGAACGCCCAGGCGTGGTCGAGGAGACGGGGCAGCTCCATCCGGTCGCGCAGCGCCGGCACGAAGGGCAGCAGGATCAGCGCGACGGCGAACGGCGGCACCGCCAGCGACATGCCCGCGACGATCCCCCCGGCCCCCAGATGCAGCGCGAACCACGCGGCGGTGCGCCCCTTCTCGCCCTTCGTCCGGGCGGGCCCGTAGGCGAGCCGGTCGCCCTCCACGCCGCACAGCCAGCGCACCACCCCCGACTCCAGCGGCCGGGTCGGCGGGAACAGCGAGGTGACGGCGGCGAGCGGCAACCCGAGTGCGAAGGAGCCGAGTTGCAGGGGCAGGGAGCCGAAGACGTCGTCGTCGCCGGCGACCGGGCCGACGACGAGCGACCCGACCAGCACGTACGGCATGGCGAGCGCGCCGCCGAGGATCAGGTGGACCCACCGCAGGCGCGCCCGCCGGCCCACCAGGGACCGGACGACCGCGGTCACGGCAGCACGCGGGCCGGGGCCGGCCCGCGGGCCAGGAAGCGCGCGCCGACGGAGGCGAGGAGGAGGCCGACGATCATCTGGGCAGCGTAGGTGAGGACCATCAGGCCTGTCGGGCGGTCGGCGGGATCGCCCGCCACGGCGAGCGTGCCGAGCAGCATCCAGCCGCCCCAGCAGGCCACGGCGGCCGAACAGACCCACGTGAGGGCGAGCGGCACCATGACAGGCAGGTCGGGCCCGCGGCGGAAGGCGAGCAGCAGGGTGCCGGTGACGGCCGCGACGAGGAAGACGACGTACAGGGCCTCCAGCACGTGGAAGTCACTGGTGCGGTCCGCCGCCCGGCCCGCGCCGAGCCCGGCCGTGCCGCCGCAGGCCCACAGCAGCCGGACGGCGGCGGGAAACAGCGCGAGGACCGCGGCCACGACGGCGACGGCTCGCCGGCCCCGCCCGACGGCACGGACCGGCAGGTTCCCCGTCCGCCCCCGCCACACGTGCCCCCAGCGGTCCCGGGCGTACAGGACGAACAGCGCGCCGAGGGCGAGGCCCTGCACGATGAACCCCCCGTACACCACCCCGAACACCCACTCGTGCAGGAAGGGCTCCCGCCGCGCGTCGGCCCCGGTGGCGACACCGCCCGCGAAGGCCCGCGCGAGGAGCTGCAACGGGAACCCGGTCATGATCGGCGCGAGCAGCCCGGTGGCGACCCACGCCGGGAGCGTCAGCAGCCACGCGGGCACCCGCCGGCCCCAGGGGCGGGTCAGCACCAGCGCCAGCACGATCACACCGCTGTCCAGCAGTACGGAGAACCCGTTGGCCACGGCCATGGTCACCCGGTGTTCCAGCAGGGCGCTGCCGTCGGGGATGCCCACCCGGCTCCCTGCGATCCAGGCGGCCTTGAGCCCGAGGTACGGCAGGCAGGCGACGACGGCGGCCGCCCCCAGGAGACGGCGTGCCGGGGAGGGGCCGGCGGCAGCGGCCGGGGCGGGTGCGAGCGTCTGCGTCATGGCTCCACGCTCCCGCCCGGGCACCCCCGGGCACGTCCCGCGCACCGACGATCCGCCTCCGCCGCGCGGCGGAGACGGATCAGTCCGCGAGGTGGAGGACGACCTCGTCGATCACCTCGCCGCGCGCCGGAGCGAAGCCCCGGGCCCGGGCACTCGTCTCGAAGCCGCACTTCTCCAGCACGCGGCGCGACCCCGCGTTGTCCGCCGCCGCCCGCGCGTACAGGGGGCGGTCCACGACCTCGGAGAGCAGGGCCCGCAGCGCGGCCGTGGCCACGCCCCGGCCCCAGTACGCCCGGTCCACCCAGTACGTCACCTCGCGCTCGCCCGGCTCCCCGTACACCGCGGCGTTGCCGACGACGTCACCGTCGCCGAGGATGGTCCGCACGACGTCGCGCGAGGTCCGGATCGTGTTCCAGTGGGTGGTGAACGCGTCCCAGTCCGCGGGATCGGGCGGGGTGAAGGCCGCCATGCGCAGGGCCTCCGGATCGTTCATCTGCCGGAAGAAGACGGGCAGATCGCTGTCGTGGACCTCGCGCAGTGCGATGTGCATGCGTCAGAGCCTACGCGTCGCCAGGGTCAGCCGGTCGCGCGCGTCGAACAGCGCGTCCTTCACCATCTGCTCGTGTGCCGGCGTCAGCCGCGCCACCGGCACCGAGCAGCTGATCGCGTCCCGTGCGGGGGTGCGGTAGGGGATCGCCACGCCGAAGCAGCGCAGCCCCAGCGTGTTCTCCTCGCGGTCCACCGCGAAGCCCTGCTCCCGCACCTGGTGCAGCTCCTCGATGAGCTTCTCCCGGTCGGTGAGGGTGTGTTCGGTCAGCGCCGGCAGGGTCTCCGGGAGCATCTTGCGGACCTGCTCGTCGCTGTACGTGCTCAGCAGCGCCTTGCCCAGCGAGGTCGAGTGCGCGGGCAGCCGCCGGCCTACGCGGGTGAAGGGCCGCAGGTAGTGCTGGGACTGGCGGGTGGCCAGGTAGACGACGTTCGTGCCGTCCAGCCGGGCGAGGTGGATGGTCTCGGTGGTGTCGTCGGAGAGCCGGTCCAGCGTGGGCCGCGCCGCCGCGACCACCTCGTCGCCGTCGATGTACGACGTGCCGACCAGCAGCGCCCGGACGCCGATGCCGTACCGCGTGCCGGTCGCGTCCGTCTCCACCCAGCCCAGCTCGACCAGCGTGCGCAGCAGCATGTACAGGCTCGACTTGGGGTAGCCGACGGCCTCCTGGACCGACGCGAGGGAGTGCATGCCGGGGCGTCCGGCGAAGTACTCGAGCAGTTCAACCGTCCGCACGGCGGACTTGACCTGCGCTCCGCCCCCCGTCTCGCCAGCCGACATCGCCCTTGACCCCTTCGTTCGACGGGAAATAATGTCCACCGTATTCATCATCGGAGACAGCGTTCAGTATATCGAACGCGAACGACCCCGATGCAGAGAACGCAGAGCACGTGGAGGGACCCGCGGTGGCAGCAGCACCAGTCTGGAGTGTCGACCCCCGTACCGGGAAGCAGCGTGAACAGGTCGCGGTGGAGGCCACGGACCAGGAGGTCGACGCCACCGTCCGGGCCGCCCACGCGGCGCGCGAGGCCCTCGCCGACCGCACCGTCCGCGCGGCCTTCCTGCGCACGGCCGCCGACGAGCTGAAGGCGGCCGAGGGCTCCCTCGTCGAGGTGGCCGACGCCGAGACCGCGCTCGGCCCGGTCCGGCTCGCCGGTGAACTCGCCCGCACCTGCTACCAGCTGCGGGCCTTCGCCGACATCGTCGACGAGGGCGAGTTCCTCGGCGTCGTCATCAACCACCCCGACGACACGGCCACCCCGCCGATCCCCGACCTGCGCCGCTACAAGGTGCCGCTCGGCGTCGTCGCCGTCTACTCGGCCTCCAACTTCCCCTTCGCCTTCTCCGTGCCCGGCGGCGACACCGCGAGCGCGCTGGCGGCCGGCTGCCCGGTCGTCGTCAAGGCCCACCCCGACCACCCGGCCCTGTCCGAGCTGGTCGCGAGCGTGCTGCGCCGGGCCGCCGCCAGGCACGGCATCCCGGAGGGCGTCCTCGGCCTGGTGCACGGCTTCGACGCCGGCATCGAGCTGATCAGGCACCCGCTGGTCGCCGCGGCCGGCTTCACCGGCTCCGTGCGCGGTGGCCGGGCCCTGTTCGACGCGGCGGCGGCCCGTCCCGTGCCGATCCCCTTCCACGGCGAACTGGGCTCCCTGAACCCGGTGGTCGTCACCGAGGCCGCGGCGGCCGAGCGGGCCGAGGCCATCGGCACCGGGCTGGCCGGCTCGATGACCCTGGGCGTCGGCCAGTTCTGCGTGAAGCCGGGCCTGGTCCTGGTGCCGTCCGGCGCCGCCGGTGACGGCCTGGTCAAGACCCTCACGGACGCCGTCAGCGACACCGACGCCGGCGTGCTGCTCGACCACCGCATGCGGGACAACTTCGTCGCCGGGGTCGCCGAGCGCGCGGCGCTGCCCGACGTGGAGTCCCCGGTGACACCCGGATCGGGCGGCGAGCACACCGTCAGCCCCGGCTTCCTGACCGTGCCGGCCGGGCGGCTGGCCGACGGGGGCGAGCACGACCTGCTCCTCGAGGAGTGCTTCGGCCCGGTCACCGTGGTCGCCCGCTACACCGACGAGGCCGAGGTCCGGGGCGTGCTGTCCCGGCTGCCGGGGAACCTCACGGCGACCGTGCAGCTCTCCGCCGAGGAGGCCGCGGGGGAGGGGCGCGGGGCGTCGCTCCTCGCGGAGGTGACGCCGCTCGCGGGGCGGGTGCTGGTCAACGGCTGGCCGACGGGGGTCGCGGTCGCCGCGGCCCAGCACCACGGGGGGCCGTACCCGGCCACGACGTCGACGTCCACCTCGGTGGGAGGCACGGCCATCGAGCGCTGGCTGCGGCCGGTCGCCTACCAGGGGGTGCCCGAGGCCCTGCTGCCGGCCGAGCTGCGGGACGGCAACCCGCTGGGGCTTCCCCGTCGGTTCAACGGGGCTCTGGAGCGCTAGCGCCGTCGCGGGTGCGGCTCGGGAGCCGGGCGGCGCGCCGCTGTGGCCGGTCGCGCCCGCGCGGCGCAGCCGCACGCCGACAAAGTCCCGCGCCCCGAGGGGCGTTCACCGGCGCCTGAGAGGATGACACAGTGGATCTCGAACTTCCCGAACTGCCCTTCCCCCTCCGTCCCTACGGACCCGACGGGGAGTGGTCCTACGAGGGCGGGGTGCTCACCGGCGTCGCCGGGCCCCGGCAGGACCGGTTCGTGCCGCCGGCCGGGGAGGCGCTGGAGCCCGCGTCCGACGCGCCGCGGCTGCTGGGGGCGCCCGAGGGGGACTTCCAGCTGATCGCCCGGGTCACCGTCGGGTTCGGCGCGGCCTTCGACGCCGGGGTGCTGTACGTCCACGTCGGCGAGCGGGCCTGGGCCAAGCTGTGCCTGGAGTACTCCCCGGACGTGCCCACCGTCTGCACGGTGGTCACCCGGGGGCACTCCGACGACTGCAACTCCTTCACCGTGGAGGGGAACTCGGCGTGGCTGCGGGTCAGCCGCACCGGACGGGCCTTCGCCTTCCACGCCTCCCGCGACGGCGAACGCTGGACCTTCGTCCGCCTGTTCACACTCGGCGACGAGAAGGAGACGGGCGCGGCGCTGGCCGGCTTCCTGGCCCAGTCGCCGACGGGCGAGGGCTGCGTCGTGCGGTACGACCACCTGGAGTTCCGGCCGGGCGCGCCGGCGGACCTGCGCGACGGCGGCTGAGGCAACCGGAAGCCCGGCTCCCGCGTCCTGCGTTGCATGATCGACGAACGCGTGACCGAGAGCCGGGTGATCCGCACCGTCCTGCCCGCCGAGGTGGGGACGGTGACCGCCCTGCACGCCCGCGCCCGGGCGACGTACTACCCCGAAGGACTCCCCGACGACGGCTACGACTGGACCGCGGCCTGGCGCACCGCCGTCGAGCGGACCGACGGGCAGGTGCTGTGCGCAGTGGAGCGGGGGAGCGTCGTCGCCATCGCCTCGTTCCGCGCCCCGGAGGACGCCCCGGCCGGCACGGTGAAGCTGTACCAGTTCCACGTCGACCCCGGCCACTGGCGCACCGGCATCGGCACCGCCCTGCACGCGGCCTGCGTCGAGCAGTGGCAGGCCGACGGCGTGCGGACGGCGGTCCTCGACGTGCACGTCGGCAACCGGCGCGCCCAGGCCTTCTACGCCCGCCGCGGCTGGTACCCCGACCCGGACAACCCGCCCGCCGAGGGCGACCACCACCGGTACCTGCGCTTCGACGTGCCCGGGGAATGAGACGCGGCGCCCGGACGTTCGGCTATCCGGCGGAGGGGGTGCCTCCGCACCCGACGACCTGGAGAAGAGCCGACACATGCGCGTCGAGATCTGGAGCGACATCGCCTGCCCCTGGTGCTACGTGGGCAAGGCCCGCTTCGAGAAGGCGCTGGCGGCCTTCGAGCACCGGGACGGCGTCGAGGTGGTGCACCGGTCCTTCGAGCTGGACCCGGGGCGGGCCAAGGACGACGTCCAGCCCGTGCTGACGATGCTCACCGCGAAGTACGGCATGAGCGAGGAGCAGGCCCGGGCCGGTGAGGACAACCTCGGCGCGCAGGCCGCCGCCGAGGGCCTGGACTACCGCACCCGCGGCCGCGACCACGGCAGCACCTTCGACATGCACCGGCTGCTGCACCTGGCCAAGGCGGAGGGCCGGCAGGAGGCGCTGCTGGACGCGTTCTACCGGGGCAACTTCGCCGAGGAGCGTTCCGTCTTCGACGACGACGAACGGCTCGTGGACCTGGCCGTCGGCGCCGGCCTGGAGGCGGACGCCGTCCGCGAGGTGCTGGCCGACCCGACCGCCTACGCCGAGGAGGTGCGGGCGGACGAGCGCGAGGCCGCGCGGTTCGGGGCCACCGGGGTGCCGTTCTTCGTGCTCGACCGGGCCTACGGCGTCTCCGGCGCCCAGCCCGTCGAGGTCTTCGCCCAGGCGCTGACGCAGGCGTGGGGCGAGCGCGCCCCGCTGAAGCCCGTCGACGGCGGGGACGCGGCCGCCCAGGCGTGCGGCCCGGACGGCTGTGCGGTGCCGCAGAACTGAAACGCCCAGGTCGCGGGGCTCGCATAAGCGGTCCTTGGAGATACCGCGAAGAAATACGCGATGGACGGGGAGGTCCCGGGGCCGCACAGTGGTGCCATGGAGAGCTTCGAGACCCTCGTCCGTGCCGAGTTCGATCCGAAGACCACGTACCTGAACACCGCCAGCACCGGCCTGCTGCCCGCCCGGACCCTCGTCGCCCTGCGTGACGCGGCCGAGTCCGCGGCGGCCGGGCAGCCCCTCGACATGTTCGCCGACGTCGAGGCGAGCCGGTCCGCCTTCGCCCGCCTCCTCGGGGTCCCCGCCTCCCGGGTGGCGGCCGGGGCGTCGGTCGCCACCTTCAGCGGACTCGTCGCCGCCTCACTGCCCGCGGGCGCCGAAGTCCTCACCGCCGAGGCGGACTTCAGCTCCCTGGTGAACCCGCTCCACATGCGGGGCGACCTGAAGGTGCGCAGTGTGCCGCTGGAGCGGATCGCCGAGTCGGTCGGCCCCGGCACCGCGCTCGTCGCGGTCAGCGCCGTGCAGTCGGCCGACGGGCGGATCGCCGACCTCGCGGCGCTCCGGGACGCCGCCCGGGCGCACGGGGCGCGGACCCTGGTCGACAGCTCCCAGTCGAACGGATGGCTGCCGCTGGCCGCGGACGACTTCGACTACGTGACCGCCGTCGCCTACAAGTGGACGCTCTGCCCGCGCGGCGTCGCCTTCCTCGTCGTCCCGGAGGACCTGGGCGGACTGACGCCGCTGTTCGCCGGATGGGCGTCGGGCGAGCGTCCCTGGGACAGCTGCTACGGCCCCGTCGAGGAACTCGCCCACTCCGCACGGCGCTTCGACGAGAGCCCCGCCCTCTTCTCCTACACGGGCGCCCGGCACTCCCTGGCGCTCCTCGAGGAACTCGGCGTGGACGCCGTGCACGCCCACGACACGGCCCTCGCCGACCGGTTCCGCCAGGGCCTGGCCTCCCTGGGCCACGAGGCGGTCCCCGCGCCCGGGTCGGCGGTCGTGTCCGTGCCCGGACTCGGCCACCGGCAGGGCGACCTGAGCCGCGCGGGCGTGCAGGTCTCCGACCGCGCGGGCCATCTGCGGGCCGCGTTCCACCTGTACAACACGGCGGCCGACGTCGACCGGCTGCTGGACGTGCTGGCGGGCTGAGCCGGCCGGGCCCGGACGGCAGCGGGCAGGGGCCTCCCGTCCCACACGAGAAGGCCCCTGCCCGAATCCGGGTACGCCGGTCACCTCACCGGCGTGAAGTCCCGCGCCCCGATGAACTCCGGGCGCCGGATCGGTGCCGCGAACGGCTCGACCGCCGTGTTCTCCACGCTGTTGAACACGATGAACACGTTGCTGCGCGGGAACGGCGTGATGTTGTCGCCGGAGCCGTGCATGGCGTTGCAGTCGAACCAGGTCGCCGAGCCGGCCTTGCCGGTGAACAGCCTGATGCCGTACTCCGACGCCATCTTCGTCAGCGCCTCGTCGGACGGCGTCCCCGCGTCCTGCATCTGCAGGGACTTCTTGTAGTTGTCCTTCGGCGTGGCCCCCGCGCACCCGAGGAACGTCTTGTGCGACCCCGGCATGATCATGAGACCGCCGTTGGTGTCGTAGTTCTCGGTGAGCGCGATCGAGACCGAGACGGTGCGCATGTTCGGCAGGCCGTCCTCGGCGTGCCAGGTCTCGAAGTCCGAGTGCCAGTAGAAGCCGCTGGCACCGAAGCCGGGCTTGACGTTGATCCGCGACTGGTGGACGTAGACGTCCGAGCCGAGGATCTGCCGGGCCCGGCCGACGACCCGCTCGTCGCGCACCAGCTTCGCGAACACCTCGCTGATCCTGTGCACCTCGAAGACCGACCGGATCTCCTTGGACTGCGGCTCGACGATCGAGCGCTCGTCCGCCCGGATCGCCGGGTCGGTGGTCAGCCGCTCCAGCTCGCGCTGGTAGACGGCGACCTCGTCCGGTCCGATGAGCTGGTCGACGGCGAGGAAGCCGTCACGGTCCAGCGCCTCGAGATCGGCGGCCGAAACGGGCCCGGGGGTGTCGGGGCTGCCCCAGACCACCGGGTCCTGCCGGGGAGTGGCCACCTCGGTGGCACCACGGGTGGGGTACAGATCGGTGATGTTCGTTGTCGTGATGGTCACGATGACTCACACCTCCTCGGTGAGCAGCGGGTAGACGCCGTTCTCGTCGTGGTCCTCCCGTCCGGTCACGGGCGGGTTGAAGACACAGATGCAGTGGAAGTCCTCCTTGACCTTGAGCGTGTGCCGCTCGTGGCCGTTCAGGAGGTACATCGTGCCCGGGGTGATGTGGTAGGTCTTCCCGGTCTCGCGGTCGGTGAGCTCGGCGTCGCCCTTGGTGCAGACGACGGCCTCGATGTGGTTCGCGTACCACATGGACGTCTCCGTACCCGCGTACAGGATCGTCTCGTGCACGGAGAAGCCGACCTTCTCCTTGGCGAGGACGATGCGCTTGCTCTCCCAGGTGCCGGACGCCGACTTCACGTGCCGGTCGGTGCCTTCGAGCTCCTTGAACGAACGGACGATCACGGTGTTGCGATGCCTCCTAGGTGAGGGTGTGCAGGGTCTCCGGCGCCCATGGCCACGCGGGCCAGGGGCGCCGGAAGCGGTGGGGGTGTCAGGCGGTCTCGCGCACGGCGCGGGCGAGGGTCTTCATGCCTTCGTCCAGCTCGTCGGGCGTGATGGTCAGCGCCGGCAGGAGCTTGACGACCTCGCTCTCGGGGCCGGACGTCTCGATGAGCAGCCCCAGCTCGAAGGCGCGCCGGGCCACACGGCCCGCGCGGCTCTTGTCGTGGAACTCCAGGCCCCAGACCAGGCCGCGGCCCCGGTACTCCTTGACGTCGGCCAGGTTCTCCTCGGTGATGGCGATCATGTGCTGCTCGACCTGCTCACCACGGGTGCGGGTCTGCTTCTCCATCGCCGACCCGTCGGCCCAGTACGCCTCCAGCGTGGCGGTCGCCGTCACGAAGGCCGGGTTGTTGCCGCGGAAGGTGCCGTTGTGCTCGCCCGGCTCCCAGACGTCCAGCTCCGGCTTGAACAGGCACAGCGACATGGGCAGGCCGTAGCCGCTGATCGACTTGGAGACGGTGACGATGTCCGGGGTGATGCCCGCCTCCTCGAAGGAGAAGAAGGCGCCGGTACGGCCGCAGCCCATCTGGATGTCGTCGACGATGAGCAGCATGTCCTGGCGTGCGCACAGCTCGGACAGGGCGCGCAGCCACTCGGGACGGGCGACGTTGATGCCGCCCTCGCCCTGGACGGTCTCGACGATCACGGCGGCCGGCTTGTTGAGGCCGGAGCCCTGGTCCTCGAGGAGCCGCTCGAACCAGAGGAAGTCCTCGACGGTGCCGTCGAAGTAGTTGTCGAACGGCATGGGCGTGCCGTGCACCAGCGGGATGCCGGCGCCGGCCCGCTTGAAGGCGTTGCCGGTCACCGCGAGCGAGCCCAGCGACATGCCGTGGAAGGCGTTGGTGAACGACACGATCGACTCGCGCCCCTTCACCTTCCGCGCCAGCTTCAGCGCGGACTCCACGGCGTTGGTGCCCGTCGGGCCCGGGAACATGACCTTGTACGGCAGGTCGCGCGGCCGCAGCACGATGTCCTGGAACGTCTCCAGGAAGCGGCGCTTGGCGGTGGTCGACATGTCGAGCCCGTGCGTGACGCCGTCCCGCTCCAGGTAGTCGATCAGCGCACGTTTCAGCACGGGGTTGTTGTGCCCGTAGTTGAGCGAGCCGGCGCCGGCGAAGAAGTCGAGGTACTCGTGGCCGTCCTCGTCGTACATGCGGCTGCCGTGCGCACGGTCGAAGACGGTGGGCCAGCCGCGGCAGTAGCTGCGCACCTCGGATTCGACCGTTTCGAAAACGCTGAGGTCGGGCTGGGTGATGGTCACGACGAATCGCTCCTCGTGGGGTGAGGGTGGGAGAGGAAGGTCGTACGGATCCGGGGACCGGTGCGGTCGCTGCCGGGAAGTGTGAGGGGCCGGGGTGCCGGGTCGCCCTGGAGCGGGGCGGTCAGCCGCGGGCCGCGGCGGGGAGGGGACCGATGCGGTACAGCACCTCGGGCTCGTGCGGTCCGTCGGGGAAGAGGTCCGTCTCGAACAGCACCTCGCGCTCAAGCCGGGCTCCGTGCCGTTCGGCGAACGAGGTGAACAGCCGCTGGGAGGCGGTGTTGTCGGGGGAGATGGTGGTCTCCATCGTCACCGTCCCGCACTCCGCGGAAGTCCGGGCGGCCAGCTCGTCGAGCAGTGAAGCCGCGAGCTTTCGTCCACGGTAAGCCTCGTCCACGGCGACCTGCCACACGAGCAGCGTGTCGGGCCGGTCCGGCCGCAGGTAGCCGGTGACGAAGCCGACCGGCACTCCGTGCCCGTCGCGGGCAACGGCAGAGGTGGCCGCGAAGTCGCGGCACCAGAGCAGATAGCTGTAGGACGAGTTCACGTCGAGGACCTTGGAATCCTTCGCTATCCGCCACAGGGCGGCCCCGTCGGCCACTTCCGGGCGATCGATTCGCAGGTCTGCTTGCACGGCGGTCATGCAAATTGAATTTACCCAGTGGCTTTAAAAAATGCATCGCCGGATGGGGTTACGTGTGGACGCCTCGTGTGTTATCGCGCGGGCGCGTGCTTCCGCGCGAACCGACGGCAATTTGGTAGTAAATGACCGGTGTATAAGCCGCAAAACGGGCAGCATGTGCAACGGGTCACAATCATGTAACCCGTCGGCGCGTGTCCGGGTGCCGATGTTCGGCGGTCAGGAAATCAGGGGGTTTAGGGCCGCGAAAACCGGGCAGGAGAATACCGGAAGCTCATCGTTTGTAATTACCGAATTCACTTTCCGTGAGCTTCGGTAATTACGCGAATTCACGCTCCCGTAAAACCGGCGGCGGACGGCCGGTCCCAGGCGGCCTCGACGGCGCGAAGGGCCGCCTCCGGATCGGTCGCCAGGCCCTTCCCGGCCAGCGCGGCACCCAGTGCCGCCAGACAGCCCCGCACGGCCTCGCGTGTCGCGTCCGGCCCGTAGTGGTTGACCCGGATCATCTCCGCGGCCAGGGCGCCGCCGCCCGCGGCCAGCGGCAGCGCCGGGTCGGACTCCAGCGCCCGGGCCACCAGCTCCGAGGCGTCCAGGTCCGAGGGCACCCGGAGGGTCGTCGCCACCGGCGCCGCCTCGCGGGCCTCGTGCACGTAGGGCTCCAGGCCGCCGCCGAGCGCGAGCGCCCCGGCCCGGGTGGCCGCCGCCGCCGAGGCGTGCCGCGCCATCACCGTCGGCAGGCCGTCCGCCTCGATGCGCTCGACGCACGCCTCCAGCGCCAGCATCTCCAGCTGCGCCGGCGCGTGCAGCAGCGCCGTGCGGCCGCCGTCGATCCAGCGTTCCTTCCAGTCCAGCAGGGAGAGGTAGGACCGGCGCGGCGCTCCGGGGTTGGCCGCCATCCGCGCCCACGCCCGCTCGCTCACCGACACCGCCGACACCCCGGCCGGACCGCCCATCGCCTTCTGCGCGCCGATGACGCACAGGTCCACGCCCCACGCGTCCGGCAGCACCGGTTCGGCACCCACCGAGGCCACCGCGTCCAGGTAGAACAGCGCGCCCCGGGCCCTGACCACCTCGCCGATCTCCGCGACCGGGTTGGTGTTGCCGGTCGCCGCCTCCGCGTGCACCAGGGACACGAAGTCGATCTCCGGGTGCTCGGCGAAGGCCTGCCGGACCTGGCCGGCTGTGACGGCGGTGTGGAACGGCACGGCGAGGTCGTGCACGGTCGCGCCGCAGTCCCGCAGCCAGTTGCCGAACGTCTGCCCGTACGGCCCGGTGACGATGTTCAGCGCGACGGTGTCCGGCCCGGCACAGCCGCGGATCGCGCCCTCCAGCGGCAGCAGCGCCTCGCCCTGCGTGATCACGACGTCCTGCCGCGTGCCGAGCAGGTGCGCCACCCGGTCCTCGATCGCGGCGAAACGGGCGGCGCTCAGCGGGGCGAGGTCCAGGAAGGGGTGGGTCACGGCGGTGCTCTCTTCACTCAGGTCAGGTGTACGACGCGTACGGAGTCGAGAGTAACCGCGGGCCCCGCCGCCACTCGCGGGGGAGCCCGTCCGTTGCGACACCCCCACGCCCGGAATCGTGGCTTCCGCCACAGCGGCGGTGATCGCCGGGGTGATGGACTCGGCCCCGTGATCCTCCTCCTGCTCGTCCTCGTCGCCGTGGTGACGGCCGTCGTCCTCGGGCGGGGCGCCGGCACCTACCCCCGCCGGCCCGCCCCGCGGACGGGCACCCCGGGCGTCCCCGCGCCGCCCCGGCCGGGCGCGCCCCTGCGCGTCGTCGCCGCGGCCGCCGGCGGGGCCGCCGCCCTGCTGTACCTCTGGGGCCTGGTGTGCGTCGGTTTCGCGGCCATGGAGGCGGAGGACGGCGGTACGGGCTCCGCGCCGCTGCGACCGTGCCGTACCGGCGCGCCCCCGGAGCTGTCCGGGCGGGTCGTCGACTACTCCGTCTCCTACCTGCCCCTCGGCTTCCGCTGCGAGACCGCCGACGGCGACGGCTACGCGTCCGCCGACGTCCCCGGCTACGTCAATCCCGGCGCCGCCGCCCTCGCCCTCACCGCCGCCGCCAGCGCCGTCGCGGCCGGATACGCGACCGAGCGGCGAGCCCGCGCGGGACGGCGGCCGGTGACGGGGCACTCGAACGGCCCCGGCGGCCCCGTCTAAGGTGCGGGGCATGAGCGATCGCGCGGTGCTGCACGTGAAGGGCCGGGTTCTCGTCGGGCCGGAGGAGGTCCGCGACGAACTGTGGGTCGTCGACGGCCGGATCTCGTACGACCGTCCCGCCGGGGCCGGCGACGTCCGCACCGTCGAGGGCTGGGCGCTGCCCGGTCTGGTCGACGCGCACTGCCACGTCGGCCTCGACCGGCACGGCGCCGTGCCCGGGGACGTCGCCGAGAAGCAGGCGCTGACCGACCGGGACGCGGGCACCCTCCTGATCCGCGACGCGGGCTCGCCCTCCGACACCCGCTGGATCGACGACCGCGAGGACCTCCCGAAGATCATCCGCGCCGGCCGGCACATCGCCCGCACCCGCCGCTACATCCGCAACTACGCCTGGGAGGTGGAGCCGGAGGACCTGGTCGCCTTCGTCGCCCAGGAGGCCCGGCGCGGCGACGGCTGGGTGAAGCTGGTCGGCGACTGGATCGACCGCGACCTCGGCGACCTGTCCGCCTGCTGGCCGCGCGGTGCCGTCGAGGCGGCGATCGCCGAGGCCCACCGCCTGGGCGCCCGCGTCACCGCGCACTGCTTCGCCGAGGACTCGCTGCGCGACCTGGTCGAGGCCGGCATCGACTGCGTGGAGCACGCGACCGGCCTGACCGACGACACGATCCCCCTCTTCGCCGAGCGGGGCGTCGCCATCGTGCCCACCCTGGTCAACATCGCCACCTTCCCGGCGCTGGCCGACGGCGGCCAGGGCAGGTTCCCGCGCTGGTCGGACCACATGCGCCGGCTCCACGCCCGCCGGTACGACACCGTCCGCAACGCCTACGACGCCGGCATCCCGGTCTTCGTCGGCACCGACGCGGGCGGCTCCCTGGCCCACGGCCTGGCGGGGGCGGAGGTCGCCGAGCTGGTCACCGCCGGCATCCCGCCCGTCGAGGCCCTCGCCGCGACGACCTGGGCCGCCCGGAGCTGGCTCGGCCGTCCCGGCCTCGACGAGGGCGCGCCGGCCGACCTGGTGGTGTACGAGCAGGACCCGCGCGCGGACGTGCGCGTGCTCGGCGCTCCGCGCCGGGTGGTGCTGAACGGGCGGGTCGTCGGCTAGCCGGCCCGGGTGACACCGGGGAACACGCGTACCGGCGGAATCGAAAAGGCGCGCGGAAACCCCACGAAGGGGTGAAGTGCCCTGGGATCGCTGACCGTTGGGGCCGGGCGGGGACATCCTTTGCGGGTCCCGAGCACGTCGCTCATGCGTGTCCCGCACGCATGTCTCCCTGGGGGTCCCACCACCTTGAACGGCAACGCCTTCCGCATGCCCGCCCGCCGCCTCGTCACCGTCACGGCGGCCACGGCCCTGGCCGCCGGTCCCGCGGTCCTGGCCGGCGCGGGCACCGCCCACGCGACCGGCGACCACGGCCGCGCGAGCGCCTCCGTCCTGCGCACCGACCTGGACGTGTCCCTGCTCAACAGGACCGTGAACGTCCCGCTCACGGTCACCCTCAACGAAGTGCAGGCACCCGAGAGCGCCCGGAAGACCGCGCTGACCGCCCGGCTCGACGGCGTCGACGGCGGCAAACCCTTCAGCGTCCTGCGCGCCGACGTGGCCGACGCCAGGGCCACGACGACCGCGGACAAGGCGGAGGGACACACCGGCCTGGCCCGGGCCAGGGTCCACGTCCCCGGACTGCCGCTGCTGTCGGTCGTCGAGATCGAGCAGGTCACCTCCACGGCCACCTGTGAGGCGGGGAAGAAGCCCGTCGCCTCCTCGAACCTGCTGGGCGCGGTCACGGTCCTCGGCAGGAAGGTCACCCTGACCACCGGCGGTACGACGGCCGTGAAGGTGCCCGGCGTCGGCGAGGTGCGGCTCGACCTGTCGAGGACGGAGACCACCTCGCGCACGGCCGCCGCCACCGCGCTCGAACTCGCGGTGCACGTCAACCCGCTCGACCTGGGCGTGGCCGAGGTCGACGGCACCCTGACCCTGGCGAGCGCCACCTGCGAGGCCCCGGCGGCCCCGGCGGCCGAGGCCGAGCAGCCGCCCGCCGGGCCGGCCGCGGACGTGAAGCCCCAGGGTGCCCCCGCCGAGGCAGACCTGGCCGAGACGGGCGGCGGCTCGGCCACCCCGTACCTCGCGGCCGGCGCCGCCGTGCTCGTCGTGGCGGGCGGCGGAGCGCTGGCCGTGGCCCGGCGCAGGCGCGGCTGAACCCGGGGCGGACGGCAGCGGGGCGGCGCGCGGACCGGCCGGGCGACGGGGGCGCCGACGGCGGTGACGGGACGGGGGGAAGCCTGGCGGGCGCCCGGGGGGAGGGCCGGCCGCCAGGGGCGACTCACCGGCCGCCCCCGACGCCGGGCCCTGCGCAAGGCGGCGCCGCACGCGGCTCGTTCCGACCCGCCGCGGCTCGCTCCGGGGCGGGCGCGGCCGGACCGGCCCCCCGCCTCAGGCGGCCCGGGGCGTCAGGGAGCCAGGGCGCGGCCCAGCGCCGACAGGAAGCCGTCCGTCGTGGTCCGGTCCCGCACCGCGAGGCGCAGCCACTCCCCGCCGAGCCCCGGGAACGTGTCACCGCGCCGGACCGCGTACCCGAGGTCGCGCAGCCGGTGCCGCACGGTCGCGGCGTCCGGCAGCCCGACGAGGACGAACGGCCCCTCGGCGGGCCCGGCGACCCGGACCCCGGCCGGGGCGAACCGCCCCAGTCCGGCGACGAGATGAGCCCGGTCGGCCGCGACGCGGTGGGCGGCGTGAGCCGCCTCCGCCAGCGCGCGCGGCGCCACGCACGCCTCCGCCGCCGCCAGCGCGGGCGTGGACACGGGCCACAGCGGCTGGGCGCGCTCCAGGTCCGCGACCGTCTCGGGGTCCGCCAGCACGTACCCGATGCGCAGGCCGGCCAGACCCCACGTCTTGGTGAGGCTGCGCAGGACGACCAGCCCGGGCACGTCCGTCCGTCCGGCCAGCGCCTCCCGCTCACCCGGCACCGCGTCCATGAACGCCTCGTCCACGACCAGCGTCCGCCCGGGACGGGCGAGTTCCGCGACCGTGTCCGCCGGGTGCAGCACCGACGTCGGGTTCGTCGGGTTGCCGACCACCACCAGGTCGGCGTCCTCCGGGACGGCCGCCGGGTCCAGCCGGAAGCCGTCCGCCTCCCGCAGCAGCACCCGGCCGACCGTGTGCCCCGCGTCCCGCAACGCCGCCTCCGGCTCCGTGAACTGGGGGTGCACCACCACCGGCCGGCGCACCTTCAGCGCCCGCGCCAGCAGCACGAACGCCTCCGCCGCGCCCGCCGTCAGCAGCACCCGCTCCACCGGCAGCCCGTGCCGTGCCGCCACCGCCGCCCGCGCGGCCCGCCCGTCCGGGTAGGCCGCGAGGGAGCCGAGCGAGCCGGCCACGTGCTCCCGCAGCCACGCCGGGGGCGTGTCCGCGCGGACGTTCACCGCGAGGTCCACCAGCGCCGAACCGTCGTCGCGGACCTCCGCGTCCCCGTGGTGCCGCAGGTCGGGACCGCCGGGGTCAGTGTGCATGGGAGTGTGCGTGTCCATGCCCGTGATGGTGCCCGTGGTGGTGACCGCCGTCGTCGTCGGGGTGGAAGTGCGGCTGCTGGGGCAGCCCCACCTTGTCCTCGAACCCGGGCAGCGCGATCCGGTACACGCAACTGTCGCAGTTCATCCGCAGGTCGCCCCGCACCGCCTCCTCGTACCGCTCCCACACCAGGTCGAGCAGCTCCGGCTCGGGTCCGATGACGTCGGCCGACCGCACCTCGGTCTCCGGGTGGGCGGCGGCCCACTCCTCGGTCTGGTGCCGGACCCGGTCCGGGAGGATGCCGGTGAACAGGAAGTACGGCAGGACCACGACCCGTCCGGCGCCCAGCCGCGCGCACCGGTCCAGGCCGCCGGGCACGTCCGGCCGGGCCAGCGACACGAACGCGGTCTCGACGCCCGCGTAGCCGCGGCCCTCCCACAGCAGCCGCGCCGCCTTGAACACCTCGGCGTTGGCGTCCGGGTCCGTCGAACCCCGCCCCACCAGCAGCACGGTCACCTCGGACGGGTCCCAGGAGGGGTCGATCGCCTCGGCCAGCCGCCGCTCCAGCACCCGCAGCAGCGACGGGTGCGGGCCCAGCGGACGCCCGTACGTGTACGAGATGCCGGGGTGGCGCTCCTTCTCGCGGGACAGTGCCGCCGGGATGTCGCCCTTGGCGTGCCCGGCGGACACCAGCATCAGCGGCACCGCGGCGAACCGGCGCACGCCGCGCTCGACCAGCTCGGCGACCGCCTCGCCCAGCGGCGGCGGGGACAGCTCGATGAAGCCGCCCGCGACGGGCAGTTCGGGGTGGCGGCGGCCCAGTTCACGCACGAAGTCGCGGAACGCCTCGGCTCCGGCCTCGTCCCGGGTGCCGTGGCCGGCGATGAGCAGGGCGGGCGGGGTGGTCACAGGGTCTCCTCGGAATCATTCGGCGCCTCGGGCGAGGCGGGGTGGTACAGCAGGGCGTTGAGCGCGGCGGCGGCGACCGCCGACCCGCCCTTCTCGGACACGTTGCTCACGGCGGGCAGCCCGCTCTCGCGCAGCGCGGCCTTGGACTCGACCGCCCCGACGAAGCCGACGGGCAGCCCGACGACGAGCGCGGGGGAGGCGTCGAGGGTGAGCAGCTCCTCCAGCGCGGTCGGCGCGTTGCCGATCACCCAGAGGGCGCCGGGCCCGACCCGTTCGTACGCCAGCCGCATGCCGTGCGCGGAGCGGGTCACCCCCGGGCCGGCGACGGCGTCCCGCAGCCGGCAGACGGTCTCCCGCCGGGTGATGCCCGCGCCGACCATCTCGACGTCCACGACGACGGGCGCCCCGGCGTGCAGCGCCGCGTGCGCCTTCTCCAGCTCGCCCTCGTCCATGACGAGGTCGGTCGCGTACTCAAGGTCGGCGGCGGAGTGGACGACCCGCTCCACCACCGCCCGGGTCAGCGGCGGGAAGCGCGCGGTGTCCAGGCGGGCGCGCAGCCGCCGGTAGGACTCCTCCTCGATGGGATGGACGACGCGCTTCACTTTGGCTCCTCCTGCCAGCGGTAGCCGCGCGGGGTCACCATGCGCCCGGCGATCTCCCGGGTCGCGGTGTTGCCCACCGTCACGACCGTCATCATGTCGACCGTCGCCGGGTCGAGGTCCGCCAGCGTGGTGAGCCGGCTCGACTCGTCGGCCCGCGACGCGTTGCGCACGACCCCCACCGGCGTCCGGGGCGTCCGGTGCTCCGCGAGGATCGCCAGCGCCTTCGGCAGCTGCCAGTCGCGGCCCCGGCTGCGCGGGTTGTAGAAGGTCACGACGAGGTCCGCCTCGGCCGCCGCCCGCACCCGCCGCTCGATGACCTCCCACGGCGTGTGCAGGTCGGACAGGCTGATCGACACGTGGTCGTGGCCCAGCGGCGCGCCCAGGATCGCCCCGGCGGCCAGCGCCGCCGTCACGCCCGGCACCCCGACCACGTCGATGTCGTCGGACGCCTCGGCCAGCGCCGGCGACGCCATGGCGTACACGCCCGCGTCGCCGCTGCCGATGAGCGCCACCGCCTGCCCGCGCCGGGCCTCGGCCACGGCCGTCCGCGCCCGCTCCTCCTCCGCCCCGAGCCCCGACTCCAGCACCCGGGTGCCGGGCCGCAGCAGGTCGCGGATCTGGTCGACGTACTGGTCCAGCCCGACCAGCACGGAGGCCCGCCGCAGCTCCGCCAGCGCACGAGGCGTCAGCAGGTCCCGGGCGCCCGGCCCGAGCCCGACCACCGCGAGCCGCCCGCGCCCCGGCCGCCGTACGACGGCACAGGTCGCCATGGCGGGAACGGCCGCCGACTTCCGCTTGGGCACGAGGAGTTCGCCCCCGCCGGCGAGCGCCGCCGCCTCCGCGACCGACGGCGTGCCGACGGCGGCGAGCGGCGCGTCGGAGGGGTTGGGCACCTCGACGCCCGCGAGCTCCCCGGCGGGGTACGTCACCAGCGGCACGCCCAGCCGCCCGGCCGCCTCGACGATGCCGGGCTCCCCGGCCTTGGCGTCCACGGTGGCCAGCTCCGCGACCGACGCCGGCGACAGCCCGGCGTCCCGCAGGGCCGACTCCACCAGCCCGAGCACCTCGTCCACCGGCGCCCCCTTGGACGCGCCGACGCCGACGACCAGGGTCGGCGGACGCAGCACGGCCTCACGCCCGGCCGGCTCCACCAGACGGTCCGTCACCCGGACCGTGTACGCGCCCTCCCCGGCGAGCGGCAGCGGCGGCAGCGGCCAGGCCACCTCGGCCCGCAGCGCCACCGGCTCGCCGTCCAGCAGGGCCCGCGAGACCCCGGCGACGTCGCCCTCGACCGGCAGGCCCAGCGTGTCCAGGCCCGGCAGGCCCACGGCGTCCGTCGCCGTCGTCACCACCGGCTCGGCGCCCAGCACCCCGCCCACCGCGCGGGCGAGTTCGTTGGCGCCGCCGCCGTGCCCGCCGACCAGCGACACGGCGAACCGCCCGCCCTCGTCGACGCACACCACGCCCGGGTCGGTCCGTTTGTCGTCCAGCAGCGGGGCCACGAGCCGGACCACGGCCCCCGTGGCCAGGAAGCACACGAGCTGCTCGCACTCGGCGAACGCGGTCCGTACGGCGTCCGCGACGGGACCCCCGTACACGCGCGTGCGGTCCGGCCACGCCGCGGCCAGCCGGTCCCGTGCCGCAGCCCCCGCCGCGGTGGCGGAAATGAGGCCGATCACTGGGCCCCTCCTTCTTCGGTACGGCTGCCGGGCCTGACGCCCCACAGCAGGAAAACGGGATTGGTCGCCGCCAGCCGCGTCACGTCGCCCGGCAGCGGCGCGAGCCGGGACGACTGGAGCAGCACCCCGTCGCACTCCAGCCCTGCACCGAGCAGCGCCTCGCGGGCCGCCGGTACCCGGTCCAGCGCGGCCATCGCGACGACCACGGACCGCCGGGCGCGCCCCGCGCAGGCCGAGACGATCGCCGGCAGGTCGCGTCCGCCGCCGCCGACGAACACGGCGTCCGGGTCGTCGAGGCCAGACAGCACCCCGGGC
Source organism: Streptomyces sp. NPDC127100 (assembly GCF_042724095.1). Taxonomy (NCBI): domain Bacteria; kingdom Bacillati; phylum Actinomycetota; class Actinomycetes; order Kitasatosporales; family Streptomycetaceae; genus Streptomyces; species Streptomyces sp. NPDC127100. Next base: position 41,176 of record NZ_JBHXFL010000021.1, read on the forward strand.
GCGGCGCCGCACACCACCCGGACGTCGACACCGTGCGCCGCGGCGTTGGCGCGCACGCGCTCGACACCGTCCGGCGTCCTCTCCACGGCGGTGACGGCGGCGCCGAGCCGCGCGCACTCCACGGCCACGGACCCCGAGCCCGCGCCGACGTCCCACACCAGGTCGCCGGGGCGCGGACCGAGACGCGCCAGGGCCAGCGCCCGCACCTCGAACTTGGTGATCATCGAGTCGCGGTGGGCGAACGCGGCCTCGTCCAGCGCCCACCCGGCGGGCCCCGGCCGCGGCCCGGCCACCGAGCGCACCGGGCCCAGTGCCCGCGCCTCGTCCAGGCACAGCACCACGCTCACCGCCGCACCCCAGTCCCGGGCGGCGGCCTCGGCGGGCGTCACCCGCTCCACCCACTCCCCGGCGGACCCCAGCGCGGAGGCGACGACCAGCACCCGGGCGTCGCCCACGAGCGCGGCCCCCAGCTCCGCCGGTCCCGCGCCCGGCCCCGTCAGCACGGCCACCTTCGGGTGGGCGCGGCACAGGTTCACCGCCGTCCGCAGGTCCCGCCCGTGCGCGCTGGCCACCACGGCGTCGTCCCACGGCAGCCCGGCCCGCGCGAACGCGGCGGCGACGGACGACACTCCGGGCCGCACGTCGAGCAGCTCCGGCCCGAACCGCTCGGCCAGCGCCCGCACGATCCCGAAGAACCCCGGGTCGCCGGAGGCCAGCACGAGGACCGGCCGCTCCTTCGCCACGTACTCCGCGACCGTGTCCAGGGCCGGTGCCAGCGCCCCGAGGACGATCCGCCCGGCCCTTTCGGGCAGCCGTACGGCGTCCAGGTGGCGCCGCCCGCCGACGACCAGTGCCGCCCCGTCGGCCACGTCCTCGGGCAGCGGGGCACCGGTCCCCGCCCCGACCACCGTGATCACGTGCTCGCACCCCGCGCGCGCAGCTCCCTGCGGGCCTCGGGGTCGGCCCTGCGGTAGCCGTGGAAGTGCCCCGGGTGGTACAGGTGCGACCGGGTGCCGTGCGCGTCGAGTGCCGGACCGACCAGGAACAGGGTGTGCTTCCAGAGCCTGTGCTCCTTGACGGTCTCCTCCAGCGTGCCGATCGTGCACTTCACGACCAGCTCCTCCGGCCAGGTCGCCTGGTAGGCGACGACGACCGGCGTCTCGGTCGGGTAGCCGCCCTCCAGCAGCTCCCGCACCAGCTGTCCGCTGCGCGCCGCCGACAGGAACACCGCCATGGTCGTGCCGTGCTTCGCGAACTCCCGGACCTCCTCCCCGGGCGGCATCGGCGTCTTGCCGCCGCCGAGCCGGGTGAGGACGACGGACTGCGCGACCTCCGGGATGGTCAGCTCCCGCCGCGCGAGCGCCGCGACCGCCGAGAAGGCGGAGACGCCCGGCACGACCTCGGTCGCGATGCCGATCTCCGCGCACCGGTCGAGCTGCTCCTGCGTACCGCCCCACAGGGCCGGGTCGCCGGAGTGGATGCGGGCCACGCGCAGCCCTTGCTCGAGGGCCCGCCGGTACACGGCGACGACGTCCTCCAGCGACATCGTCGCCGAGTCCAGGACCTCGGCGTCCTCGCGCGCGTGCTGGAGGACCTCCGCCTGGACCAGGCTCGCCGCCCAGATCACGACGTCGGCCTCGGCGATGGCGCGGGCGGCGCGGAACGTCAGCAGATCGGCGGCGCCGGGACCGGCACCGACGAAGGTCACCTTGCCGGTACCGGTACCTGCGGTGGGAGCCATGGGGTCCATGGGAATCGGTCCTCTCCTGCGCATATTTACTGCGGTTGCTGCTGTCGGACGCGCGTGAGCGCGGGGTGATCGGATACCAAGGGCCCATGGCGGTCCTCGTCGCGCTCGGCGCGTTCCTGATGACGCTGGCCGGGGGCTGGACGGCACAGCGCGTGACCGACCGGCGCCACCTGGTCCTGGGCCTGGCCGGCGGCCTGATGCTGGGCGTGGTCGGACTCGACCTGCTGCCGGAGGCGCTCCGGGCGGCGGGCCGGGAGGTGTTCGGCGTGCCGGCGGCACTGCTGCTGTTCGTCGCCGGATTCCTGCTCGCCCACCTGGTGGAGCGCCTGCTGGCAGCCCGCCGCGCCGCGCACGGCGCCGAGGAGCACGGCCACCGCACGCCCGAGGTGGGCCTGACGGCCGCCGCCGCGATGGTGGGGCACAGCGCGATGGACGGCGTGGCGATCGGTGCCGCGTTCCAGGTCGGCGGCGGGATGGGCGCGGCGGTCGCCCTGGCCGTGATCGCCCACGACTTCGCGGACGGCTTCAACACCTACACGCTCACCAGTCTGTACGGCAACGCCCGCCGCCGGGCCGTCGCCATGCTCGTCGCCGACGCCGTGGCCCCGGTCGCCGGCGCGGCCTCCACGCTCTTCTTCACGATCCCGCAGGGCGTGCTGGGCGCCTATCTGGGTCTCTTCGGCGGCGTACTGCTCTATCTCGCCGCCGCCGAGATCCTGCCCGAGGCCCACCACGAGCACCCCGCCCGGTCGACCCTGCTGTGCACCGTCGCGGGCGCCGCGTTCATCTGGCTGGTGGTGGGCCTCGCCGAGTGACGGCCCGGACCCGGGACGGCTCACAGCTTGCCGCCCCGCCCGCCCCCGCGCCGTGCCGGGGCGATGAGCGTGGACAGATAGGGCAGCGGCGCCCCGTCCAGTTCCGCGGCCGGCCGTACGGACTCCTCCGGCAGGCCCAGCGCCGAGCCCCACACGGCGTCGTCGAGCCGCCCGGTCTCCCGCAGCGCCTCGGCGACCTCGGCCGCCTGCCGGCCGAACTTGTAGGCGACGACCGTCCCCGGCCCGTTCAGCGCGTCCTTGAGCACCGCGGCCCCGGCGGTCACCGGCACCAGCGTCAGCGGCTCGGTGCCCTCCGTCAGCACGGCACCCGACCGGGCGGCGAGGTCCTGCATCGCGGTGATGCCCGGCACGGTCTCCACGACGGTGCCCGGCACGAGCTCGCCGACGGTCTGCGCGAGATACGTGAACGTCGAGTACACGTTGGGGTCGCCGATGGTCGCGAAGGCGACGGACCCGTGCTCCCGCAGCAGCCCGGCCACCCGCTCACCGGCCGCGTCCCACGCCGCCTCCCGGCGGCCCCGGTCGGCGCGCTCGTTCAGCGCGAACACGACCCGGACGACCTTCCCGGCGCCCACGTAGTGCAGCACGGTCGCCTCGGCGCGGCCCGGTTCACCGCCGTCCCCTCCGTCGGGTGCGGCCATCACGGGAACGACGACGACCTCGGCGGCGCGCAGCGCGTTCACGCCCTTGACGGTCACCAGCTCCGGGTCCCCGGGCCCGACACCCACCCCGATCAGCCTGCTGCTCATGACGTCCGGCACCTCTCCACGAACCGACGGGCGACACCGGGCTCGGACGCCCAGTGCGTGTGCAGATAGCTCGCGTGCACACCGTGCTCCACAAATCCCTCGACGCGCCGCTCCGGCGCCCGCATCCCCCACGCCGGCGCCGCCCCGGCCCCCGGCTCCACGACCGTCCGGTGGAACTCGTGCCCCCGCATCCGCGTCCCCGCGGCGGCCAGCACGCCGTCGCTCACGGCCACGGCGTCCCGGTACCCCAGCGTCAGTCGCTCCGACATCCGCCCGGAGGCGTCCAGCACCCCGCACATGGGCAGCCCGTCCAGCTCCCGGCACAGGTACAGCAGCCCCGCGCACTCGGCGGCGACGGGAGCCCCGCTCAGCACCAGCTCGGCGACGCTCTCGCGCAACGCCTCGTTGGCGGACAGCTCGGAGGCGTACACCTCCGGGAACCCGCCCCCGATCACCAGTCCGCCGGTCCCCTCGGGCAGCTCCTCGTCCCGCAGCGGATCGAACGTGACGACCTCGGCCCCGGCGGCGGCGAGCAGCTCGGAGTGCTCGGCATAGGAGAACGTGAACGCGGCCCCACCGGCGACGGCGACGCGCTTCAGCCCGTCCGGCGTTCGAGGACGAGACCGTCCGGGCCGAAGCGGGGGTCCGGGGGCGGTGGCCCCGGGGGACGGGACGGGAAGGGGCGGCGGGGGCGAGGAGGCCAGGGCCTCAGCCGCGTCCCAGGCCGCACCCGCCAACGCACCCGCACCACGCGCCAGTCCGACCAGCGCCTCCAGATCACAGCCGCCGGCGACCTGCGCGGCCATCGCGGCGACGGCCTCGACGGCCGAGGCACCCCGCTCGGCGACCGGCACCAGCCCCAGATGCCGGGACGGCACATCCACCTGCGGCGCCCGCCGCAGCACCCCCAGCACCGGCACCCCGACGGAGTCCAGCGCCTCCCGCAGCAACGCCTCGTGCCGGTCCGAGCCGACCTTGTTGAGGATCACGCCCCCGATCCGCACCTCCGGATCGAAGGACACGAACCCGTGCACCAGCGCCGCCACCGACCGCGACTGCGACGACGCGTCCACGACCAGCACCACCGGCGCCCGCAGCAGCTTCGCCACCTGCGCGGTGGACGCCAGCTCCCCCTCGCCCGCCGCCCCGTCGTACAGCCCCATGACGCCCTCGACCACGGCGATGTCACAGCCCCGCGCACCGTGCGCGAACAGCGGCCCGACCAGCTCCGGCCCGCACAGGTACGCGTCGAGGTTCCGCCCCACCCGCCCGGTGGCGAGCGCGTGGTACCCGGGATCGATGTAGTCCGGCCCCACCTTGTGCGGGGACACGGCGAGCCCCCGCGCGGCGAGCGCGGCCATCAGGCCGGTGGCGACGGTGGTCTTGCCGCTGCCCGAGGAGGGCGCGGCGACGACCAGCCGGGGAACGGCGGAGGTCACCACTCGATGCCCCTCTGCCCCTTCTGTCCCGTGTCCATCGGGTGCTTGACCTTGGACATGTCGGTGACGAGGTCGGCGAACTCCACCAGCGGCTCCGGCGCGTTCCGCCCGGTGATCACCACGTGCTGGGTCCCGGGCCGGTCGCGCAGCACGGACACGACCTCGTCGGTGTCGACCCACCCCCAGTGCATCGGGTAGGCGAACTCGTCCAGCACGTACAGCCGGTACGTCTCGGCGGCGAGGTCGCGCTTGACCTGCTCCCAGCCCTCCCGGGCCTTCTCCTCGTTGGTCGAGTTGTCGCCCTGGATGTCCCGCTGGACCCAGGACCAGCCCTCGCCCATCTTGTGCCAGTCGACGGACCCGCCCTCACCGCTGGCGCCGAGCACCCGCAGCGCGTTCTCCTCGCCGACCTTCCACTTCGCCGACTTGACGAACTGGAACACCCCGATCGGCCACCCCTGGTTCCAGGCCCGCAGCGCCAGCCCGAAGGCGGCGGTCGACTTGCCCTTCCCCACGCCCGTGTGCACGACGACCAGCGGACGGTTGCGCCGCTGACGCGTCGTCAGTCCGTCGTCCGGCACCACACTCGGCTGCCCCTTCGGCATTACGCGGCCCTCCTCTGCACGTCCTTCACCAAACCGGCGATGGAGTCCGCCCGCAGCTCGTCGAGCGTCACCGCCGTACCGCCCAGGTCACCCGCGAGCCGCCCGGCGAGCCCGAGCCGCACCGGCCCCGACTCGCAGTCCACGACCACGGAGGCGACGCCCTCCGCCGCGAACAGCCGCGCGGCCCGCGAGGCCAGCGCCACGGGCTCGGGGCCACCGGTCGCCCGCCCGTCCGTCACCACCACGACCAGCGCCCGTCGCGCCGGGTCCCGCAGCCGCTCCACCCGCAGCACCTCGTGCGCCTTCAGCAGCCCGGCCGCGAGCGGCGTACGGCCCCCGGTCGGCAGCGACTCCAGCCGGGCGGCGGCCGCGTCCACCGACGACGTCGGCGGCAGCGCCACATCGGCCGCCGACCCCCGGAAGGTCACCAGCCCCACCTTGTCCCGCCGCTGGTAGGCGTCCAGCAGCAGCGACAGCACGGCACCCTTCACCGCGCCCATCCGCTGCCGCGCCGCCATCGACCCGGACGCGTCCACGACGAACAGCACGAGATTGCCCTCGCGCCCCTCACGGGCCGCCTGCCGCAGATCGTCCCGGCGCACCACCAGCCCGGGCCCGCTGCGCCCCCGCGCCCGCTGGTGCGGGGCGGCCGCCTGCACGGTGGCCGCCAGGTGCAGCTTGGTCAGCGCGCCCCGGGGACGCCGGGCCCCGGTGGTCCGCCCGTGCTCGGTCCGCGCCCGCGAGCGCCGCCCGGCGGCACCCTCTCCGAGCCCGGGCACGCTCAGCACGCGCGCGCGGAACGGCTCGGCGGCCCGCACGGGCGACTGCTCGCCGACGCCGCCGGACGAGGGTTGCGGCTCCCCGCCCTCCCCGCCCTCCCCGGCCTCGGGACGCGCGGCGGTGTCGCCGTCGCCCCCGGGCCCGTCGTCGGGCTCCGGCTGTCCGCCGGGGCCGCCGCCGGGACCCGGATCGTCCGGATCGTCGTCGCCGTCGCCCTGGTCCTGCCCGCCGAACTCCTCCAGGGTCTCGTCGAGCTTGTCCTCGTCCAGCCCCGGAGCGTCGAAGGGGTTGCGCCGCCGCCGGTGGGGGAGGGCCAGCAGCGCGGCCTGCCGGACGTCCTCCGCCAGCACGTCGGTCCGCCCGGCCCACGCGGCCAGCGCGGTCGCCGTACGCGCCATCACGATGTCGGCGCGCATGCCGTCCACCTCGAAGGCGGCACAGGTCGCCGCGATCTGCCGCAGCGCCCCGTCGCCCAGCCGCACCGACGGCAGCAGCTCGCGGGCGGCCACGATGCGCCGCCGCACGGCGGCCTCCTCGCCGGCCCACCGGGCGGCGAAACCGGCCGGGTCGTCGTCGTACGCCAGCCTGCGCCGCACGACCTCCACCCGCAGGTCGGGCTCGCGCGAGGCGGCGACCTCGACGGTGAGCCCGAACCGGTCGAGCAACTGCGGCCGCAGCTCGCCCTCCTCGGGGTTCATCGTGCCGACGAGCAGGAACTTCGAGGCGTGCCGCACGGACACCCCCTCGCGCTCCACGTACGAGGCGCCCATCGCGGCGGCGTCCAGCAGCAGGTCGACCAGGTGGTCGTGGAGGAGGTTGACCTCGTCGACGTAGAGGATCCCGCGGTGCGCGTCGGCCAGCAGGCCCGGCTCGAAGGCCTTCACGCCCTCCGACAGGGCCCGCTCGATGTCCAGGGCACCGACCAGCCGGTCCTCGGAGGCGCCGACGGGCAGCTCGACCATCCGCGCCGGCCGGGACTCGCGGGCCCCCGGCGCGTGCGGTCCGTCCGGGCAGGCGGGGTCGGGGGAGTCCGGGTCGCAGGAGAACCGGCACCCGGAGACGACGTCCACCTCCGGCATCAGCGCGGACAGGGCGCGCACCGCCGTGGACTTGGCGGTGCCCTTCTCACCACGCACGAGCACACCGCCGACGGCCGGGCTCACGGCGTTGAGGAGCAGGGCCAGGCGGAGGTCGTCCTGTCCGACGACGGCCGTGAACGGGAACGGGGTACTCACTTGTCGTCGCCCTCCAAGTCGCCTTCGAGCTCCAGATAGGTGGCGCGCAGCCGCTCCAGCGTCTCCGCGTCCGGCTCCGCCCACAGCCCCCGGTCGGCGGCCTCCAGCAGCCGCTCGGTGATGCCGCGCAGTGCCCAGGGGTTGGACTTCCTCATGAAGTCCCGGTTCTCCGCGTCGAAGACGTACTCGGCGCTGAGCTTCTCGTACATCCAGTCGTCCACGACCCCGGCCGTGGCGTCGTAGCCGAAGAGGTAGTCCACGGTGGCCGCCATCTCGAAGGCGCCCTTGTAGCCGTGCCGCCGCATCGCCGCCATCCAGCGCGGGTTGACGACCCGGGCGCGGAACACCCGGTGGGTCTCCTCGCCGAGCGTCCTGGTCCTCACCTGGTCGGGCGTGGCGGAGTCGCCGACGTACGCCTCGGGAGAGGCGCCCGTCAGGTGCCGCACCATGGCGACCATGCCGCCGTGGTACTGGAAGTAGTCGTCGGCGTCCACGAGGTCGTGCTCGCGGGTGTCGACGTTCTTCGCCGCCACCGCGATGCGCCGGAACGCCGTCTCCATGTCACCGCGCGCCGCCCGCCCGTCGAGCCCGCGGCCGTAGGCGTAGCCGCCCCACACCGCGTACACCTCGGCGAGGTCCGCGTCGGAGCGCCAATTGCGGGCGTCGATCAGCGGCAGCAGCCCGGCCCCGTACGCGCCGGGCTTGGAGCCGAAGACGCGGGCCGTGGCCCGGCGCCGGTCGCCGTGCTCGGCGGTGTCCTCGTCGGCGTGCGCCCGCACGTAGTTGGCCCCGGCCGGCTCGTCCAGCTCCGCCACCGTCCGCACCGCGTCGTCGATCAGCCCGACGACGTGCGGGAACGCGTCCCGGAAGAAGCCGGAGATGCGCACCGTGACGTCGATGCGCGGCCGGCCCAGCTCGGCCGGGGGGATCACCTCGAAGCCGGTGACCCGGCGCGAGGCGTCGTCCCAGACCGGACGGCAGCCCAGCAGCGCGAGGATCTCGGCGATGTCGTCGCCCTGGGTGCGCATCGCGGACGTGCCCCACACCGTCAGGCCGACGGACTTCGGGTACTCGCCCGTGTCCTGGAGGTAGCGCTGGAGCAGCGAGTCCGCGAGGGACTGCCCGACCTCCCAGCTCAGCCGGGAGGGAATCGCCTTGGGGTCGACGGAGTAGAAGTTCCGGCCGGTCGGCAGGACGTTGACCAGGCCGCGGGTCGGCGAGCCGGACGGCCCGGCCGGGACGTAACCGCCGTCCAGCGCGTGCAGGACGTGGCCGATCTCGTCGGTCGTCCGGGTGAGCCGCGGCACGACCTCCCGGCAGGCGAACTCCAGCACGGCGACCGCGTCGGGCAGTTCGGCACCCAGCACCTCCCGCACCAGACCCGGTACGTCCGCGACGTCCCAGTCCCGGGACTCCATGCCCTCCGCGAACCGCCGGCAGAGCTGCTCCAGCAGGTCGATCGCGTCGGCGGCCGACCGGGAGGGGCCCTCGACCAGGCCGGTCAGCTCCGCCGGCACCTTCACCGGAGCGCCCGGCTCGGCCAGCAGCTCCTTCTCCACCAGCCCGAAGTGCGCGGCCAGCGCGGCCCGCAGACCCGGCAGCGCGTTCGCCCGCCCGCCCCACACCTGCGAGGCGCGCAGCACCGCCAGCACCAGGTTGACGCGCGGCTCGCCGACCGGACCCGCGCCGAGGACGTGCAGGCCGTCGCGGATCTGCACGTCCTTGATCTCGCACAGGTAGCCGTCGATGTGCATGACGAACTCGTCGAACGCGTCGTCGTCCGGCTGGTCGTCCACGTGCAGGTCGTGGTGGAGCTCGGCCGCCTTGACCAGCGTCCAGATCTGCGCGCGGACCGCCGGTGCCTTCGCGGGGTCCAGGTCGGAGACGAGCGCGTACTCGTCGAGCAGCTGCTCCAGCTTGGCCAGGTCGCCGTAGGTGTCGGCGCGCGCCATCGGCGGGACGAGGTGGTCGACCACCGTGGCGTGTCCGCGCCGCTTGGCCTGGGTGCCCTCGCCGGGGTCGTTGACGATGAACGGGTAGATCAGCGGCAGGTCGCCCAGCACCGCGTCCGGCGCGCAGCCGGCGCTCAGTCCGAGGCCCTTGCCCGGCAGCCACTCCATCGTGCCGTGCTTGCCCATGTGCACGACCGCGTCGGCGCCGAAACCGTGCTCCAGCCAGCGGTAGGCCGCCATGTAGTGGTGGGACGGCGGCATGTCGGGGTCGTGGTAGATCGCGATCGGGTTCTCCCCGAAGCCGCGCGGCGGCTGGATCATGACGACGACGTTCCCGAACTGGAGGGAGGCCAGCACGATGTCGTCCCCGTCGACGTACAGCGAGCCCGGCGGCTCGCCCCACGCCTCCCGCATCGCCTCCCGCAGCTCCGGGTCCAGCTTCTCGAACCAGGCCCGGTAGTCGGCCAGCGGCACCCGCGCGGGGGCGGCGGCGAGCTGGTCCTCCGTCAGCCACTCCACGTCGTGGCCGCCGGCCTCGATCAGCCGGTGGATCAGCTCGTCGCCGCCGGACGGGTAGTCGGTGAGCGAGTACCCCGCGTCCCGCAGCGCGTCCAGGACCCGGACCGCGGACGCCGGGGTGTCGAGCCCCACCGCGTTGCCCACCCGGGAGTGCTTGGTCGGGTACGCGGTGAAGACCAGCGCGAGCCTCTTGTCGGCGTTCGGCTTGTGCCCGAGGGCCGCGTGCCGTACGGCGATCCCGGCGACCCGCCCGGCCCGTTCGGGGTCGGCCGCGTAGACGGGTACGTCGTCGGGCCCCTGCTCCTTGAAGGAGAACGGCACGGTGACCAGGCGCCCGTCGAACTCCGGGATCGCCACCTGCATCGCCGCGTCCATCGGGGAGAGCGCCGCGTCGGACGCCTCCCAGGCGGCGCGCGACGAGGTGAGGCAGAGCCCCTGGAGCACCGGCACGCCCAGGTCGGCCAGCGCGCCGACGTCCCACGCCTCCTCGTCGCCGCCCGCCGACGCCTGCGAGGCGTGCGTGCCGCCCGCGGCGAGGACGGTGGCGACCAGGGCGTCGGCCCGGCCCAGCAGCTCGTACAGCCCCGCGTCCGCGCCGCGCAGCGAACCGCAGTACACGGGCAGCGCGTTGGCGCCGCGCGCCTCGATCGCGTCGCACAGCGTGTCCACGAAGGCGGTGTTGCCGCTGAGCTGGTGGGCGCGGTAGAAGAGCACGCCGACCGTCGGGCGGCCCTCCAGGACGGCCCGGGAGCCGTGGACGCCGTACTCCGGCATCTTCCGCGGCTCGTCGAAGCCCTCGCCGGTCAGCAGTACCGTGTCCGACAGGAACCGGGCGAGCTGGGTGAGGTTGGCGGGGCCGCCCTCGACCAGGTAGCGCAGCGCCTCCGCCACGACCCCGGCCGGCACCGACGACTCCGCCATCAGCTCCGCGTCCGGCACGGACTCGCCGCCGAGCAGCACGGTCGGGACGCCCGCGGCCTTCAGCGCGGCGAGCCCGTCCTCCCAGGCGCGCTTGCCGCCCAGCAGGCGTACGACGGCGACGTCGGCGCCCTCGACGAGGGCCGGCAGGTCCTCCCGGACGTCGACCCCGGTCGGGTTGCCGATCCGGTAGGCGGCGTCCGACGCGCGGGCCGCCAGCAGGTCCGTGTCGGCGGTCGACAACAACAACACTGTGCTCATGCGGGCGCTCCCGGTGGAATGAAGGGCAGTCCTTGCGGCGCGCCGGACTCGATGAGCCGCCACAGCGCGTCCGTGTCCGCGTGCTGTTCGATCAGGTCGCCGAGCCGGTCGAGCTGCTCCTCGCGCAGCGCGGCGAACGAGGTGCCGGGGGCCGGCACGAAGCGGCGGCCCGCGGCGGCGGCCACCTCGCGCAGGAAGGCCCGCCGGAAGCCGTCCGACTCCAGCGAGCCGTGCCAGTGCGTGCCCCAGGTCCGGCCGGCCCGGCAGCCGTCGAGGAAGGGGGTCCCACCCGTCACCTCGGCGACCCCGTGGTGGATCTCGTACCCCTCGACGCGCTCGCCGAGGGCCTCGCCCACCGGCCGGGTGAGGGTCTTCTCGCGGGCGAACCGCACCCGCACGGGCAGCAGCCCGAGCCCGTCGACGTGCCCGGCGCGGGACTCGACCTCGTCCTCGATGTGCTCGCCGAGGAGCTGGAACCCGCCGCAGATGCCGAGCACCGGCCGGTCCTCGGCGGCCCGGCGCGCGATCGCGTCCGCCAGCCCCCGCTCCCGCAGCCACTGAAGCGCCCGGACGGTACCGCGCGTCCCCGGCACGATCACGAGGTCGGCGTCGGCCAGCTCCTCCGGCCGGTCCACGAAGCGCACCACGACACCGGGTTCGGCGGCGAGCGCGTCCACGTCCGTGAAGTTGGACATCAGCGGGACCGCGCAGACCGCGACCCGCAGCACGTCCTCGCCGACCGGCGGCGCGACCGTGGACTCCCGCACCGTCCCGCGCAATGAGACACGCAGCCCGTCCTCCTCGTCGATGCCGAGCCCGTGCCGGAAGGGCAGGACGCCGTACGTCCGCCGCCCGGTGAGGCCGTGCAGCATGTCGAGGCCGGGCTCCAGCAGCGACACGTCGCCGCGGAACTTGTTGACGAGGAACCCGGCGACCAGCGCCTGGTCCTCGGGCGACAGCAGGGCCACCGTGCCGAAGAAGGACGCGAAGACGCCCCCGCGGTCGATGTCGCCGACGACCAGGACCGGCAGACCGGCGCCCCGGGCGATCCCCATGTTCACGATGTCGGTGCGGCGCAGGTTGATCTCGGCCGGGCTGCCCGCTCCCTCGCAGATCACCGCGTCGTACGTGTCCCGCAGCTCGGCCAGGCAGTCGAGCACCGTGCCGAGCAGCTGCCGCTGCCGCCCGCCGTGGTAGCCGCGGGCGCTCATCTCCCCGACCGGCTTGCCGAGCAGCACGACCTGGCTGCTGCGCTCGCCGCCCGGCTTGAGCAGCACCGGGTTCATCAGCGCGGTCGGCTCGACGCGGCACGCCTGGGCCTGCATGGCCTGCGCGCGCCCGATCTCGGCGCCCTCACGGGTCACGAAGGAGTTGAGGGACATGTTCTGCGCCTTGAAGGGCGCCACCTTCACGCCCTGCCGCACCAGCCAGCGGCAGATCCCGGCGGTGACGACGCTCTTGCCGGCGTCGGAGGTGGTGCCGGCGACGAGGAGGCCACCGCTCATGACGTACGTCCCTTCCGGCCGGCCCCGCGCACCAGCAGCCGCGCGCCCGCGCACACGCCCAGCGCCAGCCAGCCCACGCGCCGGGACAGCCTCACCGCCCGCTCGATGTCACCGGATCCGGCCCGGACGGCGCGACCGGCCGCCCCGTTGAGGACGGGCCGGTGCTCCACCCGCCCGCCGTACGACAGGGTCCCGCCGAGCCGCACGCCCAGGGCCCCCGCGAAGGACGCCTCCACGGGCCCGGCGTTGGGGCTCGGGTGCTGTGCGGCGTCGGCCCGCCAGGCCCGTACGGCCCCCGCGGGGCTGCCGCCGGCCGCGGTGGTCAGTACGGCGGTCAGGCGGGCGCCCGGCCAGCCCGCGAGGTCGTCGAGCCGGGCCGAGGCCCAGCCGTACCGCCGGTAGCGGGGGGACCGGTGGCCGACCATGGCGTCCAGGGTGTTCACGGCCCGGAAGCCGAGCAGCCCCGGCACTCCGCCGAGCGCGCCCCACACCAGGGCGCCCACGACCGCGTCGGAGGTGTTCTCGGCGACGGACTCCACGACGGCCCGGGCGATCCCGTCGGCGTCCAGCGCCTGCGGGTCCCGTCCGCACAGGTGCGGCAACCGGGCCCGGGCCGCCTCGACGTCCCCGGCCTCCAGCGCCCGGCCGACGGCGCGGGCCTCCCGGGCCAGCGAGGTCCCGCCCACGACGGCCCAGGTGGCGGCGCCGGTCAGCGCGACGGAGGCGGCGGGGGAGCGGCGGACGGCGCGTTCGGCGGCGGCCCCCAGGGCGACGGCGCCACCGGCGCACACGGCGGTGTGCAGCGCGCCCCAGCCCCGGTGGTCACGCCACAGCACCCGTTCCACGGCGCCGGCGGCACGGCCGAACACGGCGACCGGGTGTCCACGGCGCGGATCGCCGAGGAGGAGGTCGCCGAGGAGGCCGGCGGCGGCGCCGTACGCGAAGACGCGTTCGGCGCGCACGGCTCAGCCGGCCGCGGGAAGGGGAAGCGGAAGTGTGTCGCTGGTGAGCCCGGAACGGCAGCCGCGCATGGCGATATGTCCTCACTCAGGGTGTCCACGCCCTGGTTCGACGAAATCGGCGGTGAGAGTTCCTGGCTCCCGGGGCCGTACCTGCGTACTGCCCCGGTGACAGTGGCGGGACCGCGCCGGACTCGCACCGGCTTCCTCTCCTGCCGCCGTAATGGCTCCGGCAGTCCACCACGGCCCGCGAACACCCGTCAACTTGCTGTTGACCTGCGCCGGGGGAGTGTGCGAGAGCCCACACGCGGGCGGTGTGCGCCGGCATGCGAAAAGCGCGGGGCGCGGGACGGTGGAGTCCGCCCCGCGCCCCGCGCACGGTGTGCGCCCTGTGGTCAGGCGACGATCAGATAGATCCCGTACGCCACCGCAGCCGCGCAGGCCGCGAAGCACGCGTAGGCGCCGGTGACCGCGAGCGCCGCGGACCCGCCCCGGGCGGCGGCCCGCTCCTGGCGGGAGAGGCCGACGATGCCGAGGGTGAACAGGGCCACCAGAGCGACGGTGGCCACGAGACTGACCCCGAAGACGGAGCCGAGGGCTGCCCAGTCGATAGACATGGTGGTTCTCTTCCTTCGTACCCGGGACGCGGGCTCAGACGGTGGTGGCGGCCGACGGGGCCTTGGAGTCGGTGCCGGCCTGGGCCGGGAAGGACGCCGCGAGGACGTCGGGCGCGGCGCCCGCGGGCGGCGGGACGACGGCGGCGATCGCCGTGGTCACCACGCCGGCCGGCTCGGGCTCCGGCTCGTCGCCGCCGTTGACGTTGGTGTGGTCGACGACCTCGCGCCGGGAGATTCGCCAGATCGCGAAGCTGGAGGCGACGAGGAAGGCCGCGACGAGCGCCGTGCCCCAGTCGCCGAAGCCGCAGACCCACTCGGCGAGCGCGGCGACCAGGGCCGCGGCCGGCAGGGTGAGGCCCCACGCGACGAACATGCGGGTGGCCGTCGACCAGCGCACCACGCCGCCCCTGCGGCCGAGGCCCGCGCCCATGACCGCACCGGAGACCGAGTGCGTGGTGGAGAGGGAGAAGCCGAGGTGGGAGGAGGCCAGGATGACCGTGGCGGCGCTGGTCTGGGCGGCGAAGCCCTGCTGCGGCTGGAGGTCGGTCAGGCCCTTGCCCATGGTGCGGATGATGCGCCAGCCGCCCAGGTAGGTGCCGAGCGCGATGGCCAGGCCCGCGGACAGGATGACCCACACGGGCGGGTTCGAGCCGGGGGCGAGGGAACCGCCCGCGATCAGGGCGAGGGTGATGATGCCCATCGTCTTCTGGGCGTCGTTGGTGCCGTGGGCGAGCGAGACCAGGCCGGCCGAGGCGATCTGCCCGGCGCGGTAGCCCTTCTCCGCGGCCCTGCCGTCGGCCTTGCGGCCGAGCGAGTACGTCAGCCGGGAGGCGAGCATCGCCGCGACGCCCGCGACGATCGGGGCGGCGACGGCCGGCAGGAGCACCTTGGTGACGAGGACGTCGCCGTGGACGGCGCCGATGCCCGCCGAGGCGACGGCGGCGCCGATCAGGCCGCCCATCAGGGCGTGCGAGGAGCTGGACGGCAGTCCGACCAGCCAGGTCAGCAGGTTCCAGAGGATCGCGCCGACCAACGCGGCGAAGATGACCTCGGGACGGATGCCGGTCTCGTCGACGAGACCCTTGGAGATCGTGTTGGCGACCTCCACCGAGAGGAAGGCGCCCACAAGGTTCAGCACGGCGGACATGGCCACCGCGACCTTGGGTTTGAGTGCACCGGTCGAAATGGTCGTTGCCATCGCGTTCGCGGTGTCGTGGAAACCGTTCGTGAAATCGAACGCGAGTGCGGTTACCACCACAATCGCGAGGATCAGCGAGAAGCTTTCCATTTACCCAGGCAATCGTTCGAGGTCATTGGCGCGTCGAACGTAGGTAACCAGAGTGAACGGAAGATGAACTGGACCGGGCGTCATGGTGACCGGAAACGGGGTCGTGACCTCCGTGAACGCCTGCGCTGCGTACCCGCGCCGACGCTCTCCGGAGACATGCCTGGCAGGATCGCCGCGAGGCGCCGGACCACGGCGCGGCGAGGGGCGTGCGGGACGCCCGACGGGAGGCGTGGACTGTGACGGAGTCGATGGCCGGAGAGGTGTCCGCGGAGGAGTCCGAGGCGTGGGAGGCACTCGTCGCGACGGCCCGGCGGACGGTCTCCGACGGGCTGGTGGTCGGCACCTCAGGCAACGTCTCGGTGCGGGTCGGCGACACGGTGCTGGTCACCCCGTCGGGCGTGCCCTACGACCGGCTGGCCCCCGGTGACGTGACCGGCGTCGCCCTGGACGGCCGGCAGGTGCTGGGCGCGCTGGTCCCCACCAGCGAGCTGCCCATGCACCTCGCCGTGTACCGCACCACCGACGCCCGGGCCGTCGTCCACACCCACGCCGTGCACGCCACGGCGGTCTCCCTGCTCGTCCCCGAGCTCCCGCTGGTCCACTACATGGCCGCCGCGCTCGGCGGCCCCGTCAGGGTCGCCCCCTACGCGGCCTACGGCACCGGCGAACTCGCCCGCCACATGCTGGCCGCCCTCGCCGGCCGCACCGGCTGCCTCCTGCGCAACCACGGCACGGTCACCTACGGCGCCACCCTCGACCAGGCCTACGACCGCACCGCCCAGCTGGAGTGGATGTGCCGCCTGTGGCTCACGGCCTCCTCGGTCCCCGGCCGCACCCCGTCCCTGCTGACACCGGCCCAGCTGGACGAGGTGACGCAGCGCCTGCACGGCTACGGCCAGCCGACCTGACCGGCACGTTCCGGCGGGCGACGGCCCGCGGCGAGCCGCGAGGTGGGACGGGAGCTGCCTGTCGCCGGGCACCCGCGGGCCGGCCGGGTCCCGCCGGCGGGTGGCCGGAGAGGTTACCGGGCGGCTTCCGGGGTACCGGCAGTCGAGTCGGCCCACGGCACCGGGCCCGGCCGGGCGCCGTCACTCCGTGTCGTCCGCCCGCTGGCCGCCCACGGACCCCACCGGGAGACTGGCCTCATGCGCACTGTCACAGCAACGGCCGCCGCAGTCACCGCAGCCCTGGCGGCGGCCGGCGCAGCGAGCGTCGCCGCCGGCCGACTGGCCAGCGACGCCGCGCTCAAGGCGCCCCCCGGCCGCCCCCTGCCCACCGAACCCCGGCTCACCGTGCACGGGGCCGCCGCCGGGCAGATCACCCTCACCCGGGACCTCGCCGCGCTCCGCCCCGGCCGCTACGGCCTCGCGGGCGACGCGTCGCACGCCGTCGTCGGCCCGGTGCTCGACGGCGCCCAGCACGGCGCCGACACCGTCGTGCGCCGCCTCGAAGGCGTCACCCACGGCTCCTTCGACGCCGGCGACCGGGCCTGGTTCACCCCCAACCTGTACGTCGGCACCCCCGGCACCGCCCTCGGCCTGGACTACACCGACGTCGACGTCCCCGGCGAACTCGGCCCGCTCCCGGCCTGGTTCGTGACCGGCGCCCGCCCCACCTGGATCATCGCCGTGCACGGCCTCGGAGCCACCCGCGAGCACGCCCTGAACCTCATGGCGCCCCTGCACGAACGGCACGTCCCGGTACTGGTCCCCACCCACCGCGGCGACGCCGGCGCCCCGCCCTCGCCGGACGGACTGCACCACTTCGGCGAGACCGAGTGGCACGACGTGGACGCCGCCGTCCACTACGCCCTCGACCACGGTGCCCGCCAGGTCGTCCTGCTCGGCTGGTCCACCGGCGCCACCATGGCCCTGCGCACCGCCGCGCGCTCCACCGCCCGCGACCGCATCGCGGGGCTCGTCCTGGACTCCCCGGTCCTCAGCTGGGAGACCACCCTGCGCGCCCTGGCCGCCGCCCGCCGCACGCCCGGCGTACTGCTGCCGCTCGCGGTCCGCGCCGCGCAGGGCCGCGCCGGACTGCACGCCGACGGCGGCGCCGAACCGGCCGGACACGAGGCCCTCTCGGTGCCGACCCTGGTCTTCCACGGCCCCGACGACACGGTCGCCCCCTGGCGGTTCACCCGCCGCTTCGCCGACGCCCACCCCCGGCTCGTCTCCCTCCACACCGTCGAGGGCGCCCCGCACGGCGCCATGTGGAACGCCGACCCGGACACCTACCAGGAGACCCTCCGCCGCTTCATGACCCCCCTGGTGTGACCCCGGCGGGCCCCGCCCCGCCGTGCGCCGCTCAGGTTCCGTTCAGGGCCGTACCCATGGCCGGATCCACCGCCCGGGCCGCCTGCCGAGGCCCCGCACAGACCCTCCTCGCCGCCACCCCGGGCATTCCGTTTGGGTTTTCGGACCGTCAACCGGAAGACTGCACCCGTGACGTCCCGTATCCCGCGCGACTCCAGGCTTCGACTCGTCCGTCCGCGACCCCTGGCCGCCGCCCCCAGAGCGATCAACCAGCGGCGCGCGCACCGCGCCGCACCGCGCCCCCCGGAGGGCACACCGGCCCGGTCGGAACTGGCCCGAATGGCGCGTTCCGGCCTGTCCGGCGCCGCCCGCATCGCCCGCTGGGCCGACGCCGCCCTCGGCCCCGGCCGCGGCAGCGCGACCGCCGATGGCAAGGCCACCCTCTCCGACGCGACCGCCGAACACGCGGCCCGCGAACTGGGCCTGACCCCGGCCGAGATCCGCGCCGACTGGGACACCGCCCGCCTCGCCGGACTGATCGAGGTCCACGGCGACACCGCCCGCCCCGGCTGGCGCCTGCGCGCCTGGAACCGCGACGACAGCGCCGTACTGCGCGGCTGGGTCGCCCTCTTCGACGCCTGGTCGCTCGCCCACCCGGAGCCCGACGGGCAGGAGCCCGCCGCCGTCGCCGAGGTCGTCTCCGCGATGCCGCAGGTGCTCTCCTTCCTCCAGCTCTCGGCCGGACCGGTGCCCGTCGCGCAGCTCCTCGACCTGCTGGAGCAGCGCGTCACCGAACTGCGCACCGAGCGCTGCGAGGTCCCCTACGGCCCCCGGCTCGAACCGGGCACCCCCGAGGCCCCGCAGCCCCCGCAGGCCGCGGACGGCACCGACGGCACCCCCCTCGCCCCCCTGCTCGACTGGGCCCTGCACGCCCTGGCCTCCGTCGGTGCCCTCACCTGCGGCGACGGGCAGGCCACCCTCACCCCGCTGGGCAGCTGGGCGGTCTGGGTCAAGCTGGAGCAGATCTGCGTGGCCGCGCAGAGCCCCGCCGGGAACATCGAGCAGTCGGCCGAGGCCATGCTCCGCGGCTGCGGCCGGCTCCGCCCCAACGCGGCCCGCGCCGAGTACCGCGCCTGGCTCGCCGCCCGCCCCGTCGGCAGCGCCGTCACCGAGCTGCTCGCCGCCGCCCGCGGCGAGGACGCCCTGCTGCGCGGCCTCGCCTTCGAGGCGCTGCGCGTCGTCGGCGCCCCCGCCGAGCCCGACGTCCGCGCCGTGCTCGGCGAGCCCACGCTGCGCCCGTACGCCCTGCTGTGGCTGGCCGAGCACGACGGCGCCGACCCCGAGGACGCCCACGAGGTCCTCACCCGCCAGGAGGCCACCTGGCTGTGGGTCGACACGGCCGCCGCCGTCGCCGACCACGGCGAGGCCCCACTGCTGGTGCGGCACCTGGAGTCCGCCGTGCAGCCCACCGTCCCGGCGCTCCTCGACGAGGTCCGCGCCGTCGGGCACCCGCGCACCGTGCAGGTCCTGGTCGCCCTCGCCGCGGCCCACCCCGACCCGGCCCTGGCCAAGGCCGTACGCCGGGCCGCGTTCCAGGTGCACACCGGGGGCAGCTGACCGGAGACCGGCCGGCGGACGTCAGCCGGCGGCGGACGTCAGCCGCGGACATCGGGCGCGTACGTCCCGAAGCTCCAGACGTTGCCCTCGAGGTCCCGGGCCATGTAGTCCCGGGACCCGTAGTCCTGGTCCGTCGGGGGCATCAGGATCTCCGCGCCGTGCTCCACGGCCCGCCGGTGGTGTGCGTCGACGTCGTCCACCACGACGTACACCCCCGTCGTGCCCGCGTTCCCCATCGCCTCGTCGAAGCGGCTGCCCGTGCCCCTGGAACCGAGCATCACCGCGCCGTTGCCCTGGGCCAGCTCCGCGTGCGCGACCGAGCCGTCCTCGCCCTCGTACACGGCCAGTTCCGTGAAGCCGAAGGCCCGCGTGAGCTGGCGGACCGCCGCCTTGGCGTCCGCGTACAGCAGCGTCGGGAAGACGCTCGGGCGGCCGCCGTCCGTGCCTGCCATGCCGATCACTCCCTCGTGAGCCGGTACCGGTGACCGGACGCCGGGAAAGTCCCGGAATCCGGCCCGGCGCCCAGTTTCGCACCGGCCACCCTCAGTGCCCGCGATCCGCGCCCCGCGAACGGTGGAACCCCGGACGGACGGCCGCGGGGACCGGCACCCGGGAAAAGCGGTTGCACGGCCCCGTTAGACTGGCCCCATGGCCATTCTCCTCGCGCATTAGACGGCGGGAAACGTCCTCAGCCGCCCATCCCGTCACCCACCCGCCCTGGAGTCTGACCGTGATCTCCGCCTCCGGCATCGAGCTGCGCGCCGGTGCCCGCGTCCTCATCGAGAGCGCCACCTTCCGCATCGCCAAGGGCGACCGCATCGGCCTGGTCGGCCGCAACGGCGCCGGCAAGACCACCCTCACCAAGGTCCTCGCCGGCGAGGGCATCCCCGCCGGGGGTACCGTCACCCGCTCCGGCGAGGTCGGCTACCTCCCGCAGGACCCGCGCACCGGCGACCTCGACGTGCTGGCCCGCGACCGCATCCTCTCCGCCCGCGGCCTCGACACCCTGATCCGCAAGATGCGCGAGAACGAGCAGCGCATCGCGAACGGCCAGGGCGCCACCCGCGAGAAGGCGCTCAGGCAGTACGAGCGGCAAGAGACGGAGTTCCTCACCAAGGGCGGATACGCCGCCGAGGCCGAGGCCGCCACCATCGCCGCCGCGCTCAACCTGCCCGACCGCGTGCTCGGCCAGCCCCTGCACACGCTCTCCGGCGGTCAGCGCCGCCGTGTCGAGCTGGCCCGGATCCTGTTCTCCGACGCGGACACGCTGCTGCTCGACGAGCCGACCAACCACCTCGACGCCGACTCGATCGTCTGGCTGCGCGACTACCTGAAGACCTACCGCGGCGGCTTCATCGTGATCTCCCACGACGTCGACCTGGTGGAGACGGTCGTCAACAAGGTGTTCTACCTGGACGCCAACCGCTCCCAGATCGACGTCTACAACATGGGCTGGAAGCTCTACCAGCAGCAGCGCGAGGCCGACGAGAAGCGGCGCAAGCGCGAGCGCGCCAACGCCGAGAAGAAGGCCGCCGCCCTGCACTCGCAGGCCGACAAGATGCGCGCCAAGGCCACCAAGACCGTCGCGGCGCAGAACATGGCCCGCCGCGCCGACAAGCTGCTGTCCGGCCTGGAGGCCGTCCGCCAGTCCGACAAGGTCGCCAAGCTCCGCTTCCCCGAGCCGGCGCCCTGCGGCAAGACCCCGCTGACCGCGGAGGGCCTGTCCAAGTCCTACGGCTCCCTGGAGATCTTCACCGACGTCGACCTGGCCATCGACAAGGGCTCCCGCGTCGTCATCCTCGGTCTCAACGGCGCCGGCAAGACGACCCTGCTGCGCCTGCTCGGCGGCGTGGAGAAGCCCGACACGGGCGAGGTCGTCGAGGGCCACGGCCTCAAGCTCGGCTACTACGCGCAGGAGCACGAGACCCTCGACCCCGAGCGCACCGTCCTGGAGAACATGCGGTCCGCCGCGCCCGACATGGACCTCGTCGAGGTCCGCAAGGTGCTCGGCTCGTTCCTGTTCTCCGGCGACGACGTCGACAAGCCGGCCGGTGTCCTCTCCGGCGGCGAGAAGACCCGCCTCGCGCTGGCCACCCTCGTGGTCTCCTCGGCGAACGTGCTGCTCCTCGACGAGCCGACGAACAACCTCGACCCGGCCAGCCGGGAGGAGATCCTCGGCGCGCTGCGCACCTACAAGGGCGCGGTCGTGCTCGTCACCCACGACGAGGGCGCGGTCGAGGCGCTCCAGCCGGAGCGGATCATCCTGCTCCCGGACGGCGTCGAGGACCTGTGGGGCGCCGGCTACGCGGACCTCGTCGCCCTCGCTTGATCGAACGGATGATCCACTGGGTATGGATCATTCGGCCGATCCGTGATCCACCATCTGTGTGAGATCTCCTCATCATGAGGTGTGTCCTACATCGATTTCGCGGCCGGGGCCCCATTCTGGGGGCCCCGGCCGCGTCGCCTTTCTGACCTGCGCTTTCGCCGGGAGATCCGCGCGGCTGTCGTCGCCCGACGCTTTGGAATTGCGCATTCCGGATGTGGGGACGCGCTCCTGTCGTCACATCCCTGTCTCATCGACCTTGCCGAATGGGTGGCCATGAGGCCCATGAGGGGTGATCATGAGGAGACCAGAGCGCACTTCCCATGAGGAGGCACGGGTGGCCGAGACTCTGAAGAAGGGCAGCCGGGTGACCGGCGCCGCGCGCGACAAGCTCGCGGCAGACCTGAAGAAGAAGTACGACGCCGGTGCGAGCATCCGGGCGTTGGCCGAGGAAACCGGCCGCTCGTATGGCTTCGTGCACCGCATGCTCAGCGAGTCGGGCGTCACGCTGCGAGGGCGTGGCGGGGCGACCCGGGGCAAGAAGGCCGCATCGGCCTGATCCACCCCGGGTGGCCCCTCGGCTCCGATGGTGGCCACCCGGTCGGTCGTCCGGCCGGCCGGGTGGTTACTGTGCAGTCACTTAGCTCTGTCGCGGCACGGCGAGGCAGTCGGCGCACGGCAGGGACGACGACCGCACCCTTCGGAGGCGCTCCATGGCTTCGCCCGCCCACGACCCCGGTCCCGCACTCGACAAGGACGGCGTGCGGCTCACCGTCGACGACGCGATCGCCACGGTGACCCTGACCAACCCCGCCAAGCGCAACGCGCAGAGCCCCGCTCTGTGGCGAGCGCTCACCGAGGCCGGCCGGCTGCTGCCGGGCTCCGTCCGGGTCGTCGTGCTGCGGGCCGAGGGCAAGTCCTTCTCGGCCGGCCTCGACCGGCAGGCGTTCACGCCCGAGGGCTTCGACGGCGAACCGTCGTTCATCGACCTCGCCCGGGGCGGCGACGCCGAGCTGGACGGGACCATCGCCGAGTACCAGGAGGCGTTCACCTGGTGGCGGCGCAGCGACCTCGTGTCCGTCGCCGCCGTGCAGGGGCACGCCATCGGGGCCGGCTTCCAGCTGGCCCTCGCCTGCGACCTGCGGGTCGTCGCGGACGACGTGCAGTTCGCCATGCGCGAGACCAGCCTCGGCCTCGTGCCCGACCTCACGGGCACGCATCCGCTGGTGTCCCTGGTCGGATACGCCCGCGCGCTGGAGATCTGCGCGACCGGGCGCTTCGTCACGGCCGAGGAGGCCGTGAACACCGGCCTCGCCAACCTCGCCGTGCCCGGGGAGCAGCTCGACGGCGCCGTGCACGACCTGGTGTCCGCGATCCTCTCCCCGCCGCGCGACGCCGTCGTCGAGACCAAGGCGCTGCTCCAGGGCGCCCAGAACCGGGACTACGAGGCCCAGCGCGCCGCGGAGCGCGCCGCCCAGGGCCGTCGGCTGCGCGACCTGGCCGGACTCGGGGACTGAGCCCCCGACGGCCGGCCGGCCCACCCGGCCGGCGCCGTGACGACGGGCGTGGTCCGGCCCGTGGGTTCAGCCGATCGCCGTCACCAGTACGGCCACCGTGGGGTGGTCCGGCAGGGCCTCGGTCACCGCTGCCCTGACCCGCCGGGCCACCTCCGCGGCCGGCCGGTCCGCGCCGACCGCCAGCTCCACCCGTACGTGGCGACGCGGCAGGGCGGCCTCCAGCCGCGCGTCCGGCACCGTGATGTGCACCGGGCGGCCCAGCGTGCCGGTCAGCCCCCTGACGCCGGGGACCGCGAGCGCGGCGCCCGCCACCCGGCCCTCGTCCGTGTCGTCCGCCTCCTCCCGGGCCGGCGGGCCGCCCGAGGTCCCGGGCTCCGGCTCCGGGACGGGACCCGGCGCCGGCTCGGGTGCCGCGTCCAGCAGGTCCGTCGCCCGCAGATCGACGTCCGTCACGGTCAGGCCGATCCGCCGCGCCGCCGCGTCGGCCAGGGCGGCGCGCAGACGGTCGGCCGCGGCCGGCACGGGCTCGGCCGCCGACGCCGCGAAGTCGGCCGACACCCTCAGCGGACCGGGCGGCAGGGCGCTCGGCGGCGCCGGCACGACCGGCTCCGGAGCCTCCTGCGGGGCGGCGAGGGTGATGCGCAGGCGCCCCGGGCGCACGCCCGGCACGTCCCGGACCGCGGCCAGCAGCGCCTCCCGCGCCGCGCGCTCGGCGATCCACGCGCCGTCCCGCGGCCCGCCCAGGGGCAGCAGCCTGCCGAGCCCCAGCTGCTCCCGTACCGTCCGCGTCCACCGATCAGGCGTTGTCATTGCTTCAGCCTGCCGCATCCCCGGCGCGCAATCGCGTCGCCGTGCTTACCGTGGTGAATAAGCGACGACTGGAGGGATGTGCGGACATGAGCGACTTGACGGAAAAGGACACACCGGAGACCGGGAGGGCGCAGGCGGTCCGGCGCGGCGGCGGCGACCCCGGCACCCGTGGCCGGACCACCATCGCCGACGGCGTCGTCGAGAAAATCACCGGAATGGCGGCACGCGACGTCTCGGGTGTCCACGCCCTGGGCAGCGGGATGGCGCGTACCTTCGGAGCCGTGCGGGACCGCGTGCCCGGCGGGTCCAAGTCGGTGACGCGCGGCGTGAAGGCCGAGGTCGGCGAGAAGCAGACCGCGCTCGATCTGGAGATCGTCGTCGAGTACGGCGTGTCGATCAGCGACGTGGCCCGGGACGTACGGGAGAACGTGGTGGCGGCGGTGGAGCGGATGACCGGCCTCGAGGTCGTCGAGGTCAACATCGCGGTGAGCGACGTGAAGCTGCCGGACGAGGAGGACGAGGAGCCGGCCGAACCGCGGATCAGGTGACGGGACGACGGACTGAGGAGAGCGCACCATGAACATGGCGGTGGTCGGCATGATCGCCGGGATGGCGTTGGGGTTCGCCGGGTACTTCGGCGGCTTCGGGGCCTTCGTGCTGGTGGCGGCCCTGGGCGCCGTCGGGTTCGTCGTCGGCCGGTTCCTTGAGGGGGACATGGACCTCGGCGACCTGTTCCGCGCCCGTGACGACCGGCGGCGGTGACCGGAGTGAGCGAGGCGCCCGGTGAGGTCCGCGACGCCCTGACGCCGGTCCCCGCGGGCGAGCGCGGAGCCACGCGGATCGCCGACCGGGTCGTGGCCAAGATCGCCGCCCAGGCGGCACGGGAGGCGGTCGGCGTGCTCCATCCGGACGCCGAGCGCCCGCACGCCTCCGTCGTCGTCCATCACGACATCGCCCGCGTACGCGTCCACGTCGAACTCGACTACCCCTGCGACATCGGTGCCCGCTGCGGGCAGGTGCGCCACCGGGTCGTCCAGCGGGTCGGCGGGCTGGCGGGCATGGCGGTGCCGGAGGTCGGCGTCCAGGTGGAGCGGCTGCACCTGGCGGCGGAGTACGGCGCGCGGCAGCGGAGGACGCGATGAGCGAGCCCCGGAGCACCGAGGGCAGCACGCGGGGCCTGCCCGTCATGGAGAAGCCGGCCGGCACCGGCCCCCCGCAGCGGCCCCCGGCCGAGGGCGAGCGCGGACCACGCGGCCGCTTCTGGTCGGCGCGCCGCGTCCCCGCGGGCATCGTCGCCCTCCTGCTGCTGATCGCCGCCGGCGCCTTCCTCTACGACGTCGTCGCCGTCCGCGCCGGCCGCTCCGCCCTGGGCTGGCGCCGGGAACTGGCCCGGCAGCTCGCCCAGCGCCCCCTCGACGACATCTGGGTCCGGGTCGGCGCGGGCGTCGCCGCCGCCCTCGGGCTCTGGCTGCTCGTGCTGGCGGTCACGCCCGGCCTGCGCAGGATGCTGCCGATGCGGCGCACCCGTCCGGACGTACGCGCGGGACTGCACCGGGACGCCGCCTCCGCGGTGCTGCGCGACCGGGCCGTGGAGGTGGCCGGCGTGCAGTCGGCGCACGTGCGGATGCGACGCGGGAAGGTCCGGGTGCGCGCGCTCGCGCACTTCAGGGAGCTGGACGACGTACGGAGCGACCTGGACGGCGTGCTCGACGACGCCGTGCGCGGGCTCGGGCTGGCCCGGACGCCCGCCGTGTCGGTCCGGGTGGCGCGGCCGGGACGGAAGGGGTGACGAACGTGCTCAGGACCGTCGACCGGGTACTGCTGGGACTCGTGGGCCTGGTGCTGATCGCCGTGGGCGGCGCCGTGCTCGCGGTGTCGTACGGCGTGTCGCCGCCCTCCTGGTGGGTGCACCAGGGGCCGCACGACGTGCTGCTCAGCAATGCCGAGCGGACCCGCTGGCGGGACTCCGGCTGGTGGTGGCCGGTCGTCATCGCCGCGCTCGCCGTCCTGCTGCTGCTCGCCCTGTGGTGGCTCGTCGCGGTTCTGCGCCGCCGCCGGCTCTCCGAGGTCCTCGTCCGGACCGGCGACGGCGAGGGCGCGGTGCTGCGCGGCCGGGCCCTGGAGGGCGCCCTCGCCCAGGAGACGGACCGGGTGGACGGGGTCGAACGGGTCGGTGTCCGGCTCACCGGACGGCGCGACGCCCCGCGGGCCCGCGTCCGGCTGCTGCTGGCCCCGCACGTGGACCCCGGCACCGCGCTCGACGACCTCACCGCGCGCGCCCTCACCCACGCCCGCGACTCGGCCGGCCTCGCCGCCCTCCCGGCGGAGGTACGCCTCCACGGCGTCAAGCACCACGCCGAACGGGTCAGCTGACCCGGCCGTTGCCCCCTGGCCGACCGGGACCGGCGCCAGGCCTCAGAAGCCGTGCCGGCTCCCGCCGTCCACCGGCAGCATCACGCCCGTCACGTACGACGCCGCGGGCGACAGCAGGAACGCCGCCGCGCGGCCGAACTCCTCCGGGGTGCCGTAGCGGCGCAGCGGGATGCGGGACTCGCTCGCCGCCCTGGTCGCCTCCGGGTCGGCGGACCGGCCGTCCAGCTCGCGCACCCGGTCGGTGTCGATCCGGCCCGGCAGCAGGCCGACGACGCGGATGCCGCGCGGGCCCAGCTCGTCGGCGAGGGACTTGGCGAGGCCCGCCAGTCCCGGCCGCAGGCCGTTGGAGATGGTCAGGCCCGGGATCGGCTCGTGCACGGAACCCGACAGCACGAAGCCGATGACACCGCCGTCCTCCAGCTCGGCGGCCGCGGTGCGGGCCAGCCGCACCGCGCCGAGGAACACCGACTCGAACGCGGCCTGCCACTGCTCGTCGGTGTTGTCGGCGACGAAGCCGGGCGGCGGCCCGCCCACGCTGATCAGCACGCCGTCGAAGCGCCCGAAGCGCTCGCGGGCGGTCGCGACCAGCCGCGCGGCGGCCCCGGGGTCGGCGTTGTCGGCGGCCACGCCCACCGCGTCGGGGCCCAGCGCGGACGCGGCGTCCTCGACGCTCTTCCCGTCCCGCCCCGTGACGACCACCTTCGCGCCGTCGGCGACCAGTGCGCGCGCGGTGGCGTTGCCCAGGCCACGGGTGGCTCCGGTGACGACGTACACCCGGTCCTTCAGTCCAAGATCCATGGTTCCTATCCTGCCCCCTCGTCCCCGAACAGGGCGAGGGCGGTGTTCACCAGGCCGACGTGGCTGAACGCCTGCGGGAAGTTGCCGAGCTGGTGGCCCGCCACCGGGTCGTACTCCTCGGCCAGCAGACCCACGTCGTTGGCGAGCCCCACCAGCCGCTCGAACAGCTCCCGGGCCTCCTCGGTCCGGCCGGTCGCGTGCAGCGCGTCCGCGTACCAGAACGAGCACACCAGGAACGTGCCCTCGCCGCCCGGCAGTCCGTCCACGGCCGGGCCCTCGGTGCTGTAGCGGCGCACCAGGCCGTCCCGGGTCAGCTCCTTGCCGATCGCGTCGACCGTGCCGACGACCCGCGGATCGTCCGCGGGCAGGAAACCCACCCGGGGGAGGAGGAGCAGCGCGGCGTCGAGCTCCGCCGAACCGTAGGACTGGGTGAAGGTGTTGCGCTCCGGGTCGTAGCCCTTCTCGCACACCTCCCGGTGCACCTCCTCGCGCAGCGCGCGCCAGCCGTCCAGGTCACCGCCCAGCTCCGGGCTGCTCTCCAGGGTGCGCACCGCCCGGTCGGCGGCCACCCAGGCCATCACCTTGGAGTGCACGAACTGCCGGCGTCCGCCGCGCACCTCCCACAGCCCCTCGTCCGGCTGCCGCCACGCCGTGGTCAGGAAGTCCATCAGCGCACACTGGAGCTCCCACATCTGCGGCTTGGGACGCATGCCCGCCAGCCGGGCCAGTGACAGGGAGTCCATGACCTCGCCGTACACGTCCAGCTGGAGCTGGCTCACCGCGTCGTTGCCGACCCGCACCGGCGCCGACCCGGCGAAGCCGGACAGCCACGGCAGCTCGAACTCGGGCAGCCGCCGCTCGCCCGCCAGGCCGTACATGATCTGCAGGTCGGCCGGGTCGCCCGCGACCGCGCGCAGCAGCCAGTCGCGCCAGGCCTCGGCCTCCTCCAGGTACCCGGCCGACAGCAGGGCGCCCAGGGTGAGCGTGGAGTCGCGCAGCCAGCAGAAGCGGTAGTCCCAGTTGCGGACGCCGCCCGGTTCCTCGGGCAGCGAGGTGGTGGGGGCGGCCACGATGCCGCCGGTCGGCCGGTAGGTGAGTGCCTTCAGCGTGATCAGGGAGCGGACCACGGCGTCCCGGTGCGGACCGTCGTAGCGGCAGTGGGCGGCCCAGGCGCGCCAGTCCTCGACGCTGTGCTCCAGCGACTCGTACGGGTCCACCAGCCGCGGACGCGGCTCGTGCGAGGGGTGCCAGGTGAGGACGAACGCGACCTTCTCGCCCTCGGCGACCGTGAACTCCGCGTGCGTCCCGAAGTCCTGACCCCAGCTGCGCACCTCCGGCTCACTGCGCAGCCACGCGGAGTCCGGCCCGGCGACGGCCACCCGGTGACCGTCGGACCGGCGCACCCACGGCACGACGGAGCCGTAGTCGAAGCGCAGCCGCAGCGCGCTGTGCACGGTGACCTCACCGCGCAGGCCCTCGACGACGCGCACCAGGTCGGGGGCGCGGTCGCGCTGGGGCATGAAGTCGGTGACCCGGACGGCGCCGTCGGCGGTCTCCCACTCGGTGTCCAGGACGAGGGTGTCGGGACGGTAGGCGCGCCGGGTGCAGCGCTCGGCGCCCACGGGGGCGATGCGCCAGTGGCCGTTGTCCTCGTCGCCGAGCAGCCTGGCGAAGCAGGCGGCGGAGTCGAAGCGGGGCAGGCACAGCCAGTCCACGGAGCCGTCCGTGCCGACCAGGGCCGCGGTCTGCTGGTCGCCGATGAGCGCGTAGTCCTCTATCTGGGGATGCACGGATGTCCGTCTGCCCGGCCGGTGACGGAGCAATCGGCTCCGCACCGGCGGCCCGCGCGGACCGCCGCTACACGGTGGCGGGTTCCGCCTCCGGGGCCGGCGCGTCCTCGGCGGCCTCCCGGTCGCGCCGCTCGCGGCGGACCAGGATCCACCAGCCGACCGGGACGGCCGCGGAGAACAGCCACCACTGGATCGCGTACGCGAAGTTCAGCGCCGCGTCCTCGTTGCCGGGCCGGCCGATCGGCTCGGGGGTGCCGCCCGTGGGCTCCGGCGCCGTCAGGACGACGTACCCGCCGAGCACCCGGGCGTCCAGACGGGCGGCCTCCTGCTCGCTGTTGATGAGCATGATCTGCCGGTCCGGGAGGCCCTGGAGGTCCTTGATGCCGCTCGCGGCGGTCGTCTCGTCGGGCATCATCCGCCCGGTCACGGTGATCTCCCCCCGGGGCGGTGCGGGGACCTCGGGGTACTCGGTCTGACTGGGGCCGTCCGCGGGGATCCAGCCCCGGTTGACGAGCAGGACCCTGCCGTCCGTGAGGACGAACGGGGTCAGCACGTGGTAGCCGATCTTGTCCTGGGCGTTCGTGCGCCGGCGGACGACGACCTCGTGCTCCGTGTCGAAGCGGCCCTTCGCGGTCACGCCGCGGTACCGCTCGTGCGTGGTGATCTTCCTGCCGGGAGCGGTCAGCGACTCCACCGGCACCGGCTCCGCGCCGAGCGCGTCGGCCACCAGGTCGTTCCGGGCGGTGCGTTCCTCGTAGCGGTGCATCTGCCAGAAGCCCAGCTCGATCATCGTCGGGATGAGCAGCAGGGCGACCAGCGTGAGGATCACCCACTGGCGGGACAACAGGAAGCGGTACACGCATCGACGGTACCTTGCCGAAACGCGGTCCTCGCCGGAGGGTCCGGGCGAGGGCCGCGGCCCTCGCCGCCGGTGGGCCCGTCCGGCCTCAGGCCCTGTCGACGATGCCCGCCCTCCCCTCGGCGCGGGCGCAGTGGGCGCCGCAGTACCAGTGGCCGTCGGCCTCCACGCCCTGGCCGATGATCTGCACCCGGCAGTGCTCGCAGATGGGGGCCATCCGGTGGATCGCGCAGGAGAAGCAGTCGAAGACGTGCACCGCCCCCTGCGCGTGGACCTCGAACGTCATTCCGTAGTTGTTGCCGCAGACTTCGCATGTCGCCATGCGCCACAGGGTGAGCCGTCGGCGCGGCACGGGCGAGCGGGCGCCGGGCGAGTCGCCCGGCAATCACCCGTCCGTACGGCTCGCGCCCGGCTCGCCGTCCGCCGGCTCCACGTCCCGCAGCAGCTGCCCGAAGGCCGCCTCGTCCACCACCGGCGTGCCGTACTGCCGGGCCTTGACCACCTTCGACGTGCCCGAGTCCGGGTCGTTGGTGACCAGCAGGCTGGTCAGCCGGGACAGGCTGCCGGCGACGTGCAGCCCGGCCTCGGTCGCGCGGTCCTCCAGCAGGTCCCGCTCGGTCGAGGTGTCACCCGAGAAGGCGACCCGCATGCCCTGCTTGAGGCGTTTGCCCTCTTCGTACCGGCCCGGGTTGGGATAGGGGCATGCGGGCCTTTTGCGGGCGGGGCGCCAACTGGTCGGCCGGGAGCCGCCGTAGCCGGCCTGCCGCCCGATCCGGGGCGCGGGCCGGTCCGACCACTCCGTCAGCGGCCGGCACTCGTGCAGCGGCAGCCGCAGGCCGCTCGCCGCCGCGGCGCGCAGGCTCGGCCGGAACGCCTCCGCCAGCACGCGCGCGTCGTCCAGCGCGTGGTGCGCCCGCTGCTGCACGACGCCGAAGTGCGCGGCCAGCGACTCCAGCTTGTGATTGGGCAGCGGCAGCGCCAGCTCCTTGGAGAGCGCGATGGTGCACAGCCGTTGACGCACCGGGGCCGCACCCTCCGCGCGCGCGTACTCCCGGGCGATCATCTGCCAGTCGAAGACGGCGTTGTGCGCGACGAGCACCCGCCCGTCGAGCCGGGCGGCGAACTCCTGGGCGACGTCCCGGAACAGCGGGGCCCCCTCGAGCACCTCGCTCGTCAGTCCGTGTATCCACACCGGTCCCGGGTCCCGCTCCGGATTGACCAGCGTGTACCAGTGGTCCTCGACCTCTCCGCGCGCGTCCAGCCGGTAGACGGCCGCGGAGATGATGCGGTCGTCGCGGGCCAGGCCGGTGGTCTCCACGTCAACGACCGCGTACCCCTGCGGATACGCGGCCGGCCACGCGGTGGCGGGCGACGCTGCGGTCGTGCGGTCTTCGAGCATGGTCCATGAGGATACGGGCCACGACCGACAGTCCCGCCCCGCAGGTGCCCCTCCGGGCCCGCGGGCCGCCGCCGCGTCAAGTCCGGACGGCCGTACGGTGATTGCGGCGGCCG
Organism: Streptomyces sp. NPDC127100; assembly: GCF_042724095.1. Taxonomy (NCBI): domain Bacteria; kingdom Bacillati; phylum Actinomycetota; class Actinomycetes; order Kitasatosporales; family Streptomycetaceae; genus Streptomyces; species Streptomyces sp. NPDC127100. Next base: position 72,446 of record NZ_JBHXFL010000021.1, read on the forward strand.
GGCTCGCCGGGACGGCCGCGGCACGCGGGCGGGGCCGCCCCGGAACCACGCACGACGCCCTCCCCGTGTGACGGAACCCACGCGCACCGGGGCCCCGCCGGCCCGGTCTCACCAGCGGATCGGCACCGGAAGCGCCGTCAGCAGGCCGGACACCGCGACCACCGCGCCGAGGGCGACGACCTCCCCGCGTGCGGGCGAGCAGGCGGACAGCGGGTCGGTGGCGCGGCCCAGCCGGACCCGGGCCCACAGGGCGAGGGCGGCGACGGCCGCCACCAGGACCACCTTGGCGAGCAGGACCCTGCCGTACGCCGTGTCCGTCAACTGGTCCAGGACCGTGCCCGCAGGCATCCGGCGCAGCGAACTGCACACGCCCGTCGCCGTGATGACGGCGAGCAGGACGACCGCCACGCGCGCGTAGAGACCGAGCAGGGCCGGGCCCGCCGCGGCGCCCCGCCACACCCGCAGGATCCGCAGCGCGTACAGCAGGCCGCCCACCCACAGGGACGCGCACGTCAGGTGCACCAGTGTCAGGCCGGAGCCGATCAGGGGGCTGTACTCGGTGGTGGGATGCGCGCGCAGGGCCTCCGCGACGACCACCGCGGCCAGGGGCCAGACCTGGGTGCCCGGCCGCCGCGAGACGGCGCACAGGCCCGCCACCAGGAAGGCGTTGACCTCGAGCAGCGCGAGCTTGCCGTCCCGGGACTCGTAGAGGCCGCCGACGTCGATCTCGGCGATGCCGCCCGGCACCAGGTTGCCGGTGGCCACGACCGACGCCAGGCCCAGCGCGGCGGCGAACGCGGCGGCGTTGGCCCAGGGGGACCAACTGCGGGGCCGGTCCGGTGGAGCACCGGGGAGGGACCGGGTCAGCCGGTGCACGAAGAGTTCACCGACCGGGATGCTCAGCGCCGCGAACAGCACCGTGCGCAGCAGGGCGATGCCGCCGGTGCCGGGCGCTTCGGCCTCTCCGGTGCCGTGCAGGGCGGGGGAGGGGCCGAGCACGGGTATCAGCGCGGCCAGCGCCACCAGCACGAGCACGGCCGCGGCCCGGCCGGTGCCGGAGGCCCGCGCGTGCCGCCCGGTGCCGGCGGACCGGGACGGAGGTTCTGTGGAGGTCACGTCGAGATCTTCACCAACTGCCCCAGAACCGGGCAAGTCCAGGGCCCTCGGCGGCGTCACCGCCACGCCGCGGCGTCCGCACCCCAGGGGCCCGGCGGACGCGCCCAGTCGGCCGGGCCGCCGGCGTAGGAAACCGGCGGCAGGGCGTACCGCAGCCGACCGAGCCGGCTGTCCCGCTCGGCGAGCCAGGGCTCCGGCCCCGGGTACGCCTGCGCAGGCTCACGCCGCGCCGGCCCGGCGCGGTCCGGCCGGACCTCGTCCATGAGCCAGGCGGCGGTCCGTGCCAGGGACAGCCGCACGAGCCGGCCGCCGCCCTCCCGCGCCCGGTCGGTCAGGGACCGCAGCACGGCGGCCGCCAGCAGGTGACCGGTGCCGTGGTCGAGGGCCTGTGCGGGCAGGGCCCCGGGCCGCTCGGCCGACCCCTCGACGAGGGCGATGCCGGTGGCCGCCTGCACCAGGCTGTCGAAGCCGCGCCGCCCCGCCCACGGGCCGTCCGCGCCCCACGCCGACAGCTCGGCCACGACCAGTCCGGGCCGGCGGCCGGCCAGGGCGCGGGGGGACAGCCCGAACCGGTCCAGGGCGCCCGGCCGGTACCCGGTGACGACGACGTCGGCCCGGGCCAGCAGCTCCTCGAACTCCGCCCGGCCGGACGTCAGGTCCAGCGCGGCCGACCGCTTGCCGAAGCCCGTGTCGGCGTGCTGGTCGGGGAGTTCGGGCAGTCCGGGCGGGTCCAAGCGCAGGACGTCCGCACCGAGCAGCGCGAGCGTGCGGGTGGCGACCGGGCCCGCGACGACCCGGGTCAGGTCCAGGACGCGCAGCCCGGCGGCGGGCGAGGCGAGGCTCCCCGGGGCGGGCGCGAGTGCCCGCGCGGGTGCCGAGTCCAGCCGCTCGTGTTCGACGAGGGGGCGCCGGGCCACCGCGGCGCCCTGCTCGTGCGCCGCCCACTGCGCCGGAGTGCGCAGCGCGACCGCGAGGCCGCCGGCCGCGTACACGGCCTCCTCTGTGTCCGGCGCGGACCGTTCGCCGAGCGCCGCCGCGACGCGCGCGGGGTCGTCGGGCAGGTCCAGGGCGGCCAGCAGGCGCCGCCGGTGGTGCGGATAGTTCGCGTGGGTGCGCAGCCAGCCGTCGGCGGTGCGCCAGAACCGGGACAGCGGGGCGAACGACACCGGCTCGCGTCCGGCGACGCGCAGGTGCCGCTCGCTGGTGAACGCGGTGGCGACGGCTCCGTCGTCCACCCGTACCCCGGGCACGCGCGCGAGCCCCTCGCGACGCGCCGCCAGCTCGGCGGCGGCCAGCGCGCACACGCCGACGCAGATCCGGGCGGACTCCCGTACGGGAAGGTGCCCCACAAGGGCACCTTCCCGCACGGTGGCCGTCACGCGCCGGAGGAGGGCGGGATCACCGCCCAGGGCGGACCAGGCGAACTCGAAGTCGGTCATGACGGCACCATGCAGCATTGACCGGATCAACATGTCCGCCGGTGCGGCGGTTTCCCTACCGGGTCACCGCGTCCAGCGCGTCGGCCATGCCCCAGCCGTAGAAGCCGTTGCGGTTCTTCGACCCCTCGCACACCGCGTCCACCTTGCCGTCGCCGTCGATGTCGTACGGCTTGGTGCACGCCGTGGCGTCGGCCTGCGCGTACAGCAGCGCCTTGACCATGGCCGGGGTGGCGTGCGGGTGCGTCGACTTGATCAGCGCGGCGACACCGGCGACGTGCGGCGACGCCATCGACGTACCGGCCATGTAGCCCCACTTGCCGCCGGGCAGGGTGCCCAGGATCAGTCCGCTGGTGGCCGGCGGCGCCGGGGTCTGGTAGGCGGTCGAGTCGCCGCCGGGCGCGGCGATGTCGATGACGCCCAGACCGTGGTTCGAGAAGGACGACTTCAGGCCCTTCGCACCGGTCGCCGCGACCGTGACGACACCCGGCAGCTGGGTCGGGATGTCGTAGCACTTCGACGGGTCGACGACCCGGTCGCCGGGCGTGGTGTCGTTGGGGGAGGACGGGTCGAGGATCTCGTCGGAGGCGAGGTCGTAGTTCTCGTTGCCGGCCGCGGCGACGTTGACCGCGCCCTTCTTCTCCGCGTACCGCGAGGCGCGCGAGACGGCCTCGACGAGCGCCTTCTGGTCCGGGTCGTTCTTGCAGTTGAAGTACCACGGGTCGGTGTAGTAGCTGTTGTTGGTCACGTCGACGCCGTGCTCGGCCGCCCACATGAAGCCGCAGACCACGGCCTCGGTGTAGAAGAAGCCGTCCGGGTTGGACACCTTGATGCCCGCCACCTTCACGCCGGGCGCCACGCCGGTCATGCCGACGCCGTTCTTGGCGGCGGCGATCTCCCCGGCCACGTGGGTGCCGTGCGGGCTCTCCGCCGCGCCCGGCCGCCAGGCGCCGTCGGCGGTGTCCGGCTTGCCCGCCACGCAGTTGACCGACGCCTGCCGGTCGAAGTTCGGCGCGATGTCCGGGTGCGTGTCGTCGACGCCGGTGTCGATCACCGCGACGGTCACCCTGCTGCTGCCCAGGGACTTCTCGTGCGCCTTGTCCGCCTTGATGGCGGGCAGGTCCCACTGGAGGGACTCGAGCGGGTCCTGGCCCTGGACGGCCTGAGCGGCGGCGGCCTCCTGCGCGGTGAGCACCTTCGGCGTGCCGACGTCGGTCGTCGACGCCGAGGGCAGCGGCGCGGTGCGGGTGGCACCGGCCGACTGCACGCCGTGCGCCTTGCGCACGGTCCTGGCGAAGTCCGGGTCGGCCGAGTGGACGACGATCACGCCGATCCGGTCGTACGACGTCACGATCGTGCCGCCGGCCTTGGCTATCGCACGCTTCACCTGCGCCGAAGGCCCGTGCCCGGGCTGCACGTTGACGACGTAGCTGAGCGAGGTGGCCTCGGCGCCCGCGTCCGGGGCGGCCTCGGCGGCGGAGGCCTGGATGTTGGGCAGGAACGCGAGGGCCGTGGCGAGGGCCATGCCGGCCGGGATCGCGACGGCGCGGCGGCGACGGGAGTGGGGCGCTGTCATGTGCGGGGTCTCCAGTTCGTGAGAGAAAGGGGAAGGGACGAGCGGAGCGGGTCGTTTCACCGCGCGCAGCGCGTCCCCGACCCCGCGGCCCCCGGCGGGAAGCCGAGCGACCCGGCCGGCGACAGCACGACGGGTACGGCGGGAACGGGCCGCCGTCTGGAACGCAGATGAATCATGGGGTCTCCACATCATCCGGACACGAGACCGGCCCGGGACACTGGTCGTGCTCGGGCAGGTACATGACGCAGTGGTGCAGGGCGAAGCTATCTCCCGAAGTCGCTGGCCAGCAATGACTTCCCACAAGTGACTTGGGAAAGTGCCGCGGGCGTTGAACCGGTCCCCGTGAGGCGCCGTGTCGTTGGACAGGGAGCCCGGGCCCGACCAGGCCCCCGCGAGAACACCGAGATCAAAGCCGTCATGTCCGTCGTACGAGGAGACTCCGTGGCCACCGACGCACCGCCCCCCTCGAAAGAGGAACACCGACTCCCCTCCACCGAGGAGTTCTCCGAGGTGCAGCAGAGCGCGGAGTTCGCCGAACTGCGCCGCTCCTTCCGCTCCTTCGCCTTCCCGCTGACGATCGCGTTCGTCGCCTGGTACCTGCTGTACGTGCTGCTGTCGAACTTCGCCGGCGGCTTCATGGGCACCAAGCTGTTCGGCAACATCAACGTCGCCCTCGTCCTCGGTCTCGCCCAGTTCGTCACCACGTTCCTCATCGCCTGGTGGTACTCGCGGCACGCCGCCGCGAAGCTCGACCCCAAGGCAGAGGCCATCAAGTCCCGGATGGAGAACGGCGCATGAGCCCCGCACAGACCGTCATCGCCGCCGAACTGGCCGCCAACGAGGCCAGCGAGCACCGGCCGCTCATCATCACGCTCTTCGCGGTCTTCGTCCTCGCGACGCTCGGCATCACCGTGTGGGCGGGCCGGCAGACCAAGGACGCCGCCGACTTCTACGCGGGCGGCCGCCAGTTCAGCGCCTTCCAGAACGGCCTCGCCGTCTCCGGCGACTACATGTCGGCCGCGTCCTTCCTCGGCATCGCCGGCGCCATCGCCCTCTTCGGCTACGACGGCTTCCTGTACTCCATCGGCTTCCTGGTCGCCTGGCTGGTCGCCCTGCTGCTGGTGGCCGAGCCGCTGCGGAACTCCGGCCGCTACACGATGGGCGACGTCCTCGCCTACCGCATGCGTCAGCGCCCCGTGCGCACCGCCGCCGGCACCTCCACGATCGTCGTGTCGATCTTCTACCTGCTGGCCCAGATGGCCGGCGCGGGCGTCCTCGTCTCCCTGCTGCTCGGCATCACCTCCGACGCGGGCAAGATCCTCATCGTCGCCCTCGTCGGCGTCCTGATGATCGTGTACGTCACCATCGGCGGCATGAAGGGCACCACCTGGGTCCAGATGGTCAAGGCCGTGCTGCTGATCGGCGGCACCATCCTGATCACCTTCCTGGTGCTGCTGAAGTTCGACTTCAACATCTCCGACCTGCTCGGCAAGGCCGCCGAGAACAGCGGCAAGGGCTCCGCCTTCCTGGAGCCCGGCCTCCAGTACGGTGCGACGGGCACCTCCAAGCTGGACTTCATCTCCCTCGGCATCGCCCTGGTGCTCGGCACGGCCGGCCTGCCGCACATCCTGATCCGCTTCTACACCGTGCCCAACGCCAAGGCCGCCCGTAAGTCCGTGAACTGGGCGATCGGCATCATCGGCGCCTTCTACCTGATGACCATCGCGCTCGGCTTCGGCGCCGCCGCGCTCATCGGGCAGGACGAGATCATCGCGTCCAACCCGTCCGGCAACACGGCCGCGCCACTGCTCGCGCTGCACGTCGGCGGAGTGGACTCGGCGTGGGGCGCGATCCTGCTCGCCACGATCTCGGCGGTGGCCTTCGCGACCATCCTCGCGGTGGTCGCCGGCCTCACCCTCGCCTCGTCGTCCTCCTTCGCGCACGACATCTACGCCAACGTCATCCGCAAGGGGCAGGCGACCGAGAAGGAGGAGATGCGCGCGGCCCGCTGGGCGACCGTCTTCATCGGCATCGTCTCCATCGCGCTCGGCGCCCTGGCCCGCGACCTGAACGTGGCCGGTCTGGTCGCCCTGGCCTTCGCGGTCGCGGCCTCCGCCAACCTGCCGACGATCCTGTACAGCCTGTTCTGGAAGCGGTTCACCACGCAGGGCGCGCTCTGGTCGATCTACGGCGGCCTGATCGTCGCCGTCGGCCTGGTGCTGTTCTCGCCCGTCGTCTCCGGCGACCCCAAGGCGATGTTCCCGGACGTCGACTTCGCCTGGTTCCCGCTGAAGAACCCGGGCATCATCTCCATCCCGTTCGGCTTCCTCATGGGCTGGCTCGGCACGGTCCTGTCGAAGGAGGAGCCCGACAAGGCGAAGTACGCGGAGCTCGAGGTCCGGTCGCTGACCGGCACGGGCGCCCACTGATCCCGTCCCGCCGCGGCCCCGTCGTAGATCCCTACGACGGGGCCGCGGCGTACGTCGTAGGGATCGGGCCGCTGTCGATGTCGGCGGGTTCACGTAGGCTCGCAGGTGTCGGAGGAGCGAAACGCTCCGTCGATCCGCGTCGAGGGAGGGGGCCCACGTGCTCATCGACACCTACGGCCGAGTGGCCACCGACCTGAGGGTCTCGCTGACCGACCGCTGCAACCTGCGCTGCACGTACTGCATGCCGGAAGAGGGCCTGCAGTGGCTGGCCAAGCCCGATCTGCTCACGGACGACGAGATCGTCCGCCTCATCGGCATCGCGGTCACCTCCCTCGGCATCGAGGAGGTCCGCTTCACCGGCGGGGAGCCCCTGCTGCGCCCCGGCCTGACCGGCATCGTCGAGCGCGTCGCCGCCCTGGAGTCGCGCCCCCGGATGTCCCTCACCACCAACGGCATCGGCCTCAGGCGCACGGCGGCGGCCCTGAAGGCCGCGGGCCTGGACCGGGTCAACGTCTCACTGGACACCCTGCGCCCGGACGTCTTCAAGACCCTCACCCGCCGGGACCGCCACAAGGACGTCCTGGAGGGTCTGCAGGCCGCCCGCGAGGCCGGGCTCACCCCCGTCAAGGTCAACAGCGTCCTGATGCCGGGGCTCAACGACGACGAGGCCCCCGACCTGCTGGCCTGGGCCGTCGAGCACGACTACGAGCTGCGCTTCATCGAGCAGATGCCGCTGGACGCCCAGCACGGCTGGAAGCGCGAGGGCATGGTCACCGCGGGTGACATCCTGGCCTCCCTGCGCACCCGCTTCGAGCTGACCGCCGAGGGCGCGGAGGAGCGCGGCTCGGCCCCCGCCGAGCGCTGGCTCGTGGACGGCGGGCCGCACCGCGTCGGCGTCATCGCCTCCGTCACCCGGCCGTTCTGCGCGGCCTGCGACCGCACCCGCCTGACGGCCGACGGCCAGGTGCGCACCTGCCTGTTCGCCACCGAGGAGACCGACCTGCGCGCCGCCCTGCGTTCGGACGCCCCCGACGAGGAGATCGCCCGCATCTGGAAGCTCGCCATGTGGGGCAAGAAGGCGGGCGCGGGCCTCGACGACCCGTCGTTCGTCCAGCCGGACCGGCCGATGTCGGCGATCGGAGGCTAGGAGTGCTCGGCCGCCTGCCAGTCCTCGAACCGGGCGACGTCCTTCAGGAAGCCCCGCACCCCGAGGAACTGGGACAGGTGCTCCCGGTGCTCCTCGCAGGCGAGCCACGTCTTGCGGCGCTCCGGCGTGTGCACCTTCGGGTTGTTCCACGCCAGCACCCACACGGCGGCACTGCGGCAGCCCTTGGCGGAGCAGATGGGGGTCGGTTCGTCACTCACAGGTTCGTCTCACAACTCACGGAAAAAGGCGACGCCGAGCAGCCACGGGGGGAGCTGCCCGGCGTCGGTCCGTCGCTCCGACGGGGGATGCGGAGCGCGTACGAAGTATGTCACGGGTCACCCGCCGCCTGGCACCGGAACAACGTGATTGATCTGAGGTTCTCTTGAGCCTGGCGCGGAATCGACGCCCGCCCCGGCCGGCCGCCGGACCCGTGGTCGCGGCCCTTCCGGTGGTCACGGCCGGCCGTTCGGCTCACCCGCAGGGCCCGGCGCCGCGTCCCCTGCGGCGTCCTCCGAATCCGGTTCCGCACGGCCGTCGTCCGCCCGTGGGGGCGTGATCATCGGCGGGGTGGGCACCGTCACGAACGTCGACGGCAGCGACGGCGCGTTCTCCCGACCGGCGTTCGCGATCACGACGGCGATGTAGGGCAGGACCGCGCCGAGCACCAGCGCCACGATCGCGACGTGCCGTTCCACGTTCCACAGGCAGGCCGCGAGGATGACCGAAACCGTACGGACCGACATCGAGATGATGTAGCGGCGCTGCCGCCCGCGCACGTCCTCCTGGAGACCCGTACGGGCTCCGGTGATCCGGAACACCTCGGTCTTCTGCCCGGCGCCCATCTTCCGCATCACGTTCCACCAACCGCCCGCATCGGTCCGTCCCCGCCCCGCTTCCGTCCGCGGCCGCTCGGGGACCCCGGTCCCGGACGGACTCCACGTTACGCCGCGTCCCGGCCTCCCACGAGGCCGGGTCGGCCCCGGTGCGCGCGCCCGGCGTGCGCCGCGCCGCGTAGGCGGACGCCTCGTTCGGCCGTACCCGGCATGCGCCGTTCGCGGTACGGCCGAAGACTGGCGGCAATGCTCGCGTGGAGCCGTCAGAGGGAGGCAGCCATGGGCTGGTTGTGGGCGATCATCGTCGGATTCGTGCTCGGTCTGATCGCCAAGGCGATCATTCCGGGGAAGCAGCACAGCCCCCTGTGGCTGACCACCATCTTCGGCATGCTGGGCGCCATCGCGGGCAACGCGGTCGCACGCGGGGTCGGTGTCGAGGCCACCTCCGGCATCGACTGGTGGCGGCACCTGTTCCAGCTGGTGGCCGCGATCATCATCGTCGCCGTCGGCGACGCGGCCTACATGGCGGTGCGGGGCAACAGGCGACGCGAACGCGCCTGACACCGTACGGCGAAGAGGCGGCACCCGGGCACCGGGAACCGCCCCTCGTACGCGCGCTCAGGCGCCGGTGACCTCCACCGCGGCCAGGTTCTTCTTGCCGCGGCGCAGCACCAGCCAGCGCCCGTGCAGCAGGTCCTCGGCGACGGGGACCGCGTCCTCGCCGCCGACCTTGACGTTGTTCACGTACGCGCCGCCCTCCTTGACGGTGCGGCGCGCGGCGGACTTGCTGGCCACCAGGCCGACCTCGGCGAACAGGTCGACGACCGGGCCCAGCTCGGCGACCTTCACGTGCGGCAGCTCGGAGAGGGCCGCGGCCAGCGTCCGGTCGTCGAGCCCGGCCAGGTCGCCCTGGCCGAACAGGGCCTTGGACGCGGCGATCACCGCGTCCGTCTGGCCGGCGCCGTGCACCAGCGTCGTCAGCTCCTCCGCCAGCGCGCGCTGCGCCGCCCGGGCCTGCGGACGCTCCTCGGTCTGCCGCTCCAGCTCCTCCAGCTCCTCCCGGGACCGGAAGGACAGGATGCGCATGTACCTCGAGATGTCCCGGTCGTCCACGTTCAGCCAGAACTGGTAGAAGGCGTACGGCGTGGTCATCTCCGGGTCCAGCCAGACGGCGCCGCCCTCGGTCTTGCCGAACTTCGTGCCGTCCGCCTTGGTCATCAGCGGCGTCGCGTACGCGTGGACGGCGGCGTCCGGCTCCAGGCGGTGGATCAGGTCCAGGCCCGCCGTGAGGTTGCCCCACTGGTCGCTGCCGCCCTGCTGGAGCGTGCAGCCGTGACGCCGGTAGAGCTGGAGGAAGTCCATGGCCTGGAGCAGCTGGTAGCTGAACTCCGTGTAGCTGATGCCCTCGGAGGACTCCAGGCGCCGGGCGACGGAGTCCTTGGTCAGCATCTTGTTGACGCGGAAGTGCTTGCCGATGTCCCGCAGGAACTCGATCGCGGAGAGGTTCTGCGTCCAGTCGAGGTTGTTGACCATCGTGGCCGCGTTCTCGCCCTCGAAGGTCAGGAACGGCTCGATCTGGCCGCGCAGCCGCTCGACCCAGCCCGCGACGGTCTCCGGCGAGTTCAGCGTGCGCTCCGCGGTCGGGCGCGGGTCGCCGATCTGGCCCGTCGCGCCGCCGACCAGCGCCAGCGGCCGGTGACCGGCCTGCTGGAGCCGGCGCAGGGTGAGCACCTGCACCAGGTGCCCCACGTGCAGCGACGGCGCGGTCGGGTCGAAACCGCAATAGAACGTGACGGGACCGTCCGCGAGCGCCTTGCGCAAAGCGTCCTCGTCGGTGGACTGGGCGAACAGCCCGCGCCACTTCAGCTCGTCGACGATGTCCGTCACGGTTCTCTTGTCTCCTCGGGTGGGCTCGTAATCAGGTACGAGGTTATACGCCCTGGCTGACGGAGCTCATATTGAAGTCCGGCACCCTCAGCGCGGGCATCGCGGCCCTGGTGAACCAGTCGCCCCACTCCCTGGGCAGCGTCTTCTCCGTGCGCCCGGCCTCCGTGGCCCGGCCCAGCAGCGAGACCGGCGACTCGTTGAACCGGAAGTTGTTCACCTCGCCGACGACCTCGCCGTCCTCGACGAGGTAGACGCCGTCCCGGGTCAGGCCGGTCAGCAGCAGCGTCGCCGGGTCGACCTCGCGGATGTACCACAGGCAGGTCAGCAGCAGCCCCCGCCCGGTGCCGGCGACCATCTCCTCCAGGGAGCGGCCGGTGCCGCCCTCCAGGACGAGGTTGTCGGCCGCCGGGGCCACCGGCAGCCCGGTCAGTCCGGCACTGTGCCGCGTGGTGGTCAGCCGGTTCAGCTCTCCCGCGCGGATCCAGTCCGTCGCCGTCACCGGCAGCCCGTTGTCGAACACCGACTGGTCGCCGCCGGAGGAGTGCGCGATCACGAACGGCGCGCTCTCCAGGCCCGGCTCGTGCGGGTCGCTGCGCAGGGTGAGCGGCAGCTCGCCGAGCCGCTCACCGACGCGCGTGCCGCCGCCCGGCTTCGAGAACACGGTGCGGCCCTCGGCGGCGTCCCGGCCCGAGGACGACCAGAGCTGGTAGATCAGCAGGTCGGCGACCGCGGTCGGCGGCAGCAGCGTCTCGTACCGGCCGGCGGGCAGCTCCACCCGCCGCTCGGCCCAGCCGAGCCGCACGGCCAGCTCGGCGTCGAGCGCCGCCGGGTCGACGTCCTTGAAGTCCCGCGTGGAACGCCCCGCCCACGCCGACCGGGTGCGGTCCGGGGACTTGGCGTTCAGCTCCAGCGTCCCGGTGGGCTGGTCGTGCCGCAGCCGCAGCCCCGTGGACGTGCCCAGGTACGTCGACGTCAGTTCGTGGCGGGCGAAGCCGTACAGTTCCCGGCCGCCCGTCCGCGCGCGGGCGAACGCCTCCCCGAGGGCCGGTGCGAAGTCGGCGAACACGGCCGACGACGTCTCGGCGGGCGCGTCGGTGAAGTCGGGCGAGGCGGGGACGCCCGTGACCAGCGGCTGCGCGTCCTCGGCGGGACCGGCGCCGCGCGCGGCGGCCTCGGCGGCCCGCACCAGCGGTTCCAGCTCGTCCACGGTCACCGCCGAGCGCGAGACGACCCCGGACGCCGTGCCCCGCTGCCCGTCGACGGTCGCGACGACGGTGAGCGTGCGCCCGCGGGTGACGCCGTTGGTGGTGAGCGCGTTGCCCGCCCAGCGCAGGTTGGCGGTCGACTCCTCGTCGGCGATGACCACGCACCCGTCCGCCCGGGACAGCTCCAGCGCCCGCTCGACGATCTCGTGCGGCTTGCTCCTGCGCGCGCTCATCGGCCGGCCTCCTGCGTGGTGTTGAGACTGTGCTGACCCGGGGGACGACCCCCGGACCCCCGGCCGGTCCCGGTGCGGACGCTCATCGGCCGGCCTCCTGCGTGGTGTCGAGACTGTGCTGACCCGGGGGACGACCCCCGGACCCCCGGCCGGTCCCGGTGCGGACGCTCATCGGCCGGCCTCCTGCGTGGTGTTGAGGATGTTGACTCCCTTGAACAGGGCGGACGGGCAGCCGTGGGAGACGGCCGCGACCTGTCCCGGCTGGGCCTTGCCGCAGTTGAAGGCGCCGCCCAGGACGTACGTCTGCGGGCCGCCGACGGCCGCCATGGACCCCCAGAAGTCGGTGGTCGTCGCCTGGTAGGCCACGTCCCGCAGCTGACCGGCGAGCCGACCGTTCTCGATCCGGAAGAAGCGCTGGCCGGTGAACTGGAAGTTGTACCGCTGCATGTCGATCGACCAGGACCGGTCCCCGACGACGTAGATGCCGCGGTCCACGCTCCCGATCAGGTCCTCCGTGGACATCCCGGCCGGATCCGGCCGCAGCGAGACGTTGGCCATGCGCTGCACGGGCACGTGGCCGGGGGAGTCGGCGTACGCGCAGCCGTTGGACCGCTCGAACCCGGTGAGCCGAGCGATGCGCCGGTCGAGCTGGTAGCCGACCAGCGTGCCGTCCTTCACCAGGTCCCAGGACTGGCCCTCGACGCCCTCGTCGTCGTATCCGATCGTGGCGAGCCCGTGCTCGGCGGTGCGGTCGCCGGTGACGTTCATCAGCTCCGAGCCGTACCGCAGCTTGCCGAGCCGGTCGAAGGTCGCGAAGGACGTACCGGCGTAGGCCGCCTCGTACCCGAGGGCGCGGTCCAGCTCGGTGGCGTGCCCGACGGACTCGTGGATGGTGAGCCACAGGTTCGACGGGTCGACGACCAGGTCGTACAGCCCCGCCTCGACGCTCGGCGCGCGCATCTTCTCCGCCAGCAGCTCCGGGATCCCGGCCAGCTCCGCGTCCCAGTCCCAGCCGGTCCCGGTCAGGTACTCCCAGCCCCGCCCGGCCGGCGGCGCCAGGGTGCGCATCGAGTCGAACTCGCCGCTGGAGTCGTCCACCGACACGGCCGTGAGCACCGGGTGCAGCCGGACCCGCTGCTGCGTGGTCACGGTCCCGGCGGTGTCGGCGTAGAACTTGTTCTCGTGCACGGTGAGCAGGGAGGCGTCCACGTGGTCGACCCCGTCGGCCGCCAGCAGCCGCGCGCTCCAGTCGGCCAGCAGGGCCGCCTTCTCCTCGCCGGGCACGGTGAAGGGGTCGATCTCGTACGACGAGATCCACGTCCGGTCGGCGTGCACGGGCTCGTCGGCCAGCTCCACCCGCTCGTCCGACCCCGCCGCCTTGATGACCTGCGCGGACAGCTTCGCCATCGCCACCGCCTGCGAGGCGACCCTGGCGGCCGCGTCGAGCGTGAGGTCCACACCGGACGCGAAACCCCAGGTCCCGCCGTGTACCACGCGCACCGCGTACCCGAGGTCGGTGGTGTCCGAGGACCCGGCGGGCTTGGCGTCCCGCAGCCGCCAGGAGGCGCTGCGCACCCGCTCCAGCCGGAAGTCCGCGTGCTCGGCGCCCAGCGAACGCGCCCGCGCGAGCGCGGCGTCGGCGAGGGCGCGTAGGGGCAGTGCCGTGAAGGCTTCGTCGATGCTATGAGGCACCTGCGTCTCTTTCTGTCGACGTGACCGGTCGTCCGCGGCGGCACCGGGGGCTGCGCCGCATCATGTCGCGTCGGCCGGTACGGGGGCCACACCTTTCCGTCCGCGGCCGGTGCTTTTCTGTAGGGATCCGACAGTGAGTGCGGTGAGCCACTGTGGGTGCCCGATTCCCCGCGAGGGGGCGGGGACCGATAGGTTTTCGGGGAAGCCGCCTGTCATCGCCGCCCGTCGACCGGGTGGTGGGCGGACACCAGACCGCAATTGAAAGGGTGATCCGTTGAGCCGCTCGGTTCTCGTCACCGGAGGCAACCGGGGCATCGGCCTCGCCATCGCCCGCGCGTTCGCCGACGCCGGCGACAAGGTCGCCATCACGTACCGCTCGGGTGAGCCGCCGGAGGGCTTCCTCGCCGTCAGGTGCGACATCACCGACAGCGAGCAGGTGGAGCAGGCCTACAAGGAGATCGAGGAGGCGCACGGCACCGTCGAGGTGCTCGTGGCCAACGCCGGTGTCACCAAGGACCAGCTCCTGATGCGCATGTCCGAGGAGGACTTCACCTCCGTCGTCGACACCAACCTCACCGGCACCTTCCGGGTCGTCAAGCGCGCCAACCGCGGCATGCTGCGCGCCAAGAAGGGCCGCGTCGTGCTGATCTCGTCGGTGGTCGGGCTGCTCGGCTCCGCGGGGCAGGCGAACTACGCCGCCTCCAAGGCCGGCCTGGTCGGCTTCGCCCGGTCCCTCGCCCGTGAGCTGGGGTCGCGCAACATCACCTTCAACGTCGTCGCGCCCGGCTTCGTCGACACCGACATGACCAAGGTGCTCACCGACGAGCAGCGGGCCGGCATCGTGTCGCAGGTGCCGCTCGGCCGGTACGCGCAGCCGGAGGAGATCGCCGCGGCGGTGCGGTTCCTCGCCTCCGACGACGCGTCGTACATCACTGGAGCCGTCATCCCCGTTGACGGCGGACTGGGAATGGGTCACTGAACACCATGAGCGGAATCCTCGAGGGCAAGCGCGTCCTGATCACCGGTGTGCTGATGGAGTCCTCCATCGCCTTCCACACCGCCAAGCTGGCTCAGGAGCAGGGCGCCGAGATCATCCTGACCGCGTTCCCGCGGCCCACGCTGACCGAGCGCATCGCCAAGAAGCTGCCGAAGCCCACCAAGGTCATCGAGCTCGACGTCACCAACGACGAGCACCTCGGCCGCCTCGCCGACGTCGTCGGCGAGGAGCTCGGCGGCCTGGACGGCGTCGTGCACTCCATCGGCTTCGCTCCCCAGGACGCGCTCGGCGGCAACTTCCTGAACACGCCGTTCGAGTCGGTCGCCACCGCCATGCACGTCTCGGCGTACTCCCTGAAGTCGCTCACCATGGCCTGCCTGCCGCTGATGCAGAACGGCGGCTCGGTCGTCGGCCTCACCTTCGACGCCCAGTACGCCTGGCCGCAGTACGACTGGATGGGCCCGGCCAAGGCCGCCCTGGAGGCCACCAGCCGCTACATGGCCCGTGACCTCGGCAAGCAGAACATCCGCTGCAACCTGGTCTCGGCCGGCCCGATCGGCTCCATGGCCGCCAAGTCCATCCCGGGCTTCGCCGAGCTCGCCTCGGTGTGGGACAACCGCGCCCCGCTGGAGTGGGACCTGAAGGACCCGGAGCCGGCCGGCAAGGGCGTCGTCGCCCTGCTGAGCGACTGGTTCCCGAAGACCACGGGTGAGATCGTCCACGTCGACGGCGGTCTGCACGCCGTCGGCGCCTGACGGAGCCCCCTCACGGGCCCGTGTCCCCTCCCGGGGCGCGGGCCCGTGGCATGTCCCGAGCACGCCTGCCGGCGGGACCTCGACGGCGACGGACGGCGGTCGGGGCCGGGCCCGCGCGGACCGTGCGGCCGGACGGGCGGTGCCGGAGGCGTACGGGCGGCCTGGGTCAGCCACCGGCGGGTGGGCCGGCATCACCGGCGGGCGGGCCGATCCGGCCGGGGCGGCACAGGAACGGATAGCCCGCCGCCTCCCGACCGGCCGTCGCCGCGTCCGACGCGCGGATCGCGTCGACCAGCCGTGTGTGGTCCATGTGCGTCTCCGGCGTCAGCTCGCTGCCCACGTCCTCGCGCAGCCAGTCCCGCAGCACCTCGCCGAGATCCGCGTACATCGCGGTCATCACGTCGTTGTGCGAGGCCGCCACCACGGCCAGGTGGAAGGTGGCGTCCGCGGTCACGAACGCCTCGGTGTCGCCCGACTCCCACGCCTCCTCCCGGCGCACCAGGAGCGCGTCGAGCTGCTTGAGGTCCTTCTCCGTGCGCCGCTCGGCCGCGAGTCTGGCGGCCGACGACTCCAGCGTGGAGCGCAGCTCGGCGATGTGCCGCGGGTCGGCGTCGGCGAAGCGGCGGTGCATCACGCCGGCCAGCTCGCTGGTCGCCACGACGTAGGTGCCGGAGCCCTGGCGGATGTCCAGCAGCCCGTTGTGGGCCAGGGCGCGGACGGCCTCACGGACCGTGTTCCGGGCGACACCGAGCTGCTCGACCAGCTCGGGCTCCGTCGGGATGCGCGAGCCGACCGGCCACTCGCCCGAGGCGATCTGCTGCCGCAACGCCGTGATGACCTGTTCGGACAGTGCCGAACGACGGGGATGGCTCAGGGGCATGGCTCACCTTCGCACGCGGATCCCGCGGCGGACCAGCCGCGGTGGACAACCAATCATCCCATGATTCTATGATGGGCTTCATGGCTAGTGAGGAAACCCGGACGCCGGACGCCACGACCGTCGGAGAGCCGGCCGCACCCGACGCCCGGGGCCCCGGCGGCTCCGCGGAACCGGGGCACCCCGGCACGCGCGCGTGGACGACGTGGACGACCCGCCTGCTCACGCTCGGCATCGTCCTGGCCGCGCTCAACCTGCGCCCGGCCATCACCAGCCTGGGCGCGCTCCTGGAGGAGGTCCGCGACGGGCTCGGCATGAGCGGAAGCGTGGCCGGGCTGCTCACCTCCGTCCCGCCGCTCTGCTTCGCCGTCTTCGGCGTCACCGCCCCGCGGCTCGCCCGCCGCTTCGGACCCGGCGCGGTGGTGTGCGCGGGCATGGCCGCCATCGCCGCGGGTCTCCTGATACGCCCGTACGCCGGCGGCACGGCGGGCTTCCTGGCCGCCAGCGCCCTCGCGCTCATGGGCATCGCCGTCAGCAACGTCCTGATGCCGGTCATCGTCAAGCGCTTCTTCCCCGACCGCGTCGGCTCCATGACCGGCCTGTACTCGATGGCCCTCGCCTTCGGCACCTCGATCGCCGCCGCGGCGACCGTGCCCGTCACGAACGCGCTGGGCGGGGACTGGCAGCCCGGGCTCGCCGTGTGGGCCGCGCTGGCCGCCGTGGCCGTCCTGCCGTGGCTGCCGTTCGTGCGGGACCGGAAGGCCCCCGCCGCCCGGGAGACCGCCGGCGGCACCGCCCCCGCGGGCACGGACGGGCCGGCCGGGCAGCCCGTCCTGCGGATCACCCGCAGCCGTACCGCCTGGGCGCTCGCCGTCTTCTTCGGCCTCCAGGCCACCGCCGCCTACATCACGATGGGCTGGGCGGCGCAGATCTTCCGCGACGCGGGAGTGTCCGCCGGCACCTCCGGTCTGCTGCTGGCCGTCATCATGGTGATGGGCGTCCCGCTGGCCTTCGTCATCCCGCGCGTCGCCACCCGCCTGCCCCAGCAGGGCCCCATCGTGGTCGTCCTCGGCCTGTGCGGACTCGCCGGATACGCCGGCCTGTACCTCGCCCCGGCCGGCGGCGCCTGGGCCTGGGCGCTGCTGCTCGGCGTCTCCAACTGCGCCTTCCCGCTCGCCCTGACCATGGTCGGGATGCGGGCCAGGAGCGGCGCGGGCGTCGCCCAGCTCTCGGCCTTCGCCCAGAGCACCGGCTACCTCATCTCCATCCCGGGGCCGCTCCTGGTGGGCGTGCTGTACCAGCACAGCGGCGGCTGGGGGCTGCCGATCGCGTTGATGGCCACCCTGATGGTGCCGCAGATGGTGGTCGGCGTCCTCGCCGGGCGCGACCGCACCGTGGAGGAGGAGGCGGCCCGCTGACCGCGGCGCCGGGCCGGGGTGCGAGACTGGGGCCATGCCAGTCCTGGACCCGAACCCCCAGCAAGGCCAGAAGAAGTTGCTGCTCGTCTTCGGCGCCATCCTCGCGATCTTCGTGGTCATCGGCGTCGTGGCGACGATCGCCTCGCCGTGACCCGCCGGGGGTGGGGTTAACCCCCCGTCCCCTAGGGGGCAAGGGTCAGGGTCGAGTGGGTGGACCTCCGGATGGGCCGGGCGCCCCGATTTCCGTAGCTTCGGGATGTGACCGCGACAGGCGGATCGCGGAGCACGGACCAGGGACGTCCGAAGACCAGCGGAGGCACTCATGCCGGCCCCTACGTACACCCGGCCCCACCCGGCGACCCGGGGCCGACTCGACATGCGGCTGCCCTGGTGGGCGCTCGCCCTGCCCGCGCTCGCCTTCGTCACGCTGCTCCTGCTGATGCTCAATCCCTCGGACGCCCACGCGGCCGGCGGCGAGCCGGTGATCGCGCACCTCCTGGAGCGGATGCGGCACCTGACCGCCCGCTGACGCCGCACGGCGGGCCCGGAGCACGCGACCGGCCGGCGACACCTCCCGGTCGTGCGTTCCCCCGGTGAATCCCCATGTCAACTCCCTGCGCCCCGTGGCCTGTTTCGTGCGAAGCTGGATGCCATGAGCGTCGCAGAACCCCGCAGGATCATCCTCTTCCGGCATGCGAAAGCCGACTGGCCACAGGTGTCCGACCACGAGCGACCGCTCGCCGATCGGGGCCGAAAGGAGGCCGCAGAGGCCGGACGCCGGCTCGCCGACACCGGCATCTCCGTCGATCAGGCCCTGTGCTCCACCTCGCTGCGGACCCGCGAGACCTGGAAGCTCGCCGTCGCGGAGTTCCCGCACCGGCCGAAAACCGTCTACGAGGAGCGGATCTACGAGGCCTCGCCCGGCGAGCTGATCGCCCTGCTCAACGAGACCCCGGACGACCTGCGGAACGTGCTGGTGATCGGCCACAACCCGGGCATGGAGGGGCTCACCGAGGTCCTGGCCGGCTCGGCCGAGGACGACGTCCGCGAGCGGATGGGCCGCCGCGGCTTCCCGGCCGCCGCCTTCGCCGTCCTGTCCTTCACCGGCTCCTGGAAGACCGTGGAGCCGGGCATGGCCTCGCTGGACGACTACTGGGCGCCGACCGACTGACCCGGCCCGACGCGGCGAGGGCCCGGCATCCGCGCGGGTTCCGGACCCTCGCGGTACCGGCGGGCAGGCCGCCCTCCGGCCTCACGAGGGGCCGGTGCGTGTCAGACCCGGTCGAGCGGGTCCCGGCCGTCGGCGGGGCCGTCGTCCAGCGTGTCCGCCGCCTCGACCTCCTCGCGCGTGATGCCCAGCAGGTACAGGACCGTGTCCAGGAACGGCACGTTCACCGCGGTGTGCGCCGCCTCGCGCACCACCGGCTTGGCGTTGAAGGCGACCCCGAGCCCGGCCGCGTTCAGCATGTCCAGGTCGTTGGCGCCGTCACCGATCGCCACGGTCTGCGACAGCGGCACGCCCGCCTCGGCGGCGAACCGGCGCAGCAGCCGCGCCTTGCCCGCCCGGTCCACGATCTCCCCGGTGACCCGGCCCGTCAGCAGGCCGTCGACGATCTCCAGCGTGTTGGCCTGGGCGAAGTCCAGCCCCAGCCGCTCCTTCAGATCGTCGGTGACCTGGGTGAAGCCGCCGGAGACGACCCCCACCTGGTACCCGAGCCGCTTCAGGGTGCGGATCAGGGTGCGGGCACCCGGCGTCAGCCGCACCTCGGCGCGCACCTTCTCCACCACCGAGGCGTCCAGCCCCGCCAGCAGCGCCACGCGCGCGTGCAGCGACTGCTCGAAGTCCAGTTCCCCGCGCATCGCGGCGGCCGTCACCTCGGCGACCTTGTCCTCGCAGCCCGCGTGCGCCGCGAACAGCTCGATGACCTCGTCCTGGATCAGGGTGGAGTCCACGTCCATCACCACCAGGCGCTGCGCCCGCCGGTGCAGGCCGGCCGCGACCACCGCGACGTCCACGCCGAGCGCCGCGGCCTCGGTGGCCAGGGCGGTGCGCAGGGGCTCGGTCTCCACCCCTGACACCGCGAACTCGACGGCGGTCACCGGGTACTTGGCGAGCCGGAAGATGCGGTCGATGTTGCTGCCGGTCCCGGTGATCCGGGCCGCTATGGCGGCCGTCGCCTCCGCGGTCAGCGGGTGGCCCAGCACGGTCACCAGGGAGCGGCCGAGGCCGCGCGGCCGGTTGTCGCCGAGGCCGGAGATGATCTCCGCCTGCATCTTCATCGACTCCGCCCAGCTGTGGACGGTCGCCCGCAGATCACCCTCCAGCGCCCCGGGCGGCTCGGTCACGAGCGCGCACAGCACGATCCGGCCACGGGTGACGACCTGCTCGATGTCGACGACGTCGACGGAGAAGGCGGCGAGGGTGTCGAACAGGCCGGCCGTGATGCCCGGCCGGTCCTTGCCGAAGATCTTGACGAGAAGAGTGGGAACGTCAGAGGTCTGCGTAGCGCTCATGGTGCTCTTACCGTATCCGGCACGCGGTGCCTTCCGCCTGCGAGGTCCGCCTGGCGGACACGGAACAATCGGCGACGCACGGGTGGACCGGAGGTGACCGGACCGCACGGCCGCGGGCCGCGAGAACCGACGCCCCGCCGGCACCGCCGCCCGGTCCGGGAGACGTCCGCCGGTCGTCCCGGCCTCCCCGTCCGGGCGCGGGCGGCGAATCACTGCCCGCCCCTCGGCCCCCGTGGCGGCGCCGGCGGCGGGGGCTGCGGCGGCGGGGGGCCTTCGCCCCACCGGGACGACGGACGGTCCCCGGGCCGTTCCCCGGGGCGCGGTGGCCGCCCAGGGCGACGCGGGGACGGGTCCAGCGGGCCGACCACGGTCTCGGCGCCGTACAGGTCGTCCCCGTCGTCGGCCGGCCGCTCGCCCGGCGCGGCCGCCCCCGCGTCCGCGTCCGCGGGCCGGGCGTCCTCCGGCGTGCGCAGGTAGGGGTTGGTGTCCGGGTGCGGCGGCCGATACGGCACCCCGCCCGGCCCCGGCCCGTACGGCCCCGCCCCGCGGTCCCCGTGGCGCCCGTCGGCCCCGCCATGCCCCGTCCCCGCGCTCCCCGGTGCCCCGGTGGGGCCCGCCCTCGTGGCATCCCGTGCCAGTGGGGTCGCCCGGCGTCCCGTCGCTCCGCTCACCCGGGCCAGCAGCGCCCCGGCGGCGCCCGCGCCCGCGCCCCATGCGGCGCCCAGGAGCAGCGCCGCGCCGGTGTCCCCGTGCAGGGCGACGCCGGCACCGAACGCGTCGATGCCGAGCACCGACAGCGAGGCGTCCACGGACACCTCCGTCAGCCGGGCCAGCAGCGGCAGCGCCACCGCGGTGGCGATCCCCAGCCGCAGCGCGCACCACCCGGCGAGACCCGGGGCGCGGGCGGCGGACGGAGCGACGGGCGTCCGTACCGCCGTCAGCACCCCCGCCAGCAGCATCAGCGACACCGCCGCCACGCCGAGCAGCCACACCCGCCCGTCCAGCTCCGCCAGCCGTCCGAGCGTGACCGGCTCGTCGGCACCGGTGCGCAGCAACTCGTCCAGCGGGTCCGGCAGGAACCGGGTCAGCGGACCGGTCGCCCGCCCGTCCCACGGCACGAACAGGCCGATCGGCACGCCCAGCCAGACACCGTTGGGCGCCCCCAGCAGCGCGGCCCCCGCGATCCGGCGGGGACGGTCGTCGCCGACCGCCGCGTACGCCGCCGCCGCGTACCCCGCCGCCACCGCCGTCAGCGCCACCGTGACCAGGGCGGACACCGCCGGCCGCACCACCCGGTGCACGGCCTGCCACCCGCGCGGCAGGGGAGTGCGGCGCGAGGCGAGCAGCGCGATCAGCAGGACGCCGGCGCACCAGACCAGCCCGCCCAGCAGCGTCGGCGCGGTCTCGACGCGGAACCCGACCGCGGCCTCGGCACCGACGAGGTCACCGACCCGGTCGGGCAGCAGCCCGCCCACGTCCCCGAGGTCACCGAGCCCCGGGATCTCCACCCCGCCGCCCCCGCCACCGGGCAGGTCGTCGAGCCCGAGCGAGCCGCCGTCGATCGTGACGACGTCGTGCCCCGCCCAGGCCAGCCCGCCCAGCATCGCCACGAACAGGGCCGTCACCGCGCCCGCGCGGGCCAGCAGTTCGGCGGGCGCGACCACGACTCCCGCCGCCCGCAGGGAACGCAGGAAGAAGAACGACAGCAGCACCGCACCGACGAGACCCACGCCCAGTGGCGTGATCTCGATGGCCGTGTGCGCCTCGGCGCCTTTCAGTCCGAAGGCGGACACATCGCCGGACGGCGTGACCGACCCACCTGCGCCGAGCGCCACGGCCGCCGCCGTCATCGGGCCCAGGGCGCCCTCCGTATCCGCGTCCAGTAGATGCAGGCCGAGCGCCGCAGTCCCGGCCATGCCGATCAACGCCCAGCTCACGGAGGCGATCGCGGACAGCGCCACGTCCGCCCACGGCATCCTCGTGCCGTACCCCTCGTTCCCGGCGCTCGTGGACGCGCTCATGGCAGACCCCCCGATCCGCGGCGCGGCGGGGTTGCCGCGCATGTCCCCCCTCGCGTGGATTACCACTCTCCGGGCAGGTTTCAACCCCGTCAACGGAAACGGCCGGTGGGCCTGCGCGCGGTTTTCACAAGGCCCGACTTTCGGTCAGAGGGCCGGGCCTGGAATAGTTCCCCCCGATGTTCGACATCCCTAGACTCCCCGCGACGGGGGCAATTCGGGGGACAACTCAGTGGGGCATGGAGTGCCGGAACTCGTACTGGAATCAAATGGACGGACCTGGACGCTCGATCCGTCCCGGTCCTACGCGCTCGGGCGCGATCCGCAGGGGGAGCTCGTCTTCGACGACGCCAGGGTGTCCTGGCGACACGCCACAATCACCTTCAACGGCCGCAGTTGGGTCGTGGAGGACCACGGCAGCACCAACGGCACGTTCGTGCACGGCCGGCGGATCCAGCACATGGAGCTCGGCGCCGGCACGGTGGTGAACCTGGGCAACGCGACCGACGGACCGCGCCTGAGCCTGACCGCCGCTCAGTCCGCCGCCGGCACGCCGCAGGCCCAGCCGCAGCAGCACCAGCCGTACGCCGCGCAGGGCGCGAACGCGGGCTGGGCGCAGCAGGCACCCGTGCAGGAGCCGCCGCGGCAGCAGACCCCGCCGCAGCAGGCGCAGGTGCCGCACCAGGCCGGCTGGCAGCAGCCGCAACAGGCCGCACCGCAGCAGCCCGCACCGCAGCCGCAGCAGGCCGCGGCGCACTTCCCCCAGCAGCACGTACCCGGCGGCGCGGCGGGGGCGCCGCCGGTGTACGGGGACCGCAGCCCGACCACGTTCCACCAGTTCTCGCTCGGCCGCGTCATGCGCATCGGCCGTGCCCTGGAGAACGACCTGGTCGTCTCCGACCTCCAGGTCTCCCGCAACCACGCCGAGTTCCACGCGACGCCCGACGGCCGCATGGAGATCCGCGACCTCGGTTCGCACAACGGCACGTACGTCAACGGCCAGCCGATCACCAAGGGCGGCTCCCAGCTGCTCGGCCCGACCGACATCGTCGGCGTCGGCCACTCGACGTTCCGCATCGTCGGCGACCGGCTCGAGGAGTTCGTCGACACCGGTGAGGTGTCCTTCTCCGCCCGCCACCTGACCGTCACGGTCGACGGCGGCAAGCAGATCCTCAAGGACGTATCCTTCGGCGTCCCCGAGAAGTCGCTGATCGCGGTCATCGGCCCGTCCGGCTCCGGCAAGTCGACCCTGCTCAAGGCGCTCACCGGCTACCGGCCCGCCGACCAGGGAGAGGTCCTCTACGACAACCGGAACCTGTACAAGCAGTTCGCCGAGCTGCGTCAGCGCATCGGACTGGTCCCGCAGGACGACATCCTGCACAAGGAGCTGACCGTCAAGAAGGCCCTGAAGTACGCGGCCAAGCTGCGCTTCCCGGCCGACACCACCGGTGCGGAGCGCGACGCCCGCATCGACGAGGTGCTGCGCGAGCTCAAGCTCGACATCCACAAGGACAAGAAGGTCACCTCCCTGTCCGGCGGCCAGCGCAAGCGCGTGTCCGTCGCCCTGGAGCTGCTGACCAAGCCGTCGCTGATCTTCCTGGACGAGCCCACCTCGGGCCTCGACCCGGGCATGGACCGCGACGTCATGCAGCTGCTGCGCGGACTCGCCGACGACGGCCGCACCGTCCTCGTCGTCACCCACTCGGTGGCCGAGCTGGCGATCTGCGACAAGCTGCTGGTGATGGCGCCCGGCGGTTCCGTCGCCTACTTCGGCCCGCCCGAGGAGGCGCTGAACTTCTTCGGCTACGACACCTGGGCCGACGTCTTCTCCGCCTTCGAGAACTACCGCGACTACGACTGGGCGGGCCGCTGGAAGGGCTCGCAGCACTACCAGATGTACGCCGCGGACATCGACGCGGTCGCGCCGCAGTCCGTACAGGTCCCGCCGATGCAGGCGATGAAGCCGCCGAAGCCGCAGGGCTGGATGTCGCAGTTCGTCACGCTGGTGCGCCGCTACACCTCGGTGATCGCCTCCGACAAGGGCTTCCTCGCCCTGATGGTGATCCTGCCGGCCGTGCTCGGCGCGGTGAGCCTGCTCATCGACGCGGACAAGGGCCTGCTGCCCAACCCGGCCAACCCGAAGACCGGCCGGATCATCCCGAACGGCACCGCCACCACCGTCCTGCTGATCCTCGCGGTCGGCGCCTGCTTCGCCGGCGCCGCGAACTCCGTCCGTGAGCTGATCAAGGAACGGGTCATCTACGAGCGGGAGCGTGCGACCGGCCTGTCACGCTCCGCGTACCTGATGTCGAAGGTGTTCGTGCTCGGCGTGATCACCGTCTTCCAGGGTCTGCTGGTCGGCGTGATCGGGTTCGCCAGCCGGGAGATCCCGCAGGAGGGCCTGATCCTCGGCAGCGCCACGATGGTCGAGCTCTCGCTGCCGATCATGGCGCTGGGCTTCACCTCGATGATGTTCGGCCTGATCATTTCGTCGCTGGTGAAGACCGCGGAGAAGACCATGCCGCTGCTGGTCATGTTCGCTATCATCCAGGTCGTCTTCACCGGCTGTCTCTTCGCCCTGAACGGCGCGGTCGGCGTCAACCAGTTCTCGTACCTGATGCCGTCCCGCTGGGCGGTCGCCGCCGCCGGTGCCACGCTGGACTTCAACCGGATCAGCCCGCCCGAGGAGGGCGCCGGGACCGACCCGCTGTGGGAGCACTCCGTCGGCGCCTGGGGCCTGGACATGGCCGCGCTGATCGCCCTCGGCGTGATCTGCGGCTTCTTCGTGGCGCGCTTCCTGCGCCGCCACGAGCCCGAGGTCATGCGCAAGTAGATCCGGCCTCACGCCCCGAAGGGCGGCACCCCGTCAGGAGGGTGCCGCCCTTCGGCGTTCGGCGGAGCGTCGGCGTGAAGAGGTCCGCGCCGACCTCAGTACGCGCTGTTGACGTTGTCCATCGAGCCGTACTTGTCCGCGGCGTAGTTGCAGGCCGCGGCGATGTTGGCGACCGGGTCGTAGATGTCCCAGGACGTACCGGGCACGTGGTAGGCCTTGAACGTCGGCGGGATGACCTGGAGCAGGCCCTTCGACGGGATGCCGTTGATGGCGTTGATGTCCCAGTCGTTGATGGCCTTCGGGTTGCCGGAGGACTCCCGGATGATGTTGCGGTGGATGCCGCTGTAGGTGCCCGGGATGTCGTGCTTGGCCATGATGGACTTGGCCTCGCGGATCCAGCCGTCGAGGTTGTTCGGGTAGGAGACCTTCTTGACCTCGGTGCGCTTGGCGGACCGGCTCGCGGTCTCCTTCGCCTCGCGCTGGGCGGCGGCCTTCTTCGCAGCGGCCTTCTTCGCGGCGGCCGCCTTCTGCTGGGCGGCGACCTGCTTCGCGGCCGCCTCCTTCTTCGCCTCGATCGCCGCGACCTTCTGGCTGGCACCGGCGAGCTGATCGGCGACGCCGGCGTGCACGTCCTTGATCTGCTGCTGGCTGCTGTACGCCACCTTGGCCGCCGGAGCGGCCTCGCTCGTGGTCGTCGTCTGCGCGCCGGCCGGGAACGCGGCGAGGGCGACGGCGGTGACGCCGAGCGTGCCGACGCCGGCGACCGCTGCCTTCTGGGCGCGGTTCAGCTGCTGAACGCGGTCCAGGGAACGACGATAACCACGGGTGAGGATGTTCTTGGGCATGGCGGGATAGACCTCTTCGAGTAGCGCGGAGGTCGCTCTCGTCCGGTGGGGACAGGGGTGCTTCCGGGGCACAAGCGCTGCGGGACCAAACCCGCCGCGCTGAGCGACGAGAGCAATTCTTAGCGGCCGCAAAATCGGGAGGCAAAGGTGTGACGTACGATCCCGGGTAGTGGATCAGGGTCCGGCAAAACAGGGCAGACAGGACTGTATGCCCCGCTCAAAACGGACGAGTCGTTCTCCTACTCCGCTTCGTACGTGACGTGCACCCTATGCGGGGGCTCACATCGGGGGCACAGCCATCTCACTGCCAGTTGCTTGAGCAATGCGATGGGTGAGGGGTTTTCCGGGCCCCTCCTACGGCAGGAGGAGGTGGACGTCTCCGAACTCGTGCCACAGGTAGCGCCCCGCCAGCGCCGCCTCGTACCCGCGGTCGATCGCCGCACGTCCCGCCACCGCCTCCAGCATCAGCAGATGCGACGCCTCCGGCTCGTGCAGCCCGGTCAGCAGCCCGTCCACCACCCGCACCCCGCGCTCCGGGGTGACGACCAGACCGGTCCACCCCTCCCGGGCCCGTACGACCCCGTCGTCACCGGCCGCCGACTCCACCGCCCGCACGGCCGTCGTCCCCACGGCCACCACCCGCCGGCCACCCGCCCGCGCGGCGTTGATCAGCCGCGCCGAGGCCTCCGGCACGCGGAACCGCTCCGGATACGGCGGCTCGTGCGCCTCCGCCGACGCCACCCCCGTGTGCAGCGTCACCGGCGCGAACCGCACCCCCCGGCCCACCAGCTCCGCCACCAGCCGCGCCGTGAAGGGACGGGCGGCACTCGGCATCTCCGCACTGCCCGTCCCGTCGGCGGACGGCAGCGCGAACACGGTCTGGTACACGGACAACGGCTGGTCCCGCTCCGTATAGGAGTAGCGAATGGGCCGCCCGTGCTCCCGCAGCACGGCGGCGACGTCCACCCCGGCCACCCGCGCCCACCACAGCCGGTCCCCGCGGGCGCTCAGCGGCTCCTCCAGCACCAGCCGCCCGCCGCCCGGCAGCCGCACCCGCGTCCCCGCGAGCCGGCCTCCCCGCCGGGACGGCGCCTCACCTTCCGCTCCCGCACGCGCGCGCGTGGTCCCCCGCCCGTCCGGCTCCCGCAGCTCCACGGCCCACCTGCCGTCGTCCCCGCGCGTGGAGAAGTGCACCACCACGCGCGCGTCGCCCACCCGCCCGTCCACGGCCGCGGCCAGCGTGGCCGACGTGTTCACGATCAGCAGGTCCCCGGACCGCAGCAGCCCCGGCAGCTCCGGGAAGCGGTGGTGCGACACCTCCGTGCCCCGTGACACCAGCAGCCGCACGTCGTCCCGGCCCCGCCCGGGGCCCCGCTGCTCGGCCGGCAGCCGCGCCGACAGCTCCTCGGGCACCTTCCCCCACGCCCGTACCGGCCCGCGCGCGGGGAACCCCGTCGACGGCGTCACCGCCGTCCCTCCAGCAGCGCCTGAGCCGCGTAGCGCCCGCTCGCCGGCCGCTCGTCCAGCAGCCGCAGCAGCGCCGGGACGACCTCCGCCGGGTCGGGCCGCGGACCGTCGTCGTCCGGTACGGCCGCCACGTACAGGTCCGTCGCCATGTCCCCGGGGTCCACCGCCCACACCCGCAGCCCCGGCTCCTCGGCGGCCAGCACCGCCGCCAGCCGGTCCAGGGCCGCCTTGGACGCCCCGTAGCCGCCCCACGTCCCGTACGCCTCGACGGCGGCGTCCGAGCTGACCGTGACCACCGCGCCCGCCGCGGCCGACCGCAGCAGCGGCAGCGCCTCCTGCACCAGACCCAGCGCGGCCACCGTGTTCACCTCCAGCGCCCGGCGCAGCCCGTCCAGCGGCAGCTCCTCCAGCCGCACCAGCGGCTCCGCGCCCAGCGCACTGGCGTTGCTGACCAGCAGGTCCACCCCGCCCAGCCGCCACGCCGCCGCCACCAGCTCCGCCCGGTGCCGGGCCTCCGTGACGTCGCCGGGCAGCGCCGTCACCCGCGTGCCGTACGACGCCAGCGCCGCCGCCGTCCCCTCGAGCACCGCCGGCGTCCTGGCGTCGAGCACCAGGTCCCAGCCCCGCTCCGCCAGGGCCTCGGCGAGCGCCCGGCCCAGTCCCTTCGAGGCCCCTGTGATGATCGCTACCGGCATGACCCGTCCCCTCGTCGTCGGTGCCTCCTGATCGGCGTGGCCCAACCTAGGAACCGGACCGCGGCGACCGCCTCGGGCACGGGCCGCAACCGCGCGGGGCCCTTCGCCCTAGGCCCCGCGGCCCGGACCCCGGTCCTGGACCCGAAGACCTAGGTCCGGAGCCCCGGGCGGAAGCCGTCACGGGTCCGATCCGCGCCGTCACGGCCCGCCGGTACCGTGAGGACATGAGTCACGGCCCCCGGTCCGGCCTCGCCGCGGTGAGTTCCGCGCTGCTGGCCATGAGCAGGCATCTCGAGGTGCGCGACGTCCTCAAGACGATCGTCGCCTCGGCCCGCGAACTGCTCGACGCCCAGTACGCGGCCCTCGGCGTCCCCGACGACCACGGCGGCTTCGCGCAGTTCGTGGTCGACGGCGTCAGCGACGAGCAGTGGAAGGCCATCGGGCCCCTCCCGCGCCAGCACGGCATCCTCGCCGCGATGCTGCGCGAGGCCCGCCCCGAGCGCCTCGCCGACGTCCGCAAGGACCCCCGCTTCGAGGGCTGGCCGTCCGCCCACCCCGACCTGGCCGACTTCCTGGGACTGCCGATCCGGGACGGCGACGAGGTCATCGGCGCCCTGTTCCTGGCGAACAAGCTGCGCCCTGCGGGGGGACACCCCCCACACCCCCCGTGCGAGAAGCCCCGGGGCGGCTGCGGCTTCACCGAGGAGGACGAGGAGCTGCTCGGCATCCTCGCCCAGCACGCCGCGATCGCCCTCACCAACGCCCGCCTCTACGAGCGCAGCCGCGAGCTGACCATCGCCGAGGAACGCTCCCGCCTCGCCCACGACCTGCACGACGCCGTCAGCCAGAAGCTGTTCTCGCTGCGCCTGACCGCCCAGGCCGCCGCCACCCTGGTCGACCGCGACCCCGCACGCGCCAAGGGCGAGCTCCAGCAGGTCGCCGCGCTCGCCGCGGAGGCCGCCGACGAGCTGCGCGCCGCCGTCGTGGAGCTGCGCCCCGCGGCCCTGGACGAGGACGGGCTCGTCGCCACCCTCCGTACCCAGATCCAGGTCCTCGACCGGGCCCACACCGCGCGCGTGACCTTCGCCGGACACGGGGTGAAGGCACTGCCCGCCGCCCAGGAGGAGGCCGTGCTGCGCGTCGCCCAGGAGGCGCTGCACAACGCGCTGCGCCACTCCGGAGCGGAACACGTCGGCGTGACCCTGGACCGGCGCGGCCCCGGAGCCGTGCTGCGGGTCACCGACGACGGCGGCGGCTTCGACCCGCGCGCGGTGCGCCGCGCGGGACGACACCTCGGCCTCGTCTCGATGCGGGACCGGGCGAACGGCGCCGGCGGCAGGCTGACCGTGGAGTCGGCCCCCGGCCGGGGCACCACGATCGAGATGGAGGTTCCCGGTGGCTGATGCGATCAAGGTGCTGCTCGTCGACGACCACCAAGTGGTCCGCCGGGGGCTGCGCACGTTCCTGGAGGTGCAGGACGACATCGTGGTCGTGGGCGAGGCCGCCGACGGCGCCGAGGGCGTCGAACGCGCCGAGCAGCTCAAACCCGACGTGATCCTCATGGACGTCAAGATGCCGGGCATGGACGGCGTCGAGGCGCTGCGCCGGCTCCGCGAGCTGGACAACCCCGCGCGCGTGCTGATCGTCACCAGCTTCACCGAGCAGCGCACCGTCGTCCCGGCCCTGCGGGCGGGCGCGGCGGGCTACGTCTACAAGGACGTCGACCCCGACGCGCTGGCCGGCGCCATCCGCTCCGTCCGCGCCGGGCACATCCTGCTCCAGCCCGAGATCGCGGGCGCCCTCCTGTCCCAGGAGGAGGGCGGCTCCGGCCAGGGGAGAGGGAATTCCCTCACCGAGCGGGAGCGGGAGGTGCTGGGCCTGATAGCGGACGGCCGGTCCAACCGGGAGATCGCCCGGGCGCTGGTCCTCTCCGAGAAGACCGTGAAGACCCACGTCTCGAACATCCTGATGAAACTCGACCTGGCGGACCGCACCCAGGCCGCGCTGTGGGCCGTACGCCACGGTGTGGCCGGCTGACCTGCCTGACGGCCCGGCCGGTACGCCGCGGCGGCCTGGAGGGTTCCCCTCCGGTCGGAGATTCATACCGTCGTGGGAATGTCACCCACATGGCGCATCCTTCTGCGCGCCGGGCCGTTCTCCAGTGCGTGCCGCGGCGAGCGCCGCGGCCATCGCTAGGGAGGGTTTCGCACGTGAAGAACCTGAAGAAGGCAGCGGCCGTGACGATGGTGGCCGGCGGGCTGATCGCCGCCGGCGCGGGCATGGCCTCCGCCACCGACGGCTCCCACGCCCACGGTCGGGCCGTCGGTTCCCCGGGCGTCGTCTCGGGCAACGTGATCCAGGCACCGGTCCACATCCCGGTGAACGCCGTCGGCAACAGCATCAACGTCATCGGCCTGCTGAACCCGGCCTTCGGCAACCTGGGCCTCAACCGCTGACCCCACGCCCCCGGCCTCCCGCCCCACCCGGGAGGCCACACGCACCCCGGCCCCGCGGTCAGCCGTCCCGCCCACCCAGCCTGCGGGCGGTCGTGCTCTCCCCACCCACCCCCAGCCTGCGGGCAGTCGTGCTCTGCCCACCCACCTCCCAGCCTCCGGGCGGTCGTGCAGCTCTCCCCACCCACCCCCCAGCCTGCGGGCAGTCGTGCCGCTGGGGCGGCACGGGTGGGCGCAGGCGGCACCCCGTCAGCGCCGGGCCGCGCACCCACCCCCGCGTCACACCGACGCCAGGCACCCACCGAGGGACGTCACCGCACCCCCCGCTCCCGCTCCTCCACAACGGAGTTGTACGCCGCGACCTGCGCCCGCCGAGCCGTCCGCTCCACCGGCCGCAGCGCCTCCCCCCGCGCCACCATCTCCGACGCGCTCACCGCACCCCCGTGCCCGTTCTCGTACGCCAGCGCCACCAGCGCCCCCACCCGCTGCGCCAGCTCCAGCACCCGCACCGCCCGCGGCGGATACCCCGGCGCCAGCACCTCCCGCCCCCGCTCGGCCCGCGCCCGGTACGCCGCCACCGCCGCCTCCGCCACCGGACCCGACCCGGCGACGTCCAACCGCGTCAGCACCTCCGTCGCGTCCCGCAGCGCCTCCGCCAGCTCCCGCTCCGCCTCCCCGAGCGACGGCACGTCCGCCGGCGGAGCCTCCCGCACCGGCAGGCAGTGCCAGACCACCTCGACGTGCACATCACCCGAGGGCCCCGCCTCGTACACCTCCGGCACCAGCCCCAGCGCGGCCCCGTGACAGACAACCGCCTCCTCGGCCTCCAGCGCCCGCGCGTTGAACTCCGGCGGCCCGCTCAGCCCCAGCGGATGCCCAGGCGCGGGCAGCGCGACCCGCAGCCCGGTCGCTCCGAGCGCCCGCAACCGCCCGAGGGCCAGCGTGAGACCGACGGGCCCCGCCTCGCCCGGCAGCCCCTCCACCCGGTGCACCGCGTCCTCCCCGACGATCGCCACCGCGGCGTCATCAGGCGGGACGATTCCGGCAAGAAGGGCATTTCCCCAGGCGGCAAGGCGGCCTGCGCGTGGTTCCGAGAGCATGCCCCCACCCTAAGGACCGGACCGATGGAACAGCGAAGCCGACCGGTGGCGTAGATTTCCTGGAGGGCCTGCGCCCACCGGCGCGGCGGCCCCAGCCACAGGCGTACGCGACAGCCGAGACCGGCCACACTGCAAGGGGAGACACTGCGCTCATGAGCGATGTTCTGGAGCTTCAGGACGTATCCGTGGTCCGGGAGGGCCGGGCTCTGGTGGACCAGGTCTCCTGGTCGGTCAAGGAGGGCGAGCGCTGGGTCATCCTCGGCCCCAACGGCGCCGGCAAGACCACCCTCCTCAACGTCGCGTCCAGCTACCTCTACCCCAGCACGGGCACCGCCACCATCCTCGGCGAGACCCTCGGCCGGCCCGGCACCGACGTCTTCGAGCTGCGCCCGCGCATCGGCATGGCCGGCATCGCCATGGCCGACAAGCTGCCCAAGCGGCAGACCGTCCTGCAGACCGTGCTGACCGCCGCCTACGGCATGACCGCCGGCTGGCAGGAGGAGTACGAGGACATCGACGAGCAGCGCGCCCGCGCCTTCCTCGACCGCCTCGGCATGACCGAGTACCTGGACCGCAGGTTCGGCACCCTCTCCGAGGGCGAGCGCAAGCGCACGCTGATCGCCCGCGCCCTGATGACCGACCCCGAGCTGCTGCTCCTGGACGAGCCGGCCGCCGGCCTCGACCTCGGCGGCCGCGAGGACCTCGTCCGCCGCCTCGGCCGCCTCGCCCGCGACCCCATCGCCCCCTCGATGATCATGGTCACCCACCATGTCGAGGAGATCGCCCCGGGCTTCACCCACGTCCTGATGATCCGTCAGGGCAAGGTCCTGGCCGCGGGCCCCCTGGAACTCGAACTCACCTCCCGCAACCTGTCCCTCTGCTTCGGCCTCCCGCTCGTCGTCGAGCAGGTCGGCGACCGCTGGACCGCCCAGGGGCTGCCCCTCTCCTGACCGCCCCCCGTGCGCCCTGTCCCCCGTACGTGTCACGGACCTACCATGACCACGTGAACGACATCGACGCATGGGTGTGGTGGCTCGTCGCCGCGGCAGCGCTCGGAATCCCGCTCGTGGTGACCGCGATGCCGGAGTTCGGGATGCTCGCCGTCGGCGCGGTCGCGGCCGCCGTCGCCTCCGGAGTCGGGGCCGGACTCGTCGTCCAGGTACTCGTCTTCGTCCTCGTCTCGGTAGCCCTCATCGCCGTGGTGCGGCCCGTCGCCGCCAAGCACCGTTCCCAACGGCCCCAACTCGCCACCGGCGTCGACGCCCTGAAGGGCAGACAGGCCGTGGTGCTCGAGCGGGTCGACGGCAACGGCGGCCGGATCAAACTCGCCGGCGAGGTCTGGTCGGCACGCGCACTCGACACCGGCCGCGCCTACGAGGAAGGCCAGG
Source organism: Streptomyces sp. NPDC127100 (assembly GCF_042724095.1). Lineage (NCBI taxonomy): Bacteria > Bacillati > Actinomycetota > Actinomycetes > Kitasatosporales > Streptomycetaceae > Streptomyces > Streptomyces sp. NPDC127100. Next base: position 105,360 of record NZ_JBHXFL010000021.1, read on the forward strand.
AAGTGGACGTCGTGGACATCGAGGGGGCCACGGCGATCATCATGTGACCCCGCTCGACGCAAACGGACCGAACGCACCCCGAGTCGTGCGACGGTCTGTCAGACTCGACCAGCAAGATCTTCAACAGCCGTAGGATCAGCAGTCATCAGGGTCACCAGGACCGACAGGGTCATGGATATCCGCCGAAGCGCCCAGGCGGAGAAGGGGACGCGGAGCCACGATGCAACCGGTCATCATCGTTCTGATCATCCTGGTGGTGTTGGTCTTCATCGCCCTGATCAAGACCATCCAGGTCATTCCACAGGCCAGCGCCGCCATCGTCGAGCGCTTCGGCCGCTACACGCGGACGCTGAACGCGGGACTCAACATCGTCGTCCCCTTCATCGACACCATCCGCAACCGCATCGACCTGCGCGAACAGGTCGTCCCCTTCCCGCCGCAGCCGGTCATCACCCAGGACAACCTGGTCGTCAACATCGACACCGTCATCTACTACCAGGTGACCGACGCCCGCGCCGCGACGTACGAGGTCGCCAGCTACATCCAGGCGATCGAGCAGCTCACCGTCACCACCCTGCGCAACATCATCGGCGGCATGGACCTCGAGCGGACCCTGACCTCCCGTGAGGAGATCAACGCGGCCCTGCGCGGCGTCCTCGACGAGGCCACCGGCAAGTGGGGCATCCGCGTCAACCGCGTCGAGCTCAAGGCCATCGAGCCGCCCACCTCCATCCAGGACTCGATGGAGAAGCAGATGCGCGCCGACCGGGACAAGCGCGCCGCGATCCTCCAGGCCGAAGGTGTCCGGCAGTCCGAGATCCTGCGCGCCGAGGGCGAGAAGCAGTCCCAGATCCTGCGCGCCGAAGGTGAGGCCAAGGCCGCGGCGCTGCGCGCCGAGGGCGAGGCCCAGGCCGTCCGTACGGTCTTCGAGGCGATCCACGCCGGCGACCCGGACCAGAAGCTGCTCTCCTACCAGTACCTCCAGATGCTGCCGAAGATCGCCGAGGGCGACGCCAACAAGCTCTGGATCGTCCCCAGCGAGATCGGCGACGCCCTCAAGGGACTGTCCGGCGCCATGGGCAACTTCGGCGGCCTGGGCGGTGGTTCGGGCAGCGGCGGCGGCACCGCGAGCGGCTCGGTCCCCGCCCAGGAACGCCGCGAGAAGCCGAGCATCGACTGACGGACCTCCTGGAACGACGCCCCCCGCACCGCTCAGAGGTGCGGGGGCGTGTCGACGTCCGGCTGGGCCGCGCAGGCGCGACCGGCCGCACGCGACCGCGAGCCGAAGAGCGGCCCGACCCGGTGGACGCTCTACGCCGCGTCCAGCACCAGCCACTCCGGCAGCGCCGCGAAGTCGTCCCGCGCCAGCGCCAGCAGCATCGCGTCGGCCGGTGTCGGCTCGAACGGCGTCCGCAGCAGCGGCATGCCCGCTTGCTCCGGAGTCCGGTTCGCCTTCCGGTGGTTGTCCTCCGCGCAGGACGCCACCGTGTTCAGCCACGTGTCCTGCCCGCCGTGCGACCTCGGCACCACGTGGTCCACGGTCGTCGCCCGCCGGCCGCAGTACGCGCAGCGGTGCCGGTCCCGCACCAGCACACCGCGCCTGGACCACGGCGCACGTCTTCGGAAGGGCACCCGCACGTACTGGCACAGTCTGATGACCCGGGGCGCCGGTATGTCCAGCGCGGCTCCGCGCATGCGCAGCTCGGGGTGGGCCTGCTCGACGACGGCCTTGTCCTGGAGCACCAGAACGACGGCTCGATTCAGCGTCACCGTCGACAGCGGCTCGAAGCTCGCGTTCAGCACCAGCGTGTCCCGCATACCAGCCCACCTCCCGTGTGCACCGGCCCACCCCCTGGCGGGCTGGGATCAACTCTGGCCGGGCACGCCGGGATGGACAACGCAATATCCGCCGCTCACCACGAGAGCCGTCCCCGCATCCCCTCCCAGGCCCCCGGCAACAAAAATGCCCGCCCCTGATCACTTCCAAGACCAGGGGCGGGCAAACGTTCCATGAACGCCCGGTTGCTCAGCTGCCGGCGGGCACCTCGTACTCACCGACGAGCTGGGCACGCCCGATCGTGTGGAACCGCAGGTTGAAGCCCACGGCGGCCGGTGTCGCGTCGGCGTCCGGGCCGAGCTTCTCCTCGTCCACGGCGTACACGGTGAAGACGTAACGGTGCGGGCCGTCCCCGGGCGGCGGAGCGGCACCGCCGAAGTCCTTGCTGCCGTAGTCGTTGCGCGCCTGCACCGCGCCCTTCGGCAGCCCCTCGAAGGAGCCGCTGCCGGCGCCCGCCGGCAGCTCGGTCACCGAGGCCGGGATGTCGAACACCACCCAGTGCCAGAAGCCGCTGCCCGTGGGGGCGTCCGGGTCGTAGCACGTCACGGCGAAGCTCTTGGTCCCGGCGGGGAAGCCCTCCCACCGCAGGTGCGGCGAGGTGTTGCCGGCCGCGTGGACCTGGGCGTCCTTGAGCGCCGCCCCCTCCTGGACGTCGTCACTCGTGACCGTGAACGACGGCACGGGCGGGTGGAAGTCATGGGGGAGCGGACGCCGCTTGAGCTCGGTCACCTCGGTACCTCCTGATCGTTTGGTGCTGAGACGACCGAGCCTAGATCGTTCAGAACCAGTTCCGCTTGCTGCCGACCTCCGACAGCCACTGGTTGAGGTACGCCACCCAGTCGGTCCCCTGGTAGTCGTTCAGCCCCACCTTGAACGACCGGAACGTGTCGCTGCCCTCGCTGAACAGACCCGGCTTCTTGTCCATCTCCAGCACGACGTCCATCGCCTGCGCGTCGGCAACGAAGCTCAGCTCGACCTGGTTCAGCCCGCGGTACTGCTGCGGCGGGAAGAACTCGATCTCCTGGTAGAACGGCAGCTGCTGCCGCGTACCCCGGATGTGACCGCGCTCCATGTCCGCGCTCTTGAAGCGGAAGCCCAGCTGGATGAACGCGTCCAGGATCGCCTTCTGCGCCGGCAGCGGGTGCACGTTGATCGCGTCCAGGTCGCCCGAGTCCACGGCACGAGCGATCTCCAGCTCGGTCGTGACCCCGATGTTCATCCCGCGCAGCGCCTGCCCGTCGATCATCGTGACCGGCGTCTCCCAGGGGATCTCCAGCCCGAACGGCACCGAATGCACCGCCTGCGCCTTCAGCTCGAAGGCGCCGCCGAGCCGCACCTTCGTGAACTCGATGTCCTGCTTGTACTCCTGGTCGCCGCTCTCGACCTCGACCTTGGCCTGCAGACCGACCGAGAGACCCTCGATCCGCTGATCCACGGAACCGCCCTGGATCCGCACCTCACCCTGGACGACACCGCCCGGAACGACGTTGACCTCACTCAGCACGGTCTCCACCGAAGCTCCGCCGGCCCCCAGGCTCGCGAGCAGCTTCTTGAACGCCATGTCTCTCCCTCTCCAGGCTGTGTGTGAACCCTTGATCCCTGAAACGCGATCCGGCCGTGACCGGTTCCGCGCCCCTCACCCTGACAAGGCGGGCGCCCGCTGACCACCCCTGCGAACCGGGCCGCCTGCGTTACGCTCGGACGGCATGATCGCGACCCCCGACCGTACGCCCCTGCCCCGGGAATTCTTCGACCGCCCCGTCCTGGAGGTGGCCCCCGACCTCCTGGGCCGCACCCTCGTGCGGAACACCCCGGACGGTCCGATCGCCGTCCGCCTGACGGAGGTCGAGGCCTACGACGGCCAGAACGACCCCGGCTCCCACGCCTACCGAGGACGCACACCCCGTAACGACGTCATGTTCGGTCCCCCCGGACACGTGTACGTCTACATGTCAAGGCGGTCGGCATGAACGTCGACGTCCTCGCTCATCCTGCCGAAGAGGTCGCCCCCAGGCTGCTCGGGAGCGTCCTCACCTGCAAGACCCCCGAGGGAACCGTGAGCATCGCCGTCACGGAGACCGAGGCGTACTCCGGTACGGCTGACCCAGCCTCCCACGCCTACCGAGGCCGGACACCCCGTAACGCCGTCATGTTCGGACCCGCAGGACACCTGTACGTCTACCGGTCCCACGGCCTCCACTGGTGCGCCAACATCGTCACAGGGACGGACGGCATCGCCTCGGCCGTCCTCATCAGGGCAGGCAGGGTCATCGAGGGGGAAAACCTGGCACGCGAGCGGCGAGGGGAGAAGGTCGAGAGTCCACGCCTTGCCCGAGGGCCGGGGAACTTCTGCCAGGCACTCGGCATCACGGGGGAGCACAACGGCGCAGACCTCCTGGCAGGTGCCTCGGTCACGTTGTCCGAGGGCGAGTCTGCACCTGCCGCGCTCATCCAGGTTGGTCCTAGGGTGGGCGTGAGCAAGGCCCACGACTGGCAGCACCGGTTCTACCTTGCCGGTGATCCGACTGTCTCGGCGTACCGACTGAGTCCGAGAGCCAAACCGTCCGCGGGAGCCTGAGCCGCTGTGCGCCTCGCTCACGGCTCGCCGGTGAGTCGGCGCGGGCCCTCGGCGTGGACCGCGCCCTGAACGGCACGGACGCGTGCACCGACGACGACAGCCCGCTACGGATACTGACCGGAGCCCCCGTGCCGCGCGGCCGGGTACGCAACGGTCCGCGCACCGGCGTGGCCGGCGAGGGAGGCGTCCACCCCTGGCGCTACTGGGTCGCGGACGACCCGACGGTCAGTCCGTACCGGGCGCATGTGCCCCGGCGCCGCCGGAGTTGACTCTCCCCTCCGAGGCGCGTAACGTGGCCCGAGCCGCTGGACCGGGTACGGCGATCGCCTGCAGCCGGAGCGGCCAACCCACTACAACGATTCCCCTGGCGGGGCGGATTTCGACGTGTTCGCACGTCCGAATTCGAACCGGTCGGCTCGATTATGAGTCGGCAGGGAGATCGGCTAACGTAGTGAATGTCGAAAGGACGACGGACGAAAGCCCGAAGTCCTTGACAAATCCCGCCGACCGGGAATCGGGTCAGAAAAGATCTGATAGAGTCGGAACCGCCGGAAAGGGAAACGCGAAAGCGGGAACCTGGAAAGCACCGAGGAAATCGGATCGGAAAAGGATCTGATAGAGTCGGAAACGCA
>NZ_JBHXFL010000022.1:0-108664 GCF_042724095.1 Streptomyces sp. NPDC127100
GCGCCTGGCGGGGGGGTGGGGGGGGGGGCCCCCCCACAGGGGCGCCCCCCCGCCGCGGAACCGAACATGAGGAAGGCCGCCAGGCCGACCACGAGGTGCGAGTCGGTGTGCAAAGTGCCGTGGAGCACGCTCGCTCCCAAGGAGGAGATCAGGCCGAGTATCGCGAAGGCGAAGGCACCTAGCGCGCCGGCCGCGCCGAACGTCCGCCGGCCGCCGGCCGCCGGGGCGCAGGACGAACCTGGGCCGCGGGCAGCTTCAGGTCCACGGTCTCCGGGGTGGACAGCACCAGTGCCAGGCATCCCGCCATGGCGAGGGTGAAGATCGCCTGAGTGGTGATCAGGGGCGTGGGAAGCCACTCGGCGGCGGCTCCGGCGACCAGGGGCCCTGAGGCGAGGCCGCCGAGGTTGGCGGCGGTGGCCACGATGCCGGGCAGCACCGAACCCGTCCGTTCCGGACGCGCCTCGTGGTGGAGGTCATGCAGGTACGTCGTCGCGGTCGAGGCCATCAGCCCCAGCCCGACACCGTTCAGAATCCTGCCGGCGATCAGCCCCGGCAGGTCCCGCCACACGATCAGTACGACCGACGCGACGATGCCGGCACGGTCTGGGCATCGCCTTCCTGCCCGCGTTCGCCGTTGCCCGCACCCCCGGCCTGCACGTCCTGGACGTCGACGGCACCATGCTCCGCTGGAGCATGTATCTCGGCACGTCGTCGACCCGGCGGCCCAGCTCGGCCCTGCGGGCGCTGCTGGACCTGGTCGACCTCCACGTCATCGCCCTGTGATGCCGGGCCGCGGCCCGGCGTCGCAGGGTCGGTGGTGTCCGGCCCCCTGCGTCGCCTCGATCCGGCCACGACATCTGCCGCAGCATCCGCTGACGGACTGCCCGGCGGAAATGGTCGGGCAACCGGGGGGCGAAAGCTCGGGCGATCTCGGACGGCAGACCGGGATCGCCCGACACCACGACACGCACGGATCTGCCGGTCGAAGTCTCGGGCACGTCAATGCGCCCACGATGTAGCCGAGCTCGGGCGGCGACTCCGCGCATGTGACGCGAACCAGAGAGGACCCGGGTGCCACAGCTTGCCGTGGCATGGGACGAATCAGTACGTGTGAGCGGGTCCTGGCGTGGAAACCCGAGGTGGCCCGACTCCAGGGAGGCGTCATGGACGCCCATGTCACTGCCCAGGGAAGCCCCATCGCCACGGTCAACCCGTACACCGGTGAAAGGGTTCGTGAGTTCCCGGCGCTGAGCGCGGAGGACGTGGGGCGCGCGATCGACGCGGCGCACTGTAGCTTCCCGAACTGGCGTGCCCGGTCGACGGCCGACCGGGGGGCCCTCGTGCAACTCGCCGGCCGGCTCATGAGGGAGCGCAAGGAGGAACTGGCGCACCTTCTGACCCTTGAGGTCGGCAAGCTGATCGACTCGAGTCGTGCTGAGGTCGACCTCGCGTCCGACATCCTCACCTACTACGGCGAGCACGGTCCCGAGCTGCTGGAAGAACGACGCCTGCCGGTGCCCGACGGCAAGGCCGTGCTGGTGAACGAGCCGCTCGGCGTCCTTCTCGGTGTGATGCCGTGGAACTTCCCGCTGTACCAGGTCGTCCGCTTCGCGGGTCCGAACCTCGTCCTCGGCAACACGATCCTGCTCAAGCACGCGAGTAGCTGCCCCCAGTCCGCATTGGCACTCGAGGAGCTGTTCACGGATGCGGGTGTGCCGACCGGGGTCTACACCAATCTTTTTGTGCAGGGCAGAGACGTCGGGAAGATCATCGATGATTCTCGAGTACAGGGAGCGTCACTGACCGGAAGCGAGCGGGCGGGCGTGAGCTTGGGCGAGATCGCCGGCCGCAATGTCAAGAAGTCCGTCCTCGAGCTGGGTGGCAGTGATCCCTTCGTCGTACTGGACGACCACAACCTCGAGCGCACCGTGTACGCCGCGTTTCTCGGCCGGATGGGCAACACCGGGCAGTGCTGCGTGGCGGCCAAGCGCTTCATCGTTCTTGCCGACGTCTTCGACGCCTTCGTCACCGGGCTGCGTGACCGGATGAGCGAGGTGCAACCGGGAGATCCGGCCGACCCCGCCACCACGCTCGGCCCGCTGTCCTCCGAGGCCGCGGCCGACCTCCTGATGGAGCAGGTTCGTGACGCGGTGGACAAGGGAGCCACGGTGGTGCTGGGCGGCGGGCGGCCCGACCTGCCGGGCGCCTTTGTCGAGCCGACCCTTCTCACCGACGTCACACCGGACATGCGGGCCTACCGGGAAGAGCTCTTCGGGCCCGTAGCAACGGTCTACCGGGTCGCCGACGAGGACGAAGCCGTGGCACTGGCCAACACCTCCTCCTATGGCCTGGCAGGCGCTGTCTTCGCCGCCGACCCGGAACGTGCTCGCGGGGTCGCGGACCGGCTGGAGGCGGGCATGGTATGGATCAACCACCCGACCGCGTCCCGACCGGAGCTGCCCTTCGGCGGCATCAAGCGTTCCGGCTACGGGCGCGAACTCGGCGACGTGGGCATCGTGGAATTCGCGAACCGCAAGCTCGTGCGCTACGTGGACGCCGACGCCCCGATCGAAGAAGTGCTGGGCTGACCTCTTACGAGCGGGCCGACTCGTCCTGACGGGGACCGACCGGATTGCCGCTCGTTCCATGTCTGTACACCTCCGTAGCCTGCCGCGCTGCTCCTTGGAGGTCCTAACAGAAGTTGTCGATCAAGTGACCGTCGGCTTGGGTGGTCGTTGGGCTGTTCGTGGGGAAACGACAGTCTCGGCCGTGGATCGTGTCGGACGAACTGTGGTCGCTCATCAAGTCGTTGCTGCCCGAGCCGGTCCGAAGCCGGTGAAGGGCCAGCCGCGGGTCCCGGACCGGCAGGCCGCGTGGAACGAGGCCGGCGTGCGGGACGAGCTGCACCTGGTGTTTTCGAAGAAGCTGCGGTCAGCGAAGAAGCTGGAATGTTCGAGGGCGGTGATCGATTCCTCCCACGTGCGGGCCGCTCGGCGCGGCCCAAAAACGGACCCAGCCCGGTCGACCGCGCACGGGCCGGGCAGCAAGCACCACGTCCTCACCGACGGCCAGGGCATCCCGCTCGCAGTCTCGCTGACCGGCGGCAACCGCAACGGCATCACCCAGCTCATGTCCCTGCTGGACAAGCCCGGAGCGAGTTCCGGGCATCGGCAGCGGACTCACCCGGCGAGGGCGGAGTGCGGCGTCAGCCGCCGGCGACGGCGCGCACCGCATCCTCGACCGGAGTGGACCCGCTGATGAGCTCGAGGATGCGCCCGGCGGTCCCGGGCTCGTGGAGCAGGGCGGCGAGCACCGCAGCCACGTCATCGCGCGGAACCTGGCCTCGGTCGGTGTGCTCGGCGAGCGTGACGCGCCCGCTGCCGGGGTCGTCGGTCAGCATCCCCGGGCGCAGAATCGTCCAGTCCAGTCCCGGACGGGAGGCGATGTCGGCGTCCGCCTCGCCCTTGGCCTTCAGGTAGGCGGCAAACACCGGGTCGGTGCCGGGCGGCGGCGGGCGGTCCACGCCCATCGCGGAGATCACCAGGAAGCGGCGCACCCCGGCGCGCTCGGTCGCGTCGGCGAGGAGGATGGCCGCGTTCCGGTCCACTGTCTGCTTGCGGGCCGCGCCGCTGCCCGGTCCAGCGCCCGCGGCGAACAATGCCGCGTCCGCGCCGCCAAGGCGGCCGGCCACCTCGTCCACCGAGGCGTGCTCCAGGTCGCACACCACCGGTTCCGCGCCGTCCGCGCGCAGGTCGTCGGCGTGGTCTGGGTTGCGGATCAGCCCTGTGACGTTGTCTCCGCGCGCCGAGAGCAGCCGGGTCAGCCGGCGCGCGATCTTTCCGTGTCCACCTGCGATCGCAATGTGCATGGGTCATTCTTGCCACACGCGACCGCTCACGCCTGGCTGCGGAACTGCCACGGCGGGTCGGGTCCAGCTATTGCCGAGAGGTCGGCGTGCTCGCGCACCGCGCTGGTGCGCGAGACCACCCGGCCACCGGGTCGCACCGCGGGTGCTTGGGGATTCGCGATCACGTTCCTGTCGTCAGGAGCGCGCGATCCGGGCCGCGAGATAGGGTGCGGTGGTGCTGCGGCGGGCCTTCGCCACCTTGACCGGCGGGCCCGCCGCGACCACCTGTCCGCCCGCGTCGCCGCCGCCCGGTCCGAGGTCGATGACCCAGTCGGCGGTGGCGATGGTGGCCAGGTCGTGTTCGACGAGGACGACCGTGTTGCCGGCATCGACGAGCCGGTGCAGCTGTCGCAGCAGCAGCGCGATGTCCGAGGGGTGGAGCCCCGCCGTCGGCTCGTCGAGCAGGTAGAGCGCGTGCCCACGGCGGGCTCGCTGCAGTTCCGTGGCCAGTTTGATGCGCTGCGCCTCACCGCCACTCAGTTCCGTCGCGGGCTGGCCCAGCCTCAGGTACCCCAGTCCCACCTCGCGCAACGTCTCCAGACTGCGGGATGCGGCCGGGACGGCGGACAGGAACTTGGCTGCGGCGTCGACGGACAGCGCCAGTACTTCCGCGATGTTCATGCCGCGGTAGCTGACTTCCAGCGTTTCGGCGTTGTATCGGGCGCCGTCGCAGGTCGGGCACGGCGCGTAGGTGCCGGGCAGGAACAGCAGTTCCACCGCGACGAACCCTTCGCCCCGGCAGGTCTCGCACCGCCCCTCGGGCACGTTGAAGGAGAACCGCCCGGCCGTGTAGCCGCGCGCTCTGGCTTCGTCCGTTGCCGCGTACAATTTGCGCACCGCGTCAAACATTCCGGTGTACGTGGCCAGGTTGGACCGGGGTGTTCGGCCGATGGGCCGTTGGTCGACCCGGACCAGCCGGTCGAACGACTCGACCCCCGACGCGTCCTGGACGTCGACCTCCAACTGCGCGTCGTCGGGTCCCTCGGGTACGAGTCCGAGGTGGCCGCGGACGACCTCGGCGAGCACCTGCGTCACCAGCGTCGACTTCCCGGAACCGGACACGCCCGTCACCGCCGTCAGTACGCAGAGCGGTACGTCGACGGACACGTCGTGCAGATTGTGGCGGGAGACTCCGCGCAGGTGCAGCCAGCCGTGCGGTGCGCGCGGGCGGTGATCGAGCGGCTGGGCGCGTCCGAACAGGTACTGGCTCGTGGCGGACTCCCCGACCCGCTCAAGGCCGGCGACCGGACCGCTGTACAGCACGCGTCCGCCGCCCTCACCTGCACCGGGGCCGATGTCGACCACCCAGTCGGCCCGCCGTACGACGTCCATGTCGTGTTCCACGACGAACAGCGAGTTGCCCGCCGTCTTGAGGCGGTCCAGCACATCCAGCAGCGGTTCCGCGTCAGCCGGGTGCAGGCCCGCGGAGGGTTCGTCGAGGACGTAGACGACGCCGAACAGCCCCGAGCGCAGCTGGGTGGCGATCCGCAGGCGCTGCGCCTCGCCTGGCGACAGGGTCGTCGAGCGGCGCCCGAGGCTGAGGTATCCGAGGCCCAGGTCGAGCAGTACGTCGACCCGCGCGACCAGATCGCCGCAGATCCGGACCGCGACCTCGGTCGTCTCACCGGATCGGGCGGTCGTTGTGGTGGCGTCGGCCTCGGACCGTCCCGCGACGGGCCGCAGCAGCGCCAAGACCTCAGTGAGCGGCATCGCGTTGATCTCGGCGATGGAATGCCCGGCGAAGGTCACGGCGAGCGCCTCGGGCCGCAGTCCGCTGCCGTGACAGGCGGGGCAGGGCACACCCCTGACGAACCGGAGCGCCCGTTCGCGCATCTTCTCGCTCTTCGAGTCGGCCAGGACGTGCATGACGTGCTTGCGGGCGCTCCAGAACTTGCCCTGGTAGCCGTAGTCGACGCGGTCCTCCTCCGGCTCGATGTACACGGAGGGCTGTTCGTCCGTGTACAGCAGCCAGTCCCGGTCCTTCTTCCTGAGCCTGCGCCACGGTCGGTCGATGTCGATCCCCAGGCCGCTCACGACACTGCGCAGGTTGGCGCCCTGCCAGGCGCCCGGCCAGGCGGCGATCGCCCCCTCGCGGATGCTCAGCGAGGGATCCGGGACAAGCAGGTCCTCGGCGACGTCGTGCACGACGCCCAGTCCGTGGCACTCCGGGCAGGCGCCCGCCGCGGTGTTGGGGGAGAACGACTCGGCTTCCAGCCGTGTGGCCCGAGGCGGGTAGGTGCCCGCGCGGGAGTACAGCATACGCAGCAGATTGGACAGCGTGGTGATGGTGCCGACCGTCGAGCGCGCGCTTGGCGACCCGCGTCGCTGCTGCAGGGCCACGGCCGGTGGCAGTCCGGTGATTTCCTGCACGTGCGGTGCGCCGACCTGTTGCAACAGCCTTCGGGCGTACGGCGCTACGGACTCGAAGTAGCGCCGCTGGGCCTCCGCGTAGAGCGTACCGAAGGCTAGCGAGGACTTGCCCGAACCGGAGACGCCGGTGAAGGCGACCATCGCGTCCCGCGGAACGTCGACATCGATGTTCCGCAGGTTGTTCTCACGGGCGCCCCGGACATGCACGAAGGGGTCGGTCGCGTCCTTGTTCACCGTTCCTGAGTACCTGATCGCGCCGGGAACCGCGCGACAGGCACCGTCGCCCGCCCGCTTACACGAGCATCCGGGTCGTCCCGGTATGAGCCGCTCCCAGTGGAACTCAAGGCCTGGTACAGATGAGCTGTTCGGAAGAGGCCCTTCGGGGGGAAGCTGTCTCGGATTACTGGACGCCGGCCTGGTCAGTTGCTTCGGCTGCCACGGCTGCTGGTGCGCCGGCGCGTCGGCCTGGTGGGCGACGAGGCGATCCGAGCGGCCGCCTATCCCGGCGTGAACAGGAACATCGTCACTTGCTCGGGAATGACGGCGACTAGCAGGTGATGAGAGCCGGAGGTGCCAGCTCTGATTGGTGATCGTCCTGGCAAAAAATGCCACCAATTCATATTATAAACAACTGTTTCGGCCGTAGGTTGACGGGGACCCGCACTGCAGCCACCGGAGCACCGAGGCTCCGCCCGGCGGACCGGGTGAAACGACCGTTCTCCCTGATCCAGATGAACGGCTCGCACAGGCGTGGCGAACCACAGACTCCGTCCTCGCAGGGTCGAGAGCCAGGCTCCTTACGCCGTCTCCATCACCGCCATGCAGCGACATCCAGGGAAGTCATCATGAAGGCAGCGGTATACGAAGGACCGCGAACGGTCGAGGTGAAGGACGTACCGGACGCGAAGATCGAGCACCCCTGCGACATCATCGTCAAGATCACTACCACCAACATCTGCGGTTCGGACCTGCACATGTACGAGGGCCGCACCTCGTTCGAGTCCGGCCGCACGCTGGGGCACGAGAACATGGGCCAGGTCGTGGAGGTCGGCTCGGCCGTGCGCAAGGTCCAGGTTGGCGAGTACGTAGTTCTGCCCTTCAACATCGCCTGCGGCTTCTGCAAGCAGTGCGAGCGGGGGCTGACCAACTACTGCCTGACCATGCAGCCGGAACCGGCCCTCGCGGGAGCGGCTTACGGGTTCGCCGAGATGGGTCCCTACCAGGGCGGCCAGGCCGAGCTGTTGCGTGTGCCCTACGGCGACTTCAACGCGCTGCGCCTGGGTGAGGACGCCGCCGAGCGGCAGACGGACTACGTGATGCTCGCCGACATCTTCCCCACCGGTTACCCCGCCACCGAGATGGCCAACGTCAAGCCGGGCGACCAGACGATCGTCTTCGGGGCCGGTCCCGTCGGGCTGATGGCGGCCTACTCCGCCGTACTCAAGGGCACCGACCGCGTCTGGGTGGCCGACCACCAGCCCGACCGGCTGCGCAAGGCGGAGGAGATCGGGGCCATCCCGATCAACACCGCCGAGCAGGACCCGGCGGAGGTCGTCAAGGAAGCCACCCTCGGTCTGGGCGCCGACAACGGCTGTGAGTGCGTCGGCTACCAGGCACACGACCCCGAGGGACATGAGGACGCCAGCCTCACGCTGAACAGCCTGATCGACTCGGTCAGGTTCACGGGTGACATCGGCGTAGTGGGCGTTTTCCTGCCCGAGGATCCCGGCGGCACGGAGGCTCAGGGGGAACTGGAGGCCCAGGGCAAAGTGCCCATCGACTTCGGGATGATGTGGTTCAAGGGCCAGCACATGGGGACCGGCCAGGCACCGGTGAAGAGGTACAACCGGGCGCTGCGGGACCTGATCGTCGGCGGGAAGGCGACACCGAGCTTCGTCGTCTCCCACGAGCTCAGCCTGGACGAGGCCCCCACTGCCTACGAGCACTTCGACGCCCGTGACGAGGGCTGGACGAAGGTAGTGCTGCATCCCAACGGCCACAGCAACGGTCACAAGTAGTGAGGAGACTAGGGCCGTCAGCCGCTCCAGCACCACACTGCGCGGACGACGACCGGCGGCCGGCTCCGGTTTCGGCCGGGGCCATACGGGCCTTCCTCGCCAGCATCTCCCGCAATGCCGGGCACCGGCGGTCGGCTGCTTCCGGCATTGCGGCACGGACGGCGGTCTACCGCAGCCCGGCCCGAGTCATGAGTAGTGGCAGGCCGAGCCCTGAGCCCTTCCGGAGCTATGAGACGGGCCGTGGAAGCGGCTTGGCGTTCACCTCGCCGCACGTGAGGAGCACTGATGACAACAGACACCCGTTCTGCCTCCCGCCTGCGACACGATCCGCTCGTGCGGGGCCTCGGCTGGGCCAGCGCGCTCCTGGGCGTGCCCCAGGTCGTCGCCCCGGCGGACTTCGCGCGGGCCCTGGGCGTGGACGACGCCCCCCGGCACCGATCGGCCACGGCAGCCGTCGGCGTCCGCGAACTGGCGGCGGCGACCGGGCTGCTGGGACGGCCGCATCCCATCTGGCTGTGGGGCCGCGTCGGTGGCGACCTCCTGGATCTGACCCTGCTCGCCCGGGCCTTGAAGAACCATGACGGTCGCGGCCTGGGACGCACCGTCGCTGCGACGGCCGCGGTCACCGCCATCACAGCCACGGACGTCTACGCGGCCGTGACCCGCACTCGTTGGAGCACGCCCATGGAACTGACCGCATCCACCACCGTCACCCGATCCCCGGACGAGGCGTACACCCTCTGGAAGGACCTGGAGCAACTGCCGGATTTCATGGTCCACCTGGACGAGGTGCAGGTGACCGGCCCGCGCACCAGTCACTGGAAGGCCAGCGCGCCGTTCGGCAAGACAGTCGAATGGGACGCCGAGATCATCCGGGACATCCCCGGCCGGCTAATAGCGTGGCGGTCGGTGGACAGTGCCGACGTCGACAACTCCGGCGAAGCCCGTTTCGTGCCGGCTCCCGGCAGCCAGGGCACGGAGATACGGGTGACCCTGCGCTACGAACTTCCCTGCGGAGCGCTGGGCAAGGCGGCGGCGCGCTACTTCGGCGAGGAGCCTCACCAGCAGCTGGACGACGACCTACGCCGCTTCAAACAGATCGCGGAAACCGGTGAGGTCGTCCGCTCCGAGGGCGCACCCGGCGGCAAGCGGGCCCGGGGCGAGTTTCCGCAGCACCCTGCCCGGCCGCTGACCGAGGACGAACTGAAGGAGGCCCTGGCATGAAGGCCACCTGCTGGACGGGACGCAACTCGATCGAGGTGCAGGATGTCCCCGACCCCTCGATCCTGAACCGCCGCGACGCCGTCGTGAAGATCACCTCGACGGCGATCTGCGGCTCCGACCTCCATCTGGTCGACGGCTATGTGCCCACCATGGAGAAGGGCGACATCCTGGGCCATGAGTTCATGGGAGAAGTCGTCGAGGTCGGCCCCGGCATCAGCGACGGCACGCTGCGAGTCGGCGACCGGGTCGTGGTGCCCTTCCCCATCGCCTGCGGCGCTTGTGCGTCCTGCCGCGCGGAGCTGTACTCGTGCTGCGAGAACAGCAACCCCAACGCCGGCATCTCGGAGAAGATGTTCGGTCATCCCACCTGCGGCATCTACGGATACTCACACCTCACCGGCGGCTTCGCCGGCGGCCAGGCCGAGTACGCGCGGGTGGTGCTCGCCGACGCCAACGCCCTCAAGATCGAGTCGGACCTGACCGACGAGCAGGTGCTCTTCCTGTCCGACATCCTGCCGACCGGTTACATGGGCGCCGACATGTGCGACATCAAGCAAGGTGACGTCGTCGCCGTCTGGGGCGCCGGGCCGGTCGGCCAGTTCGCCATGGACAGCGCCCGGGTCCTGGGCGCAGAAAGGGTCATCGCCATCGACAAGGAGACCTACCGCCTCGACATGGCCGCCGCCCAGGGCTACACCACCATCAACTTCGAGGACACCGACGTACGGTCCGCCCTGCTCGAACTCACCGGCGGCCGTGGCCCTGACAAGTGCATCGACGCGGTCGGCTTGGAGGCCACGCACGGCGCCTCCCACGTCCACCTCTACGACCGTGCCAAGCAGGCAGTCCGCTCCGAGACCGACCGGCCGCACGCCCTGCGCCAGGCCATCATGTCCTGCCGGAGCGGCGGTGTGGTCTCGGTCATCGGCGTCTACGGCGGGATGATCGACAAGTTCCCTGCGGGTGCCTGGATGAACAGGTCACTGACCCTGCGGACCGGCCAGTGCCACGTGCAGAAGTACATGAAGCCGTTGCTGGGCCTGATCGAGCAGGGCAAGATCGACCCCACCCGGATCATCACCCACCGGCTGCCCCTGACCGAGGCTCCGACCGGCTACGACCTGTTCAAGAACAAGAAGGACCACTGTGAGAAGGTCGTCCTCAAGCCGTGAGCCGCGATGGGTTGCGGCACTATGTCTCGCTAACGCCGACAAGCCGAGCCGGTCACGAGGAACGGGGGCATGAGGCCGGTGCAGGTGATGGGGGTGCCGTCGCCCGTGGTCCAACAACGGATCGAGGTGACCTGTGCGGTGGCGGTCACGGTGACCGCGCCTGCGGAGGCCGTCGCGGTGGCCGGTCCGTGGGTGGTCTCACCCTGGCGGACCCACAGTTGCATCGGTACCCCCACCGTGTACCGCCCCGCCGGGCGTGGAGGGGCGATGTCCGAGCCGGTGAGCTTCATCGAGTCGACCGCACGCTGTGCGAGGACCTTCGGATCGGGCACGGGCGCGGCCGGGTCGGCGCCGTCGGGGATCTAGGTAACGCCGGCTCCGCCGGTCTCTGGGCAGCTCGCCTGGTAGACCGCGCGCCCTTGCCACCCTACTCCCCCCCCTCCTGCACCGCGAAGTTGGTGTCCGGCGGCTGCGGTGGGGGGTGGGTGCACTTCGACGCCGACGGATCGCCCCTACCCCTGCCCCTGCCCTTGCCCTTGCCGGCTGGAGGCGCGCCGGCGGGCGTGCCCGAGTTGCACGATGAAACACGAACTCCTCATCGACATCGTGGACCTGAAGAGCGAGGTGGTAGCCGAACATCATTACCGCCAGTTCCTGCAACGAGCCGTTACACACCCATGCGCTCGGCCGCTGCCGAACGGCATCCAGCAGGTCATGAACGTCCCGCCACTCATCAACAGCGCGCGCCTTCGCCCCTCAGGCCTGACGCCCCCCACCGCATCCCCTTCTCCAGCCGACACCACCAGCAAGCCAACTCGCCCGCACCCGCGCCAAGCCCAAAACGCCTGGTCAACTCGGGATTTTCGTCGAAGCCGACACGGGCAACTTCGCCGGAAAGCAACGGGCGACAGAGCCCTTCAGCGGCCTCGATCCAGCCTCGAGCAGAAGCGGACATCACCTTACGAACCGCCCACTGCGGGTCTGCGTCGGCGGCCGCTGCCCCGGGGGAACCGGCAGTTTCCCGGTGTACGTCATGGTCCGGCCCACGGGTCAGTGCTCGCCACTATGTTCACCGTATGAAACCCGAGATGCTCGACAAGATGAACCGGTTCCGTGAGAAGGCGCTCGCGGGCGGCGTCCCGTCCGGCGAGGTGGAGAGGTGGCTCGAGGCCGCACGCCCCTGTGCCACCCTGGCATCCACCGTGGACGGGCCGGTCGTGGGCCACTTCGGCGGGCCCAACCTGCTCCCCGCCGACGCTCCCCAACTCCCGGCAGGGCTGAGCCTGATCGCGATGCTGGACCTCGCCGCGCTGCCCGACGACGCAACGACTCTGGTATTGCCCCCCGACGGCCGGCTCCTCTTCTTCGCCCGACTCCATCCCGACGACCTTGACGCTTCCGGCCGAGTGATGTACGTCCCCGCCGGCACACCTCTCGATGAACGCCCTGGGGACGACGGCTATGACCGAGCAGAGCTACGGCTGAAGTACGACCTCTCCCTGCCGGACAACGAGGTGCTTATCGACCCCGTCGAGCACCCGCACGCCAAAGAACTGCGCCAGGCCTGGTCAGCCGTGCTTTACGAGGGCAGGCACCATCGCGACGAGACTCACCTGCAGATCGACGGATACTCCAGGGACTCCTACGGCGAGGACGACCCCATCACCGCGTCCGCCGCCATGGCGGCACGAAGGGCAGGAAAGCCGGAGGGCACGCGGGCCAGCCCATGGGCACGGCCTCGTCCCGACGACTGGGCGCTTCTCGCTCAATGGTATGGCGGCGTCTTGGACTTCGGTAACTACCACATCGGCGGTGACGTCTTCTGGACGATCGCGAGGAAGGACGTGCAGGCGCGCTGCTTCGACCAGGTGACCGTCCTGGGGTGCTTCGAAGGCCCTTGAGCTGCTGTCCGATTCTGGCTGACGCTTGTACAGGGATCCAGGTCGCGGCTTCGGCCGCTGTTCTCTGAAGATGTTGCCGGTGTCGGCCGCGCGCTCAGTTCGGCCGCTCGTATTCGTCGATCGTCCCGTCTCCGTTGTCGTCGTACATGTAGTCGTATGCATCGCCGTAGTTGTGCCGGTAGCGCATACACGTGCCCTCGGCGCGCAGTTCGGGCTCGCCGTTGTAGTAGTCGAGGTGGAGGGTGACCCGGATGCCGTCATCGAGGGTGGCGGTGATGCCGTTGTCGACGTTCTCGACGGTGCGGCCGTTCTCGCGCCAGGTGGCCCGCAGGGATGCCAGCGCCGCGCGGTAGTCGTCATCGCTGGCGAAGTCCAGGTCCCAGGTGATGATGGGCTCATCCCGGCTGACGCCGGTGTCGTCGAAGCCGAAGTCGTCCACGCACGAGGTGCTGCCCTGCCGAGAGGGGTACGGCTCCTTGGCCGGCGCCGGGGACAGCGCGCGGTAGGCATCCTCGCCAGCCCGGGTGGTGGCCCGGACATGGTCACGGAACTCCTCGGTGCTGTGCACGGGCCCGCCCTGCAACGTCTCGCACGCCTTGGCCGTCAGCCCGAAAAGAGCCACTAGGGCGACCCCGAGCACGGGGGCCACGATCTTCGCCTTCATGCTGTCGATCAAAGCCGCCCGGGCGGGAGGCGGGGCAGCGCTCAGCTACTCATCCGGTCTGAGCAAGCGCACCCAGATCGGGTTGTCCGGAGTGATCAAACAGGGCCGTAGGCCCTTGCCTGAGGCGGGGGCCTACGAAGATCCATGGGTCGCCCGGCCGTCCTGTTCCTGCTCGAACGCCAGGAATCTCCAGCACAGTTGCGGAAAGCCGGCAGACGACGGCTGATATCCATGCTGCGGCCCAAGGCACCGCGCATGGCCGAACGGCTCGCCGCAGACATCTTCGAGGCGCTCGATGAACAGATCGTCGCTAGGTGTAAGGCTGCCGCAGTGCGACGACCACCCGGTCGTGTGTCTCATCGTCCCGGCCTGCACCGCCGTTCTCCGCGGCCACCTCGCTCGACCAGACACATGCGCCTTCGCATCATGATCGAAATGACGGAGTCGCAGGCTATGTACCCGACCAACGCTTCGGTCCCGGGCTTGTAATGAGCTGCGCGATTCACCTAAGGTCCGTGCCCGCTTCGAGTACCCGGATGAAGGCCTGGAAGATCCGTCACTACTGCCGCCTTTCTGGCGACCGCACACGCAGGGGCGGGCCGATCAGTTGGCCGACGTCTTCCGTGTCATCTCTGCTGCCTCGGTTAGGGCCCGTTGCCTGAGATCGCCGAACAGCTGCATCGTGACGGCAGCCAGGACGTCGTCCCCGCCGACAGTCCGCCCGTCCCCGCGACGGGTGGACAGGGCGAGGAGGGGGTCGTTGAGCAGCGAGGCTGGGGCTGGCTCGCCCGGCACCACCAGACTGACCGTCCCGAACCGCTTGACCCCGCCCTCACGGACGACCTTGGCCGCGTCACTGGCCAGGGCCGTCAGGAACACGCTCGCGATTCCGTCCAGGTCGCGGACCAGCACCGGGACCGCCCTCACCCCCCGGATCCCCAGCAGCCTTCTCACCCCGGCCTCGAACCGGTGGGCACCAGCCACACCACTCGGTGTACGCGCCCCGCGGCGCTCACGAAGAGACACGAGCGCACCATCGGCGTTGCGCAACTCGCCCATCAGGCCGTGGAAGGTCGGGCTGTGCAGGTACCACGCCGATCCCACCTCCACCTCGACGTTCCGGTCGATCGCCGAGATGAGGTCCTTAGGAATCAGCCTCTTCCTGGTCTCCTCGGCCGCCGCGCTTCTCGCGCCGTCGATGATTTCCGTCAGCACGGTCCGTGTCACCGACGCGGCGGCCCACGCGGCCGGCCGGGAGACGTGCAACGAGGTCACGTCCCTGAACACCGCTCTGACGAGCTGAGGCTTGAACGGCAGGTCGGTCATGACGGAAGCGGTCTGCGGACCGCTGCGCTCGGTGCGTGGGGGTCGTGCGGTCATCGAAGAACGCGCTTTCTGCTGTCGGAGGTGTCAGTGGCCCATACCGCACCGGGCGGCGAAACCACAGAGCTCTGCTGAGGGCGCCGAGCCGGCGTAGGGCCTGCCGGGCTGGGTCGCCGGCACACAGCGGTGCAGGCAGCGTCGCCCGGATTCTCGGCGTTCCGGCGACCGGGCGTGCGGCAGAGGGTGCCGCCCGGGCGACGCGCTGTGATGCGGCGGCGTACCGGTCAGGCGACCTGGTACCTGCCGACTGCAGTCGCAAGGGGAATGCTCCTCTTCGTTGCTACGGAGGTGAGTTGATGACGCCTCAGGGCGTTCACTTCGGTGATACTGCCACCTGGGTCTGACAGCGGCAGTTGCCCGCGACCCTGGCCGTTGGAGTACGCCGAGAAGGGGCGAAGCGTCCGAGCACGTCCGCACATGGACACTTCGCCCCTTCGTGTGGTCTCGCTGCACCACCGGCGAGAGCAGGGTTCAGAACGCCGCCGAAACGGTCGGCGTTCTGCCCGGTTCTTGCGGCGCGACGCCGCGAGGTGCGGCTCAGGTCACAGCTGAAGCAGCGCGCGGTGGGCGATGCGGCTGTCTCTCAGCGGTTTCAGCGCGAGGCGCACCAGGGCCAGTGCATTGTCGTCGCCAGCGATCCGGTTGGCGCTGAGCTCACCGCAGGACTGGCACTGGTGGATGATCATCCACTCACCGTCGGGCCGCACGGACATGCTCAGTGCTTCCATCCGTCCACGGCAGGTTGCTGCCCGGTCACCCGGGATCCGGCGGTCGACGTGCAGGCTGGCCAGGCAGTTCGGGCAGTGATTGCGGTGTGTGGTACCGGGCGCGTCCAAGGACACGTCCAGTCGGCAGCCCACGCACCGGAAATCGTGTCGCCGGTGCCCTCCCTGACGGTGCAGGACGTCCTTGTGCCGCTGTGGCCGCCGTGTTCTCTGCGTGCTGGGTTTGTTCGCTCGTCTCGGCATGGTTTCTTCTCCTTCCGGTTCACAGGTCGCCGAAAGCTTCGAGCGGGAACGGTGGTTGCGCCAGCGGACGCACGGCCATGCGCATCAGGACGAGCTGGTTGTCGTCGGTGCAGATCGGGTTGGAGGTCAGCTCGTCGCAGCGTACGCAACGGTGGATGACCATCCAGTCGCCGGTACGCAGCACGGCGACGGATATCGGCGACATCCGGCCCTGGCATTCGCTGAGGCCACCATCGACATGGTCGAGGACGTGCTGGGAGTGCAGGCACGACGGGCAGTGGTTTCGCCGTGTGCCGTCGCCAGTGGCGGCGGACACCGTCAGGCCGCACCACGAACAGGTGAAAGTGCCGGTCAGAACGGAGTTCGGGCCGCTGGAGAGAGTCTTGTTTGTACTGGACACCCGGAGGGCTCCTTGCTGAGAAGTCGGTCATGACAGCAAGAGCAGGCCGAGCGGCCTCGCCAAAAACGCGCCCCTGTATGCCGCAGCGCGCGAGGGCTACGGGGTGAGTGGGCAGGTCAGAGCACCGGAAAGCCGCGTCCGGTAGCCGTCCGAGCAGGACGGGAGGCAGGAGGACGTGACGGCTGGAGCCGTGCAGCGAGGCGCGCGCGGCAAAGGCCGGGGCACAAAACTCACTCCCTCCGGGGCACAGCAGGCCCGACTGGTTCGACGGAACGCCCGAACAGTAGCCATGGACCATGAGCGGGCGCCAACGGATTATCGGACCCGCCACCGCCATGATCAGCGAAGACGACTGGCGGAACACTAGCTGGCGACGCCTGCCCCTGATCTCCTGCGCGAGATCGTCGCGCCATCGAAGGGAAGGCGCTCGGACATTCACAGAAGATGCTACGGTTCCAGCGACAGTGGCGACCATGCCACTCATGGAGATCGGAGGAGATGCGTGATGACGGTCGTGGTGACCACCGCTGTGTGCGGTGCCCGACTCGTTCGCATCTCCCGGGTCTCGGCCTGACCTTTCCTCTGCCAGTTCTCCCCTCCGCGGGAATGGTTCCGGCATGTCTGCCGTCCGGCGAGACCCCCTCCCAAGGGTCTCCACTTTGTTTCACCAACACGCTTCACACCCGTCTGCTCTCTCCCATCCTTCGCGCGTCCTGACTCCGGCCGACCACGGCTGGGACACGGTGCGTGAGCGATCCTTCGCTCCATCGAGGGGCGAGGGACTGGTTCCGGGCCGTGTCGTGCGGGCCGAGCGCGGTCTGTGCAACGTCGTCGCCGAGACCGGCCCCGTCCGCGCGATGGTCCTCCCCTCCTCTGGCACCGGTGATCGGCTGACGCCTTGCACCGGCGACTGGGTGGCCGTCCGTCCGGCTGGCCCGGCCACCTCCACCACCGTGGTGGAGGTACTGGAACGCCGGCCCTCCGTGGTCCGCTCCACCTCCTCGCGCACCTCCCTGACCGCCGTCCTGTCGGGCACGGTCGTCCTGCTCGGGCCCTCGGGCGCGGGCAAGTCCACCCTCGGCAACCGCGTGCTCGGCGAGGACCTCCTGGCCACCGGCGCGGTACGCGGCAGTGACGGCAAGGGCCGGCACACCACCGCCTGGCGCGAACTGGTGCCGCTGCCCCACGGCGGAGTCCTGCTGGACCCCCCGGGCCTACGCGGCAGCGGCCTGCACGACGCCGACGACGGCCTGGAGCACACCTTCGCCAAGGTCGACGAGCTGGCCCGCGACTGCCGCTTCGCCAACTGCGCACACGCCACCGAGCCAGGCTGCGCGGTACTGGCCGCCGTTGAGGACGGCCGTCTCACCCGGCGGCGCCTCGACAGTTACCAGCGGCTGCAGCGCGAGAACATCTACGCCGCCTCCCGCACCGACGCGCGGCTGCGCGCCGAACTGGAACGGCCGATGAAGCAGATCTCGCGCCAGGCGCGCGCCCTCATGCAGTCCCCCCACTTCAAGGCATGACAGAAAGGAATCCGGTCATGGACCTTCCCCGCATCTTCACCATCCGCGAGAGCGGCCACCGCATCCACAACCCGCTGACCGAGGACAAGTTGGCCGCCCTGGGCCAATCCCTCCGCCTCCCCGCTGGGACCCGGGTGCTCGACCTGGCCAGCGGCTCGGGCGAAATGCTCTGCACCTGGGCCCGCGACCTGGGTTTCACGGGCACCGGCGTCGACATCAGCACGCTCTTCACCGAGCAGGCCCAAGCCCGCGCCGCCGAACTCGGCGTCGCCGACCGGGTCGAGTTCATCCACGGTGACGCCGTCGGCCACGTCGCCGACCAGCCGGTCGATCTGGCCGCCTGCGTCGGGGCCACCTGGATCGGCAACGGCGTCGCCGGAACGGCCCAACTGCTCCAGCGCAGCCTCCGCCCGGGAGGAATGATGCTGATCGGCGAACCGTTCTGGCGGCATACCCCTCCGGACGAGGAGACCGCCAAGGCATGCCACGCCACCTCCGTCGCTGACTTCCTGCTCCTCCCCGCTCTGATCGAGCAGTTCCAGGAACTCGGGTACGACGTCGTGGAGATGATGCTGGCCGACCAGAACAGCTGGGACCGCTACGCCGCAGCCCAGTGGCTCAGCATGCGCCGCTGGCTCGATGAGAACCCGGACGACGAACTCGCCCCCGAAGTACGGGAAGAACTCACCACCGAGCCCGCCCACTACGCCCGTTACGGACGTGAGTACCTCAGCTGGGGTGTCTTCGCTCTCATGAAGCGCTGACACTCCCCCGCCCTGTGGGGCCCAGACGTCGAACCGTCCGGGCCCCACCCGGGACACTTCATCAGCACGGTGATCAAGCCGACGGCAAGGGCGAGCCGACACCCTCCGCCTCCGTGCAGGCCATCTGGCCGCGACCGCTCCCGGTGTCCGCTACATCGACGTCGCGCCTTCACCGGCGGCGCGAGAACGCTGACACTTCGACGCTCTCCGGCCATCACCCGGCCCCGCCCCTGCGGCGGCCGACCTGAGCAGCGCTCCCTCGGGTGCGGGTGACCCGTCCCAGCTCATACGCGACCAGGGGAGTGTCAGTTCGTGCGTGCCGCGGACCGGCCGGGGGGCCAGGTCCTGGACACGCGCGGCCTCCTGGTGCCGCGCGAACACGGTGTCGACGTAGCGGTGGCCGGTGTCCGCGGCGACGAACAGCACCGTACGGCCGGGCTCCTCGCGCCGCTCCCATCGAGCCGCGAGGTAGGCGGCGCCGGTGGACAGACCCGCGAACACGGCGTGCCGGCGCAGCAGGTCGACGCTCCCGGCGAGGGCGGCGTCGAAGGCGAGCCAGTGCAGGACGTCGTAGAGGTCGTGACGGACGTTGCCGAAGGGGATGGAGCTGCCGATGCCGGCGATGATGATCTCCGGGTCGGCGACGTGTCCGCTGCCGAAGGTGACGCTCCCGTACGGCTGGACGCCCACGAGTCGTACGTCGACGGAGCGTTTGCCGAGGTAGTGGGTGAGGGCGCCGGTGGAGGCTCCGGAGCCCACTCCGCCGACGAGGGTGAGGGAGCCGCCGCCGGTCCGGGCGTGTATCCGCTCGGCGACGGCTTCGTAGCCGAGGTAGTGGACGTCGTCGTGGTACTGGCGCATCCAGTGGTAGTCCGGGTTCTCCCGCAGGATCTCGCGGACGCGGTCGACGCGGCGGTTCTGGTCGAGCTTGAGGCTGCTGCTGGGCGGCATCTGCTCCAGGTGGGCGCCGAGTATGTCGAGCTGGGTGCGCAGGGTGTGGTCGACGGTGGTGGAACCGACGATGTGGCAGCGCATGCCGTAGCGGTGGCAGGCCAGGGCGAGCGCGTACGCGTAGATGCCGCTGGAGCTGTCGACGAGGGTGTCGCCGCGTCGTACGACCCCGGTGTCGAGCAGGTGGCTCACGGCGGCGAGAGCGGAGACGACCTTCATGGTTTCGAAGCGGAGGCAGAGGAGGCCGTCGTCGAGGCGTATCAGGTCCGGGCGGCCGATGGCTTCCGAGATGTGTTCGTCCACGGGAACTCCTCGCTGGTGTGGGACGCGAAGGTGGTGAAGGTGCGGGTCGGTGCGATGCCCTCGCGGTCCAGGGCACGGGTGCAGCGGCGCAGTCTGTGCCGCAGGCCGGGAGTGCGGGGGTCGAAGAGGATGCCGGCGACGTTGCCGCTGTGGGCGATCTGCACGCCGACGGCGCCCGTGCTGTCCGCTATGCCGGTGAGGGCGGGGAACTCCTGGTGGTGCAGGACGCGTTGACGCAGGCCGGCGCTGGCGGTGCTGACCCGGCCGAGCAGTGCCGAGTCGGCGGCGCTCACCGCGCGGCGGAGCATACGGCGCAGGTGTTCGTAGGCGGCGAGGTCGTCGTCGTGGTGGAGGGCAGGCAGGGAGAGGGTGTCGACCGGTGCGCCTCCGGCGAGCGCGCACCCGACCACCACGGCGGGCGGCAGCGCCGAGCCCAGGACTTCCAGGACACGGCCCTCGCGCTGCGCGAAGAGCAGGGGACGTGACGTGTGCATCAGGGGGTCGCTGGCGCCTTCGGCCCGCACCGCGATCCGGGCGATCGTCTCCGACGGCAGCAGCACGCCCCAGGCGTCGGCGACCGCCCTCACCGTGGCGATGACGTCGCTGGTGGAGGAGCCCATCCCGAGGCCGACGGGGATGTCCCCGGTGAGGGTCAGCTCCCCGCCGCACGGCTCCGTGTCGTGGAGGGCGGCGCACACCCGTTCCGCGAGGACGGCCGCCGCCCGTGCCTTGGTCCGGCCGGCGGGCGTCACCGTCATCTCCTCCGGCGGGCTGCCGGGCCGGTGCGCGAACCGGGCGTTGCTGCCCGGTCCGTACAGAGGCAGCGTGACCAGCGCGTGGACGGGGTGACGCCGCTCGTCGAGGAAGACGCCCTGCAGGATCTCGCCGTGATGGCAGGCCGCGCTTCCGGTGCCCAGCGCGGGACGGGCGGCGGGTGGCGGCCGGCGGGTGGCGGCCGTCGTGCGTCTGCCGCCACCCGGTAGCGGTACAGCGTGGTGGGTTCGGCGCTGAACTGGGAAAAGGGGAAGGGCTCCGCGGCCAGGGCGGTCACACCCCGTCCGAGGAAGGCTCGCGCCACCGCGCTGCCGGTCTGGGCGTAGACCACCAGAGGCACGCCGCGTTCGCGGCAGCGTCCCAGGACGGTGTCGAAGCTTCCGTTGCTGAGGGTCATCCCGGTGGCCACGACCGCGTCGGCCGTGTCGAGCATCTCGTGCATGTCGTCGGTGACCGGGTCGCCCCACTGCGTGGTGCGCAGGTTGAAGTCGCAGAGCAGGGGATCGCCTCCGCGCTCGCGGATGGCCGCGACGAGCGGGTTCACCACCCCGATCAGGCCGACCCTGGCCCCGGCGTCGATGTCGAGGAGCCCGGCGACGGCCGCGTCCCTGGCCAGCGCCCGGGTCTCGGGTGTCCCGGCGGGCAGGGTGACCGGTTCCGCCTCCGCCGCCTCCCGGTGCGGGTGGGCGGCGCTGAGGTAGGCATCGAGCGCGGCGATACGCAGCGGCGTCGGCGCCTCGCGCAGCAGCGTGTCGATGGGGGTACCGGAGGCGTCGCGGCATATGGACGCGTCGACCTCGCCCGTCTCGAAGGCGCAGCCGCCGAAGGAATCGCCCAGGCGGACGAGGACGTACTGGTTGAGGTAAGTGGTGTTCCCGCCGGCCAGCCGGGTGCCGTGGTGCACCCAGAACACGCTGGTGGCGACGAGGTCGGCGGGGCGTGATCCGTACTCGCCCGCCAGGACGGCGGCCAGGAGTTCCTCGGTGTGCTTCATCGCTCTCCTCCGGTGCGGGGCGTGTCGTGGGTGATGCGGAAGAGGAAGGTCAGCACGCCGTCCTGCCAGTCGTGGAGATGGTCGATCCGAGGGCTGAGCCCGTGGTCCAGGGCGTGCTGGACCAGGGCCCGCAGATCAGCGGTGTTGGAGGCGATGACGTAGATCTCGCCTCCGGGGGCCAGCAGGTCCTTCTCCGTGATCTGGGCGAAGAACTTCGCCAGCAGCGGCGCGCCCACGCAGACGTTGCGTACGACGTCGGGGTCGTCGCTGACGGTCTGGCTGACGGCGGGCGGGTTGAAGGTGACCACGTCCAGCCGGACATCCTCCGGGAGTGCGTCGAAGACGTCACTCACCGCGGGGAGGAACGCGGTGTCCGGCCGCGCGCCGACCAGGCGCCGGTAGTGACCGGTGGCGGCGGCCACGCTCTCCGGGTGGACATCGAGCGCGTGGATCTCCCGTGCGCCCCTGACGCCCGCCGCGACGGCCTCGACTCCCAGGCCGACGCCCATGGCGGCGTAGCGGCGGCCACGGGTCTCGATACGGCCGTTGAGCACCCGTTCGTGGATCAGGCGGCTGGTCCAGCCGGGTGTGAAGACGCCGGGCGGAACGTCGAACGTCCAGCCGTTCCACCCGTAGGAACGAGTGGTGTGCAGGTCGGCCCTGGGCTGGTTGAGGGCGATGATCCGGTCGGCGGGCAGCGGTGGGGGCAACTGCTCCAGGAGAGCCTGGCCGATCACGTGGCGGTCCATGGGTTCCTTTCCTCGAGGTATGACGGGGCGGTGCGCGTTCACACCGAAGTCCGGTCCGCCGGGCAGATGTTCGTGCCTGTCGGGCAGACCGTGGCGCGTGGTGACTCAGCCCTCGAGTTCGCGCAGGTAGGTGGCGAACTTCTCCAGGCCGTCGATGTTGCGGGGCCCGCTGATGCCCTCGTTGTAGTCGAGGACGAAGAAGTTGTTCTTCCTCACGGCCGGGAGTTCCCTGGTGTGAGGGGACTTCTTCAGGAAGTCGATCTTCTTTTCGGCGGGCAGGTCGCCGTAGTCGAGGATGACGACGACCTCGGGCTCGGCCTCGGCCACGGATTCCCAGTTGACCTGGGTCCAGCGCTCGTCGAGGCCGTCGAAGACGTTCCGGCCCCCTGCCGTCTTGATGATGTCGTTGGGGGGCACCTGATTGCCCGCGGTGAACGGCTGGTCCGTGCCGGAGTCGTAGAGGAAGACGGGCACCGGGTCGCCCGCCGGGGCTTGGGCCTTGACCTCCGCCACGCGCTTCTTCAACCCGCCGACGACTTCCGTGGCCTTCTCCTCGACCCGGAAGATCCTGCCCAGCCGTTCGAGGTCGGTGTAGAGCGCCTCGAAGGGGGTCATCCTCTCGGGGTGGCCGGGGTAGTTGAAGCAGCTCTCGGTGTGCATGAAGCTCTGGATGCCGAGCTTGTCCAGGATCTCGGGCGTGATGCCCCGCTCGTCCTTGAAGCCGGAGTTCCAGCCGGCCACGACGAAGTCCGACTTGGCCTTGACCACGACCTCCTTGTTCAGGAGGTCGTCGCTGAGCATCTTCACCTTCGCGTAGTCGGACGCCCACGGGGACTCGCTCACCGGCGGGTTCGCGGGAGGCATCACATAGCCGTACACGTGCTCGGTCAGACCGAGGGCGAACAGCTTGTCCGCACTGCCGCCTTCGTAGGCGACGGCCCGCTCGGGCACCGTGTACTCCACCGCTTCACCGCAGCGCTTGACGGTGACCTTGCCGGACTCCTCTGCCTTCGATTCGACCTCGGCACCACATCCGCCGAGCAGCAGGGCCGCCGCCAGGGCGGAGCCGAGAGCGGCAGGCCTGCGACCCGTGGCGAGGGTTAGGGATGTACGCATGTGTGGGCAGCCTTTCAGCGGGTGGAGTCGATCGAGTACAGGAGCTGGGGATCGCCCGTCAGCGGGTGGGAGACGACGCTGGTCCTGACGCCGAAGACGTCACCGACGAGCTCTGTCGTGAGCACTTCCACGGGCGTGCCGGAGGCGACCAGGCGGCCCCGGGAGAGCATGCCGATCCGGTCGCAGGCCGCCGCGGCGAGGTTCAGGTCGTGCAGGACGACCAGCACGGTGAGTCCCGACCCGCGCAGGAGCGAGAGCAGGTCCACTTGGTGACGGACGTCCAGGTGATTGGTCGGCTCGTCCAGGACGAGGATCTCCGGTTCCTGCACGAGCGCGCGGGCCAGCAGGACGCGCTGGCGCTCGCCGCCCGACAGCGTCAGAACGCCCCGGTGCGCGAGGTGTCCGATGTCGAGCTGGTCCATCGCCCGCTCGCACAGGCCGCGTTCCCGGTCACTGAGCGCCTGGTTGCCGCGGAGGTGGGGCGCCCGTCCGAGTGCGACGACCTCCTCGACCGTGAAATCGAAGTCGACGCCACCGTCCTGCGTCATCGCCGCGATGGTCCGCGCACTGTGGCGCATCGGCAGCCGGGTCAGGTCCCGCTCGCCCACCCGAACGGTTCCCGAGCTGGGCCGCAGGGCTCGGTACACGCACCGCAGTGCGGTGGACTTGCCGCTTCCGTTGGGGCCGACCAGGCCCACGACCTGACCGTCCGCCACCTCCAGGGACAGTTCGTGCACGAGGCTCTTGCCGTCGGTCACCACGGAGAGCGCGTCGAGTCTCAGGTCCATGTCAGCGCCCTCCGAACGTGTAGCCCCTGCGGCGCATCAGGGCGACGAAGACGGGCACCCCCACGAGCGCGGTGATGACCCCGAGCGGCAGCTCGCGCGGGGCGACCAGGGTCCGTGCCGCCAGATCCACCCACACCATGAAGATCGCTCCGACCAGAGGAGCCACGGCGAGCACGCGGGCGTGCGTGGCACCGACGACCATCCGCACCACGTGCGGCATGACGAGACCGACGAAGGCGACGGCGCCGCTGACGGCGACCATGACGCCCGTGACGAGCGAGACGAGCACCAGCAGCACCTTGCGGTACCGGTCGGGCTCGAAGCCGAGGCTCGCGGCGGTCTCGTCGCCCAGGGAGAGGACGTCCAGTGCCCGCCCGTGGCGGTGCAGGGCCGCGAGTCCGGCCAGCACCACGACGGAGACGACGGACAACGCGCCCCAGGTCGCGGCGCCGAAACTGCCCATGGTCCAGTACAGGACCATGCTCGTCGCCTCGCTGTCCGGCGCGAAGTAGATGGTCAGGCTCATGACAGCCTGGAAGCCCAGCGACATGGCCACGCCCGTCAGCACGAGGCGCAGCGGTGACAGCGCGCCCCTGCTGGAGGAGGCCGAGTACACCAGGAGCGAGGCGACAAGCGCGCCGACGAAGGCGCCGGCGGAGACGGCGTAGACGCCGAGTGCGGCGAGCCCCCCGGTGACGGTGACGCCGACGGCACCGACGGAGGCGCCCGAGGAGACGCCGAGGACGAAGGGGTCGGCCAGAGCGTTGCGCACCATGGCCTGGATCGCCACACCGACCGCGCTCAGCCCGGCCCCCACCAGCGCCGCCAGCAGCACTCGCGGCGTACGGATCTGCCAGATGATCTGGTACGTCGTCACCTCGTCCGCGGTGATGCGCCCTCCGCTGAGAGCCGCCCACAGATGATGGGCGGTCTCCCCCGGGGTGACGACCGCGGGGCCGAGCCCGATGGCAACGACGACGGAAATGAGCAGGATTCCGGCCAACACCGCGCAGCTGAGTAGCAGTACCCGCCGGGACGCGAGTCGAGCTCGTACAGCCTCCGTGGGACGGGGCGCCAACGCCTCTGCGGGGACGACCACGTCCGCGCCAGCGTCAGCCGAGGACACAGAGCCCGCGGGCGGAGGCCTGTGCGATAGCTTCACTTTCCCTCACTAATGAAAATCATGTTCATGTGCAGGAACCTAACACGCCCCCTGCCCCGGCAGGCAATCCAGGCCAGCGGGTGGCACGGAGTCGCGACATCCGTCACGACGGGGCGTCAGGTAGGACTCTAATGGAAATGATTATCAGTGCGATAGTGTGTTGCTCCCGCCGCGCTGCCCGCCGTGCGCCAGCCGCCCCCATTGCTCAACTTCACTGGCCGAGCAGGGAAGTTGTAGCCGGATCACATGCAGTCCGTTGCCGCAAACAGGACAGGAGTACTCCCCCGTGCCCACCCCATCCGCCCCTCCGACCGCCGCAGTGTCCCCTCCCACGAAGCAGCGCTCGATCCTGCTCGACCTCCCTTTCCTCCGCCTCTGGACAGGCGCCACCGCCTCGGGCCTGGCCACTTGGGCCCTGCCCTTCGTCCTCGGCCTCGCCGTCTACGACCGGACCCTGGCAGCCACCGACCTCGGCCTGCTGCTCGCCGCACGCACCGTCGGGTTCCTCGCAGCGGTGCCCGTGGCCGGAGTGCTCGCCGACCGGCACTCCCGCCGCGGCGTCGTAC
This sequence comes from Streptomyces sp. NPDC127100, assembly GCF_042724095.1. Lineage (NCBI taxonomy): Bacteria > Bacillati > Actinomycetota > Actinomycetes > Kitasatosporales > Streptomycetaceae > Streptomyces > Streptomyces sp. NPDC127100. The sequence continues at coordinate 25,701 of NZ_JBHXFL010000022.1, forward strand.
TGTGGGCGGGACTTACCGCCGGAGCCGCAGCCCCGGTGATCGCCGCCGGGCTGGAACGCTCAGTGGTGCTGATGGCAGCGGCCGCCGCGGCAGCGGGAGCCGGCCAGGGCGCCTGCCGACCCGCCTACCAGGCCCTCACCGCCGAGGTGGTCGACACCGGTCGCAGGCAGCAGGCCAACGCCGCGATGACCCTGGCGGTACGGGTCACCACACTCGTGGGCCCCTCCCTGGCCGCGCTCCTCGCCGCCTTCCTGGAGACCTGGGCCCTGCTGGTGGGCATCGGCCTGCTCTGGCTCGTCGCGGCCTGCGTTCCCGGACGCGGCGCGCGGCCGGGGGCTGCGAAAGACGCGTCGGAGCCTTCGGCCGGGACGGGCCGGTCGTCCTTCCTCGCGGAGTTCACGGAGGGTGTCCGCGAGGCGCGCAGGCACCCCTGGTTCCTCGCCGGTCTGGGCGCGTTGACAGCCGTCATAGCCACCGGCTACTCCGCGACCGGCGTCGCCCTCCCCATGGTCAGCCGCGACGAGTACGGGACCGAGGTCGTCCTCGCGGGCGCGATGACCGCCTACACCGCCGGAGCGCTGGGCGGCGCACTGCTCATCGCGCGGTGGCGCCCACGCTCCCCCGGCTGGGCCGCCCTCGCCGGCCTGGCCTCCTACGGCTTCGCCCCGCTCAGCCTGGTGCTCCCCGTGCACCCGGCCCTCGTGATGGCCGCCTACGCCATGGCGGGCCTCGGCGTCGAATTGTTCAACGTGCCGTGGTTCACCGCCGCCCAACGCGAGGTCGCCCCGGACAAGCTGGCCCGTGTCTCCTCACTGGACTTCCTGCTCTCCTACGGCCTCGCTCCGGCCGGACTCGCCGTCATCGCCCCCGCCATCGACGCCTTCGGCGCCACAGCGGTCCTCACGGGCTGCGCGCTCATCTGCTTCGCGGCACCTGCCATCGCCGCCCTCGCCCCCAGCGCCCGTACCTTCTCGACCACACGACGGCGCCCCTGACGAGGGCGGCCTGGACGACCGCACACTCACCCGGGGGTCCTACACGGTCGTACGCGCCCACCGGTACGGGGTCGACCGATATCGCGGGCACTCGGCCTGGCTTCGACGCCGTGGTCACGCCATGCTCGGTCAGTGTCCGGTAAGGCGGGCCGTCAGCCGGGACAGCAGGGAGACGGACTCGCTGAGCAGCTGTATTTCGTCGGGGTCGAAGGTCTCACGGATGGCGGCGCCGAGGGCGCCCGCGCGGAGTGCGCGTTCCCGTCGGAGGCGGGAGCGGCCGGCGTCGGTGAGGTGCAGCACGGACTTGCGGCCGTCGTCGGCGTGCGGCTCCGGCCGGACCAGGCCATCGCCGGAGAGTGCTTTGACCGACTTGGCGGCCGACTGGTGGGTGACGCCGCGCAGTCGGGCCAGGTCGGCTGTGGTCAGGGGGCCGCGGCGGTCGAGGAATCCGAGGATGGCGGCCTCGCCGGTCGGCATGGTGTCGACGGTTCGTACCGCCCGTACCAGTTCTCCGAGTTCTCGCCGCAGATCCTCGGCCAGCGCGTCTTCGTCCATGAAGCCATCGTAGCCGGAGCTTCGCTACCTAGTTGTACAGTTGGGTTGTATATTTTGGTGGCGAAGACGGAAGGACATCGCAGTCATGGAGCTCACCAAGTTCGGTCATGCGTGTGTGCGGCTCGAGAAGGAGGGGCGCCGCCTGGTCATCGACCCTGGCGGTCTGAGTGACCCGGCGGCACTGGAAGGCGCGGACGCCGTCCTCGTCACGCACGAGCACTTCGACCACTTCTCGGAGGAGGTGTTGCGTCGGGCGGCCGCGGCGCGACCAGGGCTGAGCATCTGGACCACCTCCTCCGTCGCGAAGCGACTGGACGGCCTCGGCACGCAGGTAGCCGCCGTCGGGGACGGAGACGCCTTCAGTGTTGCGGGCTTCGACATCCAGGTGCACGGCACCTGGCACGCGCCCATCCACCCGGATGTCCCGCGCATTCCCAACATCGGCTTCCTGGTGGAGGAGACCCTCTTCCACCCCGGCGACGCCCTGACCGTCCCCGGCACTCCCGTCAGCACGCTTCTGCTGCCCGTACACGCCCCCTGGTCCACGGTCGGCGATCTGATCGACTACGTGCGCGAGATCGCCCCTCGCGAAGCCTTCGCCGTGCATGACGGCGCCCTCAACGACATCGGTACCACGATGGTCGAGGGCTTCCTCGGAGAGCGGGGCCCTGGAGTACCGGCCCGCTACCGCCGGTTGGTCCCGGGCGCGAGCATCGGGATCGACTGAGGCCCGGGGGGGGGGCGGAGCCTGAGCCCGGCGCAGGTGGTCGTCGCGGCTCAGGAAGTCGATGCACGGCACCAGAGATGGGCGGGCTCAGCGGGCGGCTGTCCACGCACGGCCGGCCCAGTCCGCGTACCGGGTCCAGTTGATCTCGGGGTGATCCCCGTGGAGCGCTGGGATGTCGACGCGGTATCCCCCCTTGTTGAAGAAGGCCCACATGGCATGCATGTCAGGATCCTTCACCGCCGAGAGCGGAAAGCGCTCGTGCCGAACCTCCCGCCCCAAGGCGTCCCCCAGTGCGTCGGCCATCTGCACGGGAGTGGGCGCGTCACTGGCGAGTTCGATGCGCTGACCGGCGTACCCGACCGGATCGAGCAGTACTTTCGCGGCGAACGCCCCGAGATCTGCGCGGTCGAGCTGCTGCAACGGACGGTCCCCCGGCAGCGGCAGATCCAGGAGACCATCGAGGATGCGCTCGGCTCCGCCAAGTGCGTTGTCGAAGAAGTACGTGGGTCCCAGCACCGTATGCGGGACGTCTCCCGAGGCCAACTCCGCTTCGATCAGTGCCTTGCTCTCGAAGTGCGGCACCCCGCTGTCCTGATTGGCTCCAGCCACCGAACTGAACACGAGGTGCGGGACGCACGCCCGCGTTGCGGCAGCGATGATCGACCGTCCCTGTGCGACTTCGGCTTCGAGGCCGGCCTCGAACGGAGTGGTGTAGGCGAAGACCGCCCTCACTCCGGCCATGGCCACAGTGAGAGAGTCGGCGTCGCTCAGCGACCCGGTGACGACCTCGGCCCCGGCTGCGGCGAGCTTCCGTGCCGCTTGCCGGGCGGGGTCGCGTACCACCGCCCGGACACGGGCTCCGCGGCCGACCAACGCCCTCGTCACCGCACCACCCTGTCCACCGGTGGCCGCGAGCACCAGAATCGGTTCATCGGTCATGAGGGATCCTCGTTTCACTCGCTTCGACTTCCGCTCGCCCATCATCGGTCCGTGACCACTGTCTACCTGGACGGCGTGCCCGACGGCTGGCAACAGGGCACTCGGAGGCACAAGCTGTGCGCGCTCGGGCACGGCAGAGAACCTGCCATCCCAGGGGCCGGGGTGTGCACACGTCCGGCCGAGGGGCGATGCCGACGCCCAGCAGTACCGGATGCATTCTCGTCCGAGCTTCGAGAACCCTCCGGCCCTGCCTCACGAGGTGGTGGTCGAGACGACGGAGCGGGCTCTGCGTGGGCGTCGGCCGCCTCGCGGAGCAGTGCCAGGTGGCGTGGTCACAGCGCGATGCGGACGGTCTTGACCTGGGTGTAGGTGTCGAGTCCTTCCAGGCCGCCTTCGCGGCCCAGGCCGGACTGCTTGTAACCGCCGAAGGGGAGGTTGCCGGTGCTCATCTCGGCCCAGGTGTTGATCCAGACGGTGCCGGCCTCGATCGCTGCGGCCATGCGGTGTGCGGTGGTGAGGTCGGTGGTCCACACGGAGGCGGCCAGTCCGTAGTCGGTGTCGTTGGCCTGGGCGACGGCGTCGTCGATGTCGGTGAAGGTGGTGATCACGCCGACGGGGCCGAAGATCTCCTCGCGGACGACGCGCATGTCGGGGCGGACGTCGTCGAGGAGGGTGGGGGTGAAGAAGTATCCGTGGTCACCGAAACGCCCGCCGCCGGTCACCACGTTCGCGCCCTCCTCGCGGGCGATGTCGAGGTAGGAGCTGACGCGGTCGAACTGCGCCTTGGTGGAGAGCGGTCCCACCAGCGTGCCCTGGGTCAGCGGGTCGCCCGGGGTGAATGCCTCCATCGTCTTCAGCAACCTCTCGACGAACTCCTCGCGGATGCTCTCGTCGACCAACACCCGTGATCCGGCGACGCAGACCTGTCCCGCGTTGCCCAGGAAGCCGGCCGCCACGCCGCGGACCGCGACGTCGAGGTCGGCGTCGGCGAAGACTACCGACGGCGACTTGCCGCCCAGTTCGAGCGTTACGCGCTTGAGCGTGTCGGTGGCCTGGCGCTGGACCAGCTTGCCGGTCGCGGTCGACCCGGTGAAGGCGATCTTCGCGACATGGGGGTGCGTGACCAGCGCCTGTCCCGCCTCGGCACCCAGGCCGGTGACGACGTTCACGACACCGGCCGGCAGGTCGGTGCCGGCCAGCAGCTCGGCCAGGCGCAGCGTGCTCAGCGAGGCGGTCTCGGCCGGCTTGAGCACGACGGTGTTGCCGGCGGCCAGGGCCGGGGCGAGCTTGCCGGGCAGTTGGCCCATCGGACCGTTCCAGCCCCAGATGATGCCGACGACACCGAGGGGCTCCTTGCGGGTGTAGGCCATGCGGTCCTTGCCTGCGGGAACGCTCACGCCGGACAGCTTGGTAGGCCAGCCCGCGTAGTAGCGGAAGACCTCACTCGCCTCGGCCAGCATGTGCGCGGTCAGCATGCGGGGTGCGCCCATGTTGACCGAGTCGATGGTGGCCAGTTCGTCGGCGTGCTCCTCGATGACGTCGGCGATCTGGTTCAGGATCCGGCCGCGCCGGTCAGGGCCCATTTCCGCCCAGGCGGGATCGGTGAACGCCGCGCGCGCGGCGTGGACCGCGGCGTCGACGTCGGCTGCCTCGCCGCGCGGCACACTGGCCAGCGTCTCCTCGGTGGCCGGGTCGGTGTTCGGCAGCGTTCGTCCGGAGACCGCGGCGACCTCTCGGCCTCCGACCCACATCATCCGCTCCCCGGCCCGTACGAACGCGGGGAGGTCACGGCGGGCGGTTTCGGCGACGGGCGGGACGCTCACAGTTGCGGTCATGGTTGTTCCTCTCCTGGTGTCCTGACAGGCAGATCCACACCAAACGGATTGCCTGTCCACTTAACTTAACGGACAGGCTATCCGTTTACAAGGGGAAGTGGGAAGGGTGTCCGGTACGCTGGTTCCGACGCCGAAGGAAGGATGCATCCCGCCGTGAGCGCTGAGCCCGCCCCTGCCCGACGTGCCGACGCCGAGCGCAACCGGTCGAAGATCATCGCGGTCGCCCGCGAGGCCTTCGCCGAACCCGGTGCCGCACCGTCGATGGCCGAGATCGCCCGACGTGCCGGCGTCGGCATGGCCACGCTCTACCGCAACTTCCCCGGCAGACTCGAACTGGTTGAGGAACTCTTCCGTCACACCGTCGACGACATGTGCCAAGCCGCCGAATCCGTCAGTGGCGACACGCCTGGCGAGGCCTTCTTCGCCTGGCTCATGCGCTTCCACGCCATCGGCGCCCGCAAGGGACCTCTCGCCTCCGTCCTCCTCTCCGAATCCGCCAATGGCACTCCCATCCTCCGCGCCAGCCGCTCCCGCACGATCGCGGCCGGCGAACCCCTTTTCCGCGCCGCCCAACGCAGCGGAGAAGTACGCGACGACGTCTCTCTCGGACAGATCCTCGACGGCCTCGTCGCGCTCGCCGGCATCGACAACGGCCCTGACTTCCCCGGCGCCCTGATCCGCGTCCTGCTCGACGGTCTGCATCCGCATCCGCACACCACGGGCGGATCGCCGACTGCCGGTGAAGGCATGGACATCCCCACGACCACGAGAAGGAGCTAGGGATTGGCGTCCGTCTCCCCGTAAATGGACCGGCTGGTCCGGAGTCCACGGTCAGTCGTCCGCCGGGGGGTGCGCCCGCACCAGTCCAGCCTGGTAGGCGGTCACCACCAGCTGGGCACGGTCACGGGCACCGAGCTTGGTCATGGAACGCTGGATGTGGCTGCGGACGGTCAGGGGACTCAGGAACAGCTCGTCGGCGATCTCGCCGTTGGACCGGCCCAGTGCGGCGAGGGTCACGACCTCGCGTTCGCGGGCGGTGAGCGCGGCGACGCGTCCGGGCACGGCCAGGGGGCCGTCGGTCTCCGGCGCGGCGAGGAAGCGGGCGATCAGGGCCTTGGTGGCCGTGGGCGACAGCAGCGCGTCGCCCACGGCCACGGTGCGGATGCCCGCAAGGAGAGCGTCCGCGCTGACGTCCTTGCCGAGGAAACCGCTCGCCCCGGCGCGCAGGGCACGGGCGACGTTCTCGTCGTTCTCGAAGGTCGTGAGCACCAGAACCCGGGTGCCGGACAGCTCCTCGCGTCCGCAGATGTCGGCGGTAGCGGCCAGCCCGTCGGTCGAGGGCATCCGGATGTCCATGAGGACCACGTCCGGACGGTGGGTGCGCGCGAGCTCGACCGCTTCCCGGCCGTCCGCGGCCTCCGCGACGACCGTCAGGTCCGGTTCGGACTCGATCAGGATGCGGAAGGTGGCCCTGAGCAGGGTCTGGTCGTCGGCGAGCAGCACACGGATGGTCATGCGGCGGACCGTTCGTCGTCGTTCAGCGGAAGGGAGCAGAGGACTTCGAAGCCGCCACGCGCACGCGGTCCGGCCCGGAAGCTCCCCCCTGCGGCGAGGACCCGTTCGCGCATGCCGGCCAGTCCGAAACCCCGCTCCGCACGGCGTGGGGCCGCGCCTGCTCGAGGATCGGCGTCGTTGGTGACGGCGACCGTCAGGTCGTGTGCCGTATAGGCCAGCCGCACGCGTGCGCGCGAAGTGGCGGCGTGTTTGGCGACGTTGGTCAACGCCTCCTGGACGATCCGGTACGCGGTCAGGTCGAGGCCGGGGTGCAGGGCGCGCGGCTCTCCCCGTACCTCGACACGGACGTCCAGGCCCGCTTCGGAACAGGTGGTGACCAGGTCGGGGAGCTGGTCGAGGCCGGGAGCCGGACCCAGTTCCTCGGAAGTGTCGGTGTCCTGGCGGAGCAGGCCCACGGTGCGTTTCATCTCGCGCAGCGCCTCGGCGGTGGTGCCGGAGAGGTTCTCCAGCATCTCCACGGCCCGGTCCGGGTTCGACCGGGCCAGGTGTGCGGCCGTGCCTGCCTGCGCGTTCGCCAGCGCCAGGTGGTGGGCGACGACATCGTGCAGTTCCCGGGCGATGCGCATGCGTTCCTGGACGACCCGGTGACGGGCCAGTTCCTCCCGCTCACGCTCCATGTGCTCGGCCCGGGCGGCGGCGTACTCCCGGCGCACCCGGACGTAACTGCCGAAGGCCGCTGTCAGCAGCACCCACCCCGCCGGGTTGATGAAGGCGATGATCAGCGAGTGCCGGAGACCGGCGCCGAGTCCGATCCCCAGCCCGGCGACGATCATGCTCGCCGCCGTGATCGACGCGCTGAGCCAGGCGGTGCGCCGGTGGCGGCGCAGGGTGACGGAGTACTGCGCGACCAGCAGTGGTCCCATGATGATCGGGGTCAGCAGGAATCCCACGGCTCCCATCGCCACGGTGCACAGGGTGGTCACGGCCAGCACCGGCAGCGGATGGCGGTGCCGCCAGTGCAGCGCCGTTCCGGCGACGAGGCTCAGCAGGAAACCTGGCCACTGGGCCAGGGGTGCGGAGACCAGCCAGCCGGTGGCGAGACAGCCGGCGGCCGTGACCAGGACGAGTCCGGCGGGCACGGCCGTGCCGAGGGTCCGGGACCGGTACCCGGGCCGGTGCCGCCAGGCCGTTTCCATCGTGCCTTCCTCCTGGTGCTGTACGTGCGGTCCGACCAGGGTGACAGACCAGGCCGCCGCACCGCTCGGCACGCCGGCCCGGTACGCCCCCCGCGTCAGACGCGGACCGTTTCCCGCGGGTGCGTCGCGTCACCGTCGGACGCGTGTGGCCGGACGGTGAGGCCGCTTCCCTCGATGTCCACGTCGGGGAGCACCTTGTCGAGCCGGCGCGGCAGCCACCACGCCTTGTCGCCGAGGAGGGCAAGCACCGCCGGCACCAGGGCCATCCGGACCACGAAGGCGTCGAAGAGCACTGCTATGGCCAGACCGAAGCCGATCGTCTTGATCATGGACTCGCCGGACCCGATGAAGCCGGAGAAGACCGCGATCATGATCACTGCGGCGGCAGTGACCACGCGGGCACTGTGCCGGAAGCCGGAAACGACGGCCTGGGTGGGGCTTTCCCCGTGGGCGTACGCCTCCCGCATGCGCGACACGAGAAACACCTCGTAATCCATGGCCAGTCCGAAGACGATGCCCACCAGGAAGATCGGCATCAGGCTCATGATCGGGCCGGTCTGCTCCACACCCAGCAACTCCGCTCCCCAGCCCCACTGGAAGACGGCCACCACCGCCCCGAGGGCCGCCAGGACCGACAGCAGAAACCCGAAGGCCGCCTTGACGGGGACGAGGACCGAACGGAAGACCACCAGCAGCAGCACGAGGGCCAGGCCGACGATGACGGTCAGGTACGGCACCAGAGCGTCCTGCAGAGCCTGGGCCACGTCGATGTTCATCGCGGTGGAGCCGGTCACCTCGAAGGTTGCACCGGTATCGGCCTCCAGAGCGGTCCGTTCCCCGCGGATGGCCTGCACCAGATTCTTCGTCCGTTCGTCGTTCGGACCGGTGGAGGGGACGGCCGAGACCAGCGCAGTGTCACCCCTGTCGTTGAAGCTCGCAGGGGAAACGGAGACGACGTCATCGGTCGCCTTGATCCTGTCGACGACGGCAGCCACCGCCGTCCCGGGGCCGTCGGCGCCCCTGGCGTCCACGACGATCGTCAGCGGTCCGTTGAAGCCCGCGCCGAACCCTTCGGCGAGGGCGTCGTAGGCCCGCCGTTCGGTCGACGAAGTCGGCTTGGCCTCCGCGCCCGGCATGCCCATCTCGAGCTGGGCGGCGGGCAGGGCGAGTGCCCCGAGGCCCGCCACACAGACCAGCAGCACCGCGACGGGCCGACGCAGCACGAAGCGCGCCCACCGCGTGCCCGCGTTGTCCAGCTCCGGAGAGCACCCGGCACGGCCCTCCTTGCGTGTCCGGCGGGACAGCACCGCGTTCGGCCACATGCCGAGCAGCGCCGGGACCAAGGTCAGGGCCACCAGCACGGCCACCGCGACGGCGCCCGCTGCGCTCACGCCCATTTTGGTCAGCATCGGAACCTTGATCACCGACAGCCCGACCAGGGCGATCACGACCGTCAGACCGGCGAAGACGACGGCGGAGCCGGCCGTGCCGACAGCGAGCGCGGCGGCCTCACGTGCCTCGTGGCCCTTCGTCCGCTCCTCCCGGTAACGGGAGACGACGAACAGGGCGTAGTCGATGCCGACGGCGATACCGAGCATCGAGGCGAGCGTCCCGGTGGTGGCGGTCAGGCCGAAGGTGCTGCCCAGGGCGAGGATCGCGGCCATGGTGACACCGACCCCGACGAGGGCGGTCAGCAGCGGAAGTCCGGCTGCGGCCAGCGAGCCGAAGGTGATCAGCAGCACCACTGCGGCCAGCCCGAAGCCGATGGCTTCCGCGGAGCCGCCCGCCGAAGGAGGTGAGGCCAGCGCGTCACCGCCCACCTCGACGGTCAGGCCCGCGTCGCGGGCCTCGTCAATGGTCTTCTTCAACGCGCTCTTGCTCGCGTCGGTGAGGTCACCGGACGCGACCTTGAAGCCGACCGTGGCGTACGCCGTGGAGGCGTCCTCACTGACGGCGTTCGCCCGGAAGGGGCTCGTGGCGACGGCGACCTGGCTGCCGCCGGCGGCCTCGTCGACCAGCTTGTCGATGGCGGCCCGGTTGTCCCCCTCGGTGACCTTCTCCCCGGCGGGGGCAATGAACACGATGCGGGCGCTGGCCCCGTTCGCGTCGGCGCCCCCGGGGAAGCGCTCGCTGATCAGATCGAAGGCCTTCTGGGCCTCGATACCCGGCATGAAGGAGCTGTCGTCGTCGCCGGCGCCCGGCGCCGTGGCGGCGCCGGCACCGAGGCCGCCGAGCAGCACGGCCCACAGCAGTACGACGAGCCATCGCCGCCGGAAGGCCGTACGGCCCACTCGATACAAGAAGGTAGCCACGAAGAAGGTACTCCAGGTCGGAACTCGGGTGAGTACCCAAGATCGCTCCCGCGCGGTACCCGCGTCATCGTGCGTCTGCCGTCATTGCGTGCTGGTCGCTCAGCACCAGACGGGACGACTCACCTCCACCTGGGGTATCAGTGCCCGCTCCTCCCCACGTATGAGTTGCGTGCATGCCATGTCAGCCGGCGTCGGGTTCGCTGCCCTTCGAACCCTGTGGCTACCGTCGAGATCAAGCCCCTGAGATCGCGACTGCGTCAGCAGCCGTGGTCGGTGACGTCGTGGAGGTACTGCATGGCGAGCTTCTCGGCGTGGTGGCGCCGTTCGACGATCGCTCCAGCGGCATCGGACCATCGGCGGTAGAGATCAACGGTGGCGAGTAGCGCCCGTCCGGCTTCGTGGCGGTCATAGCCGCACAGAGTTGCCCGAAGGTCGCGAGCCTCTTCGGGCGCGATGGTCTCCAGGTGGCGTACACCACGGGGGATCGCTCCCCTCCGGTAGGCAGCGAGGGGGCCGAGTACGGTCTCGCGCAGGTAGGTGAGGAAGCTGATGGTCTCGAACAGCTCTCCGCGGCCGAGCTTCGTCGCACCGTAGTGCACCCAGATCCAGAACCGGTCCTCGATCCACTGCAGGTCAAAAGCCGGAGTGACCGGCGGCTGCTGGGCGAGGGCGCCGGCTAGGAGGCCGTCCCGGTCCCACAGGATCTCCGGGTCCTCGGTCCGCTCGGCGAAGTCGGAGGCTCTGACGAACTTGAAGTCGACGTGCAGGAGGGGCGGCCCGACGAGCGTGATGATCAGGCGCGGCTCGCCGACATGCTCCCCGGTGAATCCGGCCACCAGAGGGGCCCAGGAGCCGATCAGCACGAGCCGCTCCCCCATGACCATGTCGTACGCCTCGTCATCGACGACCAGGATCAGGTCCAGGTCCGAGTAGACATCGGGGCGGCCTTCCGCGAAGGACCCGGTGATCGCCACGCCGGCCACTCGCGCATCCTGCCGGATCCGAGGAAGCACGTCGCCGAGGAACTGGCTGTGCAAGGAGGGAACGTCCATCCGCTTTCCTTCCGATCGGAGCAAAGCAGAGCAACGTAAACCCAACCGGACGGGAGTCGCAATCCCAATTCATCACAACCGACCCGTCACGCACACAAGGTCCCTCGAAGCCGCCGACGTCACCGTCAGCCGCGACTCCGACCTCGGCGCGGGGCTCGGAGTGAGCGGCGGCATCCAGCTAGACGGCAGCCGCATCGGTGTCCGCCGTCGGGCGGCCGCAGCCGAAGGCCGCCTCCACGAAGCACTGTTGGTAGGCCGCCTGTGCACCCTGGCGCAGTGCGTGATCCAACGCTTCCGGTCCCGGCGGGACCCGCCGGGACCAGCCGTTACGGAGGAGGCTCACGACGAACCCGGCGAGGAAGGCGTCTCCGCAGCCCATCGTGTCGCGCATCGTCCCAGGGTCCGCGAAGCGGGCCGGCGCGGTGGCCGTGACACGTCCGTCGTGCGCGATCGCTCCCTCGAGGCCACGCGTGGCGAGCGCCATCCCGGCACCCCGTCCCACCACCTCCGTGAGCAGCCCGCGCGTCGCGGACTCGTCCAGGTGCGAGCACGACAGCAGCGCAAGGTCCACGTGAGGACAGACCCGGTCGAGGTAGGCGGGAGTACGGAATTCCTCCTCGTCGGAAAGGTCGAAGCTGATCAGCGGACCGGCGGCGGCGAGCCCGGGCAGTTCGGCTTCGGTGCGGGAGTAGACGCTGGAGTGCACGAGAGTGAAGGATGCCGCGTAGGACAGCAGGCCGGGGTTCAGGACGAGTGGTGCGCGCACGGCCTCACCGCCTTCGTCGTATGTGAGGAACACCCGGTCGCCGTCCCGCACATGCAGGGTGGAGACCGATGTCCCGCCCGCGCGTACCGGGCTGTGGTCCACGGCAACGCCCTGCGCCGTCACGGCCGTACGAAGGAAGGTGCCGAGGTCGTCGTCACCGAAGACTCCCAGGTAGGCGGCGTCCAGACCGAGCCGACGGGCGTAGACGGCGACGTTGACGCAGTTGCCGCCGGGGTAGTCGGTGCCGCGGTCCACGAAGCGGTCGACGGTGTTGTCTCCGAAGCCGAGCACGTTCATCAAGCTCTCCCGAGGCGCGGGCACGGCGTGCGGGGAACGCGGTGCCCGCCATGGGCGCGCCGGTGCCGGGGCACCAGCGCGCGGGGTGGATGTACGAGGGGAACCGGCCCGGCGGTCAGTAGTCCATGACGCGGTAGTAACGGCGCAGGTCGAGCGAGTGGTCCCGCACCCGTTCCAGGTGCTTGCTGACCCGGTCCATCACCGTGTCCAGCACCAGCGGCGCGAGCAGTCCGCGGAACTCCGGGCTGATGCCCTCCAGGGGGTAGTCGCGGGTGTCGAAGACGGTGACGTCCTTGGAGACGCGCTTGGCGAAGGCCTCGGCCCGGTCAGTGAGCCCGCGCGTCTCGTCCTCACCCTGGAAGACGATCACGCTGGTGTCCTCCTCCAAGAGCTCCAGCGAGCCGTGGAAGAACTCCGCGCTGTGCACTCGGGTCGTGCGCAGCCACTGCATCTCCTCGAGGATGCACATGGAGTACAGGTAGGTGAATCCCCACAGGTTTCCGCCGCCGATGAGGAAGTGGTAGTCGTTGTCCTTGTGAGCCTCGGCGAAGGCCGCAGCCACCGGCTCGGCCTGCCGGGCGACGTCCACCAGGATGCGGGGCAGTCCCGCCAGCTCGTCGGCCAGCCGCTCGTAGCCCTCGAACTCGCCCCGCCGGGACAGCAGTCGGCCCATGAGCAGCAGCAACTGGACGTCGAACGGCCAGGCCTTGGGCGCGGAGACCATCGCCGTGTCCACGTTCTGCGCGACGGGCGAGTCCGCGATGCCGGTGAAGCCGATCGTGAGAGCGCCCCGGGACTTGCAGTAGTCGATGGCGCGGAGGCTGTCCTCGGTGGTGCCGGAGACGGAAGTGAAGACGGCGACGGTTCGCTCACCGAGTCGGGCGTCGCCGGAAGCGACGAGCTCGGCGGCGACGGCGGCTCGGACCGGCAGCAGCGAGGTGCGCCGGGCGAGGTGCTCGTAGGGCCACATCTGCGCGTACGTCCCTCCCGCACCTACGAGGAGGACATTGTCGTACCCGTCGTCGATCAGCCGGTCTGCGACCTTCTCGATCTGGGGGCGCAACGCGACGAGGCTTTCCGTCTGGGCGACGAACTCGGATTCGTTGAAAGAGAGCACGGTGACTGGTTCCTTTGTGGGTTGTTCCGCACCGGCCCGGCGAGTGCCGGTGAGCCGGTGACAAAAGTGGGCGCGGGGACCGGATCGGGTCAGACCGCGCGGCGCCGGGAGAACAGCACGTTCGCCCCGGCGATGACGAGGCCGCCGACGAAGATGAGCGTTCCCATGACGTTGACCTGCGGGGGTACGCCGGTTCGGCTGGCGCTGTACACCCACAGCGGGAAGGTGACCGTACGGCCGGCGTTGAAGCTGGTGATGACGTAGTCGTCGACGGACAGTGCGAAGCACAGCAGCGCGCCGGAGGCCACACCCGGCAGCAACATCGGCAGGGTGACCAGCCGGAACGCCGTCCAGGGGCCCGCCCCCAGGTCGCGGGCGGCCTCCTCCAGGGTCGGGTCGTACCCGGCCATCCGTGCCCGTACGGTGATGGCGACGTAGGGGATGCAGAACACCACATGGGCGATGACGACCGTCCAGTAGCCGCGGGGCACACCCATGACGATGAACAGCGACAGCAGAGCGGCGCCGAGGGCGATCTCGGGTGCGGCGATGGCGGCGAACATCAGCAGGTCCACGGAGCCCCGGCCACGGAAGCGGTAGCGGCCGAGCGCCAGCCCGATCGGGGTGCCCAGCAGCGTGGCGACCACGGCGACGACCACAGCGATGGTGAGGCTGTTGACCAGGGCGGCGGTCAGGTTGGGGATGGCGAACAGGTTCCGGTACCAGTCCAGGGTGAAGCCCTGCCAGGTGAAGTTCACCTTGCTGCCCGTGTTGTTGAAGCCGAACAGAATCATGACGGCGATCGGCAGCAGCAGCCAGGCCAGGACCAGCCCGGTGTACAGGGTGAGGGCGGGTCGGCGTCGCACACGCCGGACGGGGCGCGGTCGCGCAGCGGCGGGTACGTCGGTGGCGGGCACGACGGTCTGTGCGGTCATCGCGCCGCCACCTCCAGGACCTCGTCGGTGCCCAGGGCGCGGGCGTAGGTGAACACGGCCAGCAGCAGCGCGCCCATGAGGACGAAGGACAGGGCGGCGGCACCGGGGTAGTCGAGGTTGGTGAAGTACTCGGTCTGGATGATGTTGCCGATCATCGTGGTGGAGGGGCCGCCGAGGATGCCGGCGTTGACGTAGTCGGCGGAGGCGGGCACGAAGGTCAGCAGCACGCCGGCGAACACGCCGGGCAGCGACAGCGGCAGCACCACGCGCAGGAACGTTCCCGCCTTGGAGGCGTACAGGTCGGTGGAGGCCTCGATGACCTTGGGGTCCACCCGTTCCAGGGCGACGTAGATCGGCAGCACCATGAACGGCAGGAAGTTGTAGGTCAGTCCGCCGATCACCGCGTACGGCGTAGCCAGCAGGTGGAAGTTGTCGGAGAGCAGGCCCATGTCCTTCAGCGGCCCGAGCAGGACGCCGCGGTCGGCGAGCACCACGTTCCAGGACTGGGTGCGGATGACGAAGGAGACGAAGAACGGCAGCAGGAGCACGAAGAGGAAGACCGACTTGTGCCGGCCGGCCCGGAATGCGATCCAGTACGCCACCGGGTAGCCGATGAGGGCACAGGCAACGGTGGCCGCGGCGCCGTAGACCAGGGACCGGACCAGCTGAACGTGATAGGTGCCGATCGCGTCGGCGTAGGTACTGAAGTGCCAGGTCTGGCGGAAGCCGTCGATGAAGTCGCCGGTCTGCAGCGACAGCGACACCATCACGATCACGGGGGTGACGAAGAAGGCGGCAAGCCACAGCCAGCCCGGGAGGATCATCCAGTAGGGCGCCAGCGCGGGCCCGGGACGCCGCGGCCGTCGCCTGCGGGTCACGCCTGGTAGATCGGTTCGAACAGTGCGTTCCACTGCTTCTCCTCCTCTTGGTCGAGCACCCGCAGGTGGCGCAGCCTGGCTTCGTCGGCCTCGGTCGGGAAGACCAGAGGACTGGTGCTCAGGGCGTTGAGCACGGTGCGCCGCTTGCCGGTGGCGGCGGCCGCGTCCCGGGCGACGACCTGCTGCGCGGCGGGGACGGGGCAGACGAACTGCACGGTCTCGCTGATCTTCGCGGCGACCTCGGGGCGGTAGACGTAGTCCATGTAGGTCAGTGCGTCGACGGGGTGGGCGGCCGTCGACGGGATGCAGAGGTTGTCGGTCCACAGCAGACCGCCCTCTTCGGGAATGACGAATTCAAGAGCCGAGCCGCTCTGATTGGCCTGGAACACATCGCCCGAGTACACGAGCGAGGCCGCCAGGTCGCCACGCTGGAGCGAGGACTGGTAGGTCGCGGTGGAGTAGGAGCGGACCATGCCGGCGTCGCGCTGCTTGCGCAGCCAGGCCGCCGCCTTGCGCCAGTCGGCGACGGTGGAGGTCTCCGGATCGACGCCGATGGCCAGCAGGGCGACGTTGCCCATCTGGACTGCGTCGTTCCACATGCCGACCCGGCCCTTCAGCTTCGGATCGAGCAGGTCCTGCCAGCTGGTGATCTTGCGGCCGACCTGGGCCGGGTCGTAGCCGATGCCGGTCATGCCGGACTGCCAGGGGATGGTGTAGACGTTGCCGGGGTCGAAGGAGGAGTTCTTGAACGCGGCCCCGCCGTGCTGGGCGAAGTGGGGCAGCCGGCTGTGGTCGAGCGGGGCGAGGCAGCCCAGTTGGATGTACTTGGTGAGGTAGCTGTCGCCGCCGACGACCATGAGGTCGTAGCCGATTCCCTGGCCGGAGGCGAACTCGGGCTGGATCTTGCCGAACCAGGAGGCGCTGTCGTCGATCAGCTCGTTGTAGGAGACCTCGATGCCGTTTTCGCGGGTGAAGGCGTCCAGGGTGGGATGCTTGCCCTGGTCGGCGGGGTCGACGTCGATGTACTGCGTGTAGTTGGCGAAGTCCAGCTTCCCGGACCTGTCCCTGCCGGTCCAGAAGTCGCTGACGGCCGCGGCGATCTCGGCCTTGCCGGTGGGAACGTGCACGCGGGCGCCGGGAACGCTGCACGCGGCGAGCGGGGCCAGCGCGGCGGCGCCGAACGCGGCGCGCAGCAGACCGCGCCGGGAGAGGCTGGGCGGGATCGGTCGGCGCCGCCGGGGCGGGAAGGGTATGGAGTGCTCGGGCATGGTGGTCTGCCTGTCGTCAGCGCGAGGTGAGGGGAACCGGGCCGGCGGCGGTCGCCGGGGGGCTGGGTGCGGTGGTGAGCAGGTAGGAGTGGGCAGTGGCCCAGGAGAGCCACACGGTGTCGCCGCGGGCCGGGTCGACGGGGGCAGTGCCGTCGTTGGGCTGGAAGACCGTCATCTCCACGCCGCCCCGGGTCTCCACCGTGTAACTGGTGGAGGTACCGAGGTAGACCACTTCCCGGACGGTGCCGCGGACTCGGCTGGCGCTGTCGGCCGGCACGGTGGTCAGTCTGATCTTCTCGGGCCGCACGGTGACCTCGATGTCCGTTCCGGGACCGAGGGAGCCGCGCAAGGGGACCGTGATGCGCTCGCCGTCGCCGAGGTCGACCACTCCGGTCTCCGCGTCCGTTGAGGTCAGACGCCCGCCGATCAGGTTCGAGGTGCCGATGAACCCGGCGACGAACGCGGTCGCCGGCCGTTCGTAGACCTCCTGCGGCGGGCCCACCTGTTCGACCAGTCCGTGGTTCATCACCGCGATCCGGTCGGACATGGTCAGCGCCTCGGCCTGGTCGTGCGTGACGTAGATGAAGGTGATGCCGACCTCGCGCTGGATCCGCTTGAGTTCCAGTTGCATGGACTGCCGGAGCTTGAGGTCGAGGGCGCCGAGGGGTTCGTCCAGCAGCAGCGCACGGGGGCGGTTGACCAGGGCGCGGGCGAGTGCGACGCGTTGCTGCTGTCCGCCGGAGAGCTGGCGGGGGCGGCGGTCGGCCTTGTCGGCGAGTTCGACGGTGTGCAGGATCCTGTCGACGCGGTCGCGGATCTCGTCCTTCGGGACGCGCTTGCGGCGCAGTCCGAACGCCACGTTGTCGGCGACGCTCAGGTGCGGGAAGAGGGCGTAGGACTGGAAGACCATGTTGATGTCGCGCTTGTTGGCCGGCACGCCGACCATGTCGCGGCCGTGCAGGAGAATTCGCCCGCCGGTGGGTTCTTCGAAGCCGGCGATCATCCGCAGGGTGGTGGTCTTGCCGCAGCCGGAGGGCCCCAGCAGCGAGAAGAACTCGCCCTCGCCGATGGTGAGGTCGACGCCGCGGACGGCCGCCGCGTCCCGGGCGCCGCCGAAGTCCTTGACCACGTCGACGAGGGTGATGGCCGGGCCTGCGGCCGGTGGCGGCGAGAGGGTTTCGGGTGCCATCCGTGATACCTCCGGTGTTCGGGGCGTGGGATCGGGGCGACCGTGCACGAGGGCATGCCGTGGTCGCCCGGGGAAAGGCAGACGGGCGGTGGCCGGTGGATTTTGATAACGTTACCAACGGGCTCGTACCTTACCCACCGGCAGGCGCCGTCCGTCAATGGTTGAATGGCGCTGGATTTCATCAACCCGTTCCCCGGCGTCCGCCGAGCCCTCACCGACGAAGAGACCACCCATGCCGAGTCCCCCACGACCTCCGCGCCGCGTCACCATTCCCGACGTCGCCCGGCACGCCGGAGTGGGACAGGCCACCGCCGCACGGGTCCTGGGCGGGTACGGGTCGGCGAGCGCCGCCACCCGAGAACGCGTCCTGGCCGCCGCCACCGAACTGGGCTACAGCACCAATGCGGTGGCCCGGAGCATGATCAGCGGACGCACCCACACGCTGGGCGTGGTGGTCGCGGACGTGGAGAACCCCTACTTCGCCCGTGCCGTGCGCGGCGTCACCGACGTCGCCGCCAAGGCCGGCCTCCAGGTCGTCCTCGCCAACAGCGACGAGAACGGCGAAACAGAGAAGTCCGCAGTACAGATGTTCATCGAGCGGCGCGTGGACGGCCTGGTCGTGGCACCCGCAGCCGCCGAGCACGGGCATCTCGACAAGGCCGTCGCCTCGGGCATCCCCGTGGTCCTCCTGGACCGGGTACTCGCCGGCGCCGAACTGGACACGGTCGTAGTCGACAACCGCGGTGCCGCCAAGGCCGCGGTGGCCAGGTTCACCGACGCGGGGCACCGGCGCATCGCGGTCATCACCTCGGCATCCGGTGATGAGGTCGCCGGGCAGCTGGCGCCGGGCGCGGACATCTGGACCACGACCGAGCGACTCACCGGCTACCGCCAGGCCCTGCGAGCCACCGGTGTCCCACGCGAGGCCGAACTCATCCGCCACACCGGATACGACCGGACGTGGGCGCGCTCCGCCGTACTGGACCTGATGACCTCGGACGACCGGCCCACGGCGCTCTTCACCACCGACAACGTGGCCACACTCGGAACGCTGGACGCCCTGCTCGACCTCAACGCCCGCATCCCCGACGACGTCTCGGTCATCGGGTTCGACGACGCGGAGTGGACCACGCTCGTCCGACCACGACTGAGTGTGATCAGCCAGCCGGTTCAGGAACTGGGGGGCCTCGCGGCGGACATCCTGGTCCGCCGCATCAACGGCTCCACGGCCCGACCACGCCGCCACACCCTGCGCACCACCTACGTCGCGCGCGAGTCGACCGGACCCGCTCCGGCCCAGGTGCGGGGACTGCGGGCGCCAGAGGAGTGACTGCGTCGACAAGCGCTGCACGGTCGCGGGTGACCGGCGTCCCGCGCCGGATCGAGCGAGGGGTTCGTTCTGTCCACGGAGCCTTCCACGGCCTCGCCACCGGTCTCATCCCCCACCGCCACGTCCGACGGCCTGTGTCAGGATCTCTGACCCGGTGACGGCGCGGTTCGGCGGCGGTAGTAGGCGATCCCGAGAGCGATGGTGACAGGCCCCCATGCGGCGATCGGGGTGATGCACACCGTCGCCAGCGCCTGCCAGGCGTCGTTGGTGTATCCGACGGTGTCAACGATGCCGTACGGGGTGAGCCGGCGACCGTCGCCGATCGGGACGTCGGTGAACAGCAGGGTGAGAATCAGGCCGCCGAGGACCGCGGGGACGACGGCCGCCATCGGCCGGATAGGTCTGCCGCCGATGATCGGGATCCAGGTGGGCGCCACCTCTCCCCAGCCCCGGACCAGCCCGATGGTCAAGATCGCGATCGCTTCCGACAATACGCTGAGCCCGAGGACGTACGGGATGCTCACCCAATAGGGCGGCATGCCGAGCTCCTGAACCTGCCCCATCTCGAAGTGCAGAGCGAAGGGCAATCGCCACAGGCACGAGGGCAGCAGAAGCAGCGGAAGCGCGTAGGCCAGGCGCATGGCCCAGCGGGGAACGGGCCGCTCTGTGTCGCTGTCGGACGGAGGCGTGTGAAGGATCCTCAGCTTCATGGCTTCATCCTCGTGAAGCCTGCACAACCAGGGATCATCCCGGCGGGCCGGATCGCTACCCCGCGCGAGGGACGCTGCACTGATCAGCGTCCCCCGCAGGGGGGATGCTCGCCGTGTAGGCCTCCAGGTGCTTGGTGAGCGGATACGTGAAGGTGCTTGCCGGCGCCGTCCTGGATCACCGCTGGTCGGGCCGCCACCCGCTCGGTCCAAGCTCGGGCAGCAACGGCTCGATGAGCGACCGCAGTTCGTCCGACGCTATCCACGGCCGCGCCTGACGCTTCCTCACGACCCGGCCAACGAGCACACAAGCCGACGGTCACGTGATCAACACTTCTGTTATGGCCTCTGAGAACTCCTGACGGAATGAGGCGGGGACAACCTGCTTGTGCCCGTTGATCTGGTTCAGAGACCCTGAGCTCTGGCAGATGCGATCGGGCAGGGCAGAGGGTGCACGGTGGAACTGATCAGTCTCTCGGATGGCGACAACAGCTTCCGGGTGCGTGTGCTGGGGCGTAGGTCGCCGGGCGTGCTGCACCTTCACGACCAGCTCGACGCAGAGGTCATTGTGGCCAGCAGCTTCGTCGGCGGTCGCTTGGCCATGTCCCTGTTCCCTTCCGACCTTGAGGAGTGGTCGCGTGCTCTGGACCTGCTTGCTGCCGGTCAGGACATCTGCTGGAGGGATGACGACCACAGCCCCGAGATCAAGATCCAGCCGTACAACGAGGAGCATGGGACTGTCGCTGTCCGTGTAGAAGATCTGGGCAGCTCGTGCGTTTCCGTCTTCCTTCCCATGAGTCTTGAAGAGGGCTGGATCGACGAGCAGCGGAAGCTGCTCGGGAAGGTGCGGCAGGAGTGGCCGAGCGAAGTTCTGGAGTCTTCACCGGGTGCCTTTGAGTGGCGACGCTGAACTGCGGCCAGCCGGCCCCCAGGGAATTTCCTGAGCCAGGCCGCAGTAGGGTCTGCCCCCCTGCCCCAGGGGGCTTGTCGGAGTGCCTGACTCCAGCATCGCGTGATCGTCTGTTGGCACGGGATTCACGCGTCGGAAGGTGGACAGGTGAGGGTTCGGATCGGGTACTCGGCATGGATCGCGGGTGTGGTGCAGTTCCTCGCCATCCACGCGATCGCCGAGTCTGCTTGGGCGAGACCGTACAGCTGGGCGCGAAACAACATCAGCGACTTGGGCAACGCTCACTGCGCTCTGCAGCAAGACCCTGAGCCGCGGTATGTCTGTTCCCCCGAGCACGGTCTGATGAACGTCTCTTTCGTCATCTTGGGAGTGCTGCTCGTTGTTGGCGTCGCGCTGACCGGTGGTGTCCTTTGGCGCAGAAGCGGGGCCGCCGTCGTGGCCCGGCTTCTGTTCGCCAGTGCCGGCATGGGTTTTGTGTTGGCTGGGCTGGCTCCTGCGGACGTCAATGAGAACCAGCATCTCCTGGGTGCCCTCTTCATCATGGCAGCGGGCAACATCGGTCTCGTCGTGGCGGGGGTCGGCCTGGCAGAAGGAACTCCGGCCCCCCTGCGGTGGGGCACCAGCCTGCTGGGAGTCACCGCGATCACGGCATTCGGGCTGTTTCTTTCCCACCACTACTTCGGCCTCGGGATGGGAGGCATGGAACGGGTCGCCGCTTTCCCTCTCCTGTGCTGGGCGCTGCCTGTCAGCGTTCGTGGCCTCGTCCATCGGGCAGGTCGTATGCGGGAGGCGGTGCCGGCGGAGCGTCTCAGCCGCGCTGGTTGACAGCTCTGGTCAGGCCCCGGTGGCCTCCCTCGCGGCATCGGGTGCGGATCGGGCCTCCCTCGCCCCCTCCTATGCCGATGTCACGGCTGGTGATGCTGGTTGAGGGCAGGCGGGTGCCGCGAACCAGCGTCTGGGCTTCCCGCACTTACGCGTGGCCGACATCGGTCAGGCCGGACGCGTGGCTGTCGGGCTCCCGGACGCGGTCGCTCTCGTCCTCCACGAGGAGAGAGAGCAGCGCGGCGACCGACAGTCCCGCCTCTGCCGGGTGCCTCAGCACCTTGTCCGGCTCGATGCGGTAGGTGTTGGTGCGGCCGTCGCGGATGTGGGAGAGGTATCCGTCCTGCTCGAGGTCGGAGATGATCCGCTGGACGGCGCGCTCGGTGAGCCGGCAGTGGGCGGCGATGTCGCGGATCCGGACGTTCGGATTGTCGGCGATGGCCGCCAGCACACGCGCATGGTTGGTGACGAACGTCCATCCGGTGTGAGATCCAGGCACTTCAACCATGCACAGCATTGCAGAGACCGCTTTTGCATGACGCCGAATAGATAACGCACTATTCGCGAGACCCGAGGTTTCTCGAGTCGGACGGACGCGGGTCACGGACGACCCGGGTCATTCGGGCTCGACCACTCGGAAGCGTTCCGCAACGACAAGGGTGTTGTGATCAATGACTGGGGTGTGTCCCAGGTACTCGCTCACGCCGTCGCTGCGGAAGAACTCTTCGTGGGCTGCCCGCCACTGGGCCACATTGGAGTAGCCGCGTCCCTCGGCTCGCGCGAAATCGTCGTCGATCTCCTTCATGGGGACGACGCGCACGTCGACGAGCTCGATCGTGACGACGGGACGCCCTTCGGAATCAAGCACCGAGAATCGCTGACCGGTCATCGGGACTGTCTCACCGTCGTGCTCGTAGATCTCCAGGAGACCCGTGAGCGCGGTCTTCCGACCGCTCAGGATCGCCGCCACACCACGGTCGCGTTCGGGACCGGGGAAGGCGAGTTCAACGGTCGGAAGGTCGTCGGGTCGCATCGAGCGAGGGTACGAAAGCCCGGCCGTGCTGTTCAAGAACCACCGCTCCCGGTACCCACAGCAAGCGCTCGATGCCTTGCGGCCTTGCTCAGAGTAGGCGTCCCCTTGCACAGCGTGGATTACGAGCACCCGGCACCTGGCCCCGGGCAGACTGGTAGTGACGCCGTGCCGAGGAAAGAGGGTGCCGGCTATGGAGGACCGGAACCGTGATGGCCGGGGAATGCTGGAAGGACTGCTGGCTGCCAGCCACCTGATGCCTCTGGAACTCTTGCCGGCCCGGGTCACCGAGCACGCGGCAACAGCGGGCTTGAACGAGGTGCTGATCTACATCGCGGACGTGCAACGCCATGCCCTGCGGTTGCTCACCGGGCGCGGTGAGGACGCCGGCCAGGCCGCGGATCATGAGGAAGCCGAGCTGAAGATCGAGGGGACGCTGCCCGGACGGTCCTACCAGTACGTCGAGGTACTGGCCGACAGGTCCTCCGACGCGCGGGAGCATCACTGGTGGGTGCCGCTGCTGGACGGCACCGAGCGGATCGGGGTGTTGCGCGTCACGCCCGCCGCCGACACCGCACACGTGCGGCAGGACATGGTGGCGCTGGCGTCCTTGGTGGCGCTGATCCTGGTCAGCAAACGCGGGCACAGCGACTCCTACGCGCGGCTGACCCGTACGGAGCCGATGAACATCGCCGCCGAGATGCAGTGGCACCTGATGCCACCGCGCACCTACGCCGATGGCCGGGTGGTGATCTCCGCGGCGATGGAACCGGCCTACCGCATCAGCGGCGACGCCTTCGACTACGCGACGGCCGGACCGGTCGTGCACCTGTCGATCTTCGACGCGATGGGGCACGACACCGCCGCCGGACTGACCGCGAACCTCGCCATGGCCACCTGCCGCAACTCCCGCCGCCAGAACGCCGGTCTCATGGAGATCACCGAGCAGATTGAGCAGGCCCTGCTCGAGCAGTACAAGCAGACTCGCTACACGACCGGGGTCGTCGCCGACCTGGACACCCGCACCGGCATCCTGACCTGGGTCAACCGTGGCCACCACCCGCCGGTGATCATCCGCGGGGGACGGTGGACCAGCGAGCTGCGCTGCCAGCCGGCCCACCCCATGGGCACCGGCCTGGGACTGGAGACCATCCTGTGCCGTGAGCAGCTGGAGCCCGGCGACCGGATCGTGCTCTACACCGACGGGATCACCGAAGCCCGAGGCCCGGGCGATGCGGAGTTCGGCCTGCGGCGGTTCATCGACTTCCTCATCCGCCACAACGCCGACGGCCTGCCCGTGCCCGAGACACTGCATCGGCTCGTCCGTGCCGTCTTGGAGTACCACAAGGGTCAGCTGGACGACGATGCCACCGTACTGGTCTGCGAATGGATCGGCCCCGACCCCGGCGACACCACCGAGGCCAAGAACCAGGCCGGCCTCACGTCACCGTAGTGTTTTGCCACCGCCGACGATGCCCGCCCTGAAAGCCCGCCGCACCTCACCCTGAGACCCCGACCCTGGGGCAGGTTTCAGGGTCTTGCAGGGGCGTCGTCCCAGGCCAGGGAGGACATCCTCCAGCCCTCAGGGGTGCGCAGGAACTGGGTGGTCTTGTGGCCGCGCCCTTCGAACCACTCGCCGTCGTGGTACCCGGACTTGCGGTACTCACTGAATCGGTGGGCGATCGACCCGAAAACCTCGGTGCGCTCAGCCACCTCCCACTCGGAGAACTCCGTAAGTGTCCCGTCGGTGAGCATCTTCTGGCGTGGTGCGATGAACCCGTCGAGGTCGTAGATCACGGGTTCCTCGCCGACGTTCGCGGTGATCCGCCCCTGCTGTACGAAGATGCCACGGATGACGCCGAGGTCTGGCCGCCTACCGCCGGTGTTGTCGAAGGCGCCCACGAACACGCCCATCAGCCGGTCCAGTTCGGCGCGGACAGCGGCCTCGGACGCGTCGACGATGGCCGGCCACTCCTCGGCGAGGACCGACCACACCTCAATGTCGCGCCGTTCGCCCTGGTGGACGGAGTGCCGCCGCAGCACACCGTCGCGGCTCATACCGAGCCTGCGGGCG
The DNA here is from genome assembly GCF_042724095.1 of Streptomyces sp. NPDC127100. NCBI lineage: Bacteria > Bacillati > Actinomycetota > Actinomycetes > Kitasatosporales > Streptomycetaceae > Streptomyces > Streptomyces sp. NPDC127100. The sequence goes on from NZ_JBHXFL010000022.1 coordinate 50,150, forward strand.
ACAGCGATGCTGCGGACATTGCCCGAGGCGGCCCACCATTCGGCCCGGCACATCCCGCGGTGCTCGAAAGCCCAGTCGATCAAGCCCCGGCATGCCCGTGTGACCAGCCCCTGCCCCTCGCCCGCCTGCTCCAGCCAGCATCCGATCTCGCACACCCCGGAGTCGCGCTCGAAACGGGTGAACATGACGCCGCCGACCAGCCTGCCGTCCAGCCAGATGCCGTGGATCCGGGCGCCGTCCGCGGCTTGCCGGTCGGCGTAGCGCTGAAGGGTGGCCGTGGCGGAGGCGAGGTCGGTGCTGAAGGAGGCCCAGGGTATCCACGGGTCGACGGTGGCCCGGGCCCGGTCGATGTGAGCCAGGAACTCCGGCGCCTGCCAGGGTTCCAGGGGGCGGAGTTGAGCGCGGTCGCCGAGCGGCAGGGTGAACATGGGCCTCACACTCCAGGTACGTAACAAGCGTTCGGTACGTAAGCTAGCAGCATGCCACCCGCGCCTGGAGACCGTGAAGCCCGCCGCAAGGACGTATCCGAGGCGGTGTGGCGTGTCCTCGCCGACAAGGGGTTCGGCGGGCTGACCCTGCGCGCCGTCGCCGCCGCGATGGGCGTCTCGACCGGCATGCTCATGCACTACTTCCCGACCAAGCGGGCCCTCGTCACGCACGCCCTGGACCTGCTGGAGAAGGACACCGCGCAACGGCCCCGCCGAGCGCGCCCGGCGCCGGGGCTGGCCACGGTGCGCGCGATGCTCCTTGACATCCTGCCGCTGACCTCGGGCGACACCGCACGCAACCGCATCTGGGTCAGCTCCTGGGACCTCTCCCTCGCCGACGACGCCCTCGCCGCGGAGCAGGCCGGCCGTTACACCCGACTGCGCTCGACGATCCGCCCCCACCTGGAAGCCGCACGCGACACGGGCGAGCTCCCCCCGACCGCCGACCCGGAACAACTCGCCGCAACCGCCGTCGCCTTCACCCACGGCCTCGTCGTTCAGGCCCTCTTCGACCCCGACCGCTTTCCCTTGGACGTGCAGACCGCAATGGTCGACTCCTTCCTCTCCTCACTCGCCCGCCGCCAGGACCCGCCCACCCCGCTTTGGCCGTAGTCGTCGGCGGTCCGCCGTTGATGTGCCAGTACTGCGGGCAACAGGAGCCGGTGTTGGAATCCGGAGCGGCTTTGAGGACCTCGCTGCGGACCACACGAGCGGGGCAACCGAGGGCCGCTACCGCGACGTGTTCGGGGCGAACGCCGACTTCCTCACCAAGATCACCGGCTGTGTCTGACCTGGGCTGCACGGAAGGGTCACTGCTGCTCGGATGAGGCTTGTCGTCGGGAGAGGGCCAGCCTGCGTCGCTCTCGGTCGATCTCGGTGACGACCACCGTGACTTCGTCGCCGACCTGGACGGCATCCGACGGAGTTCGCACGGGCACCCGTGTGAGCTCTCGCAAGTGGACCAGTCCCTCGATTCCGTCGACGACCTGGACGAAGGCACCGAATGGGACCAGCTTGGTGACGTGGCCGTGCAGCTTCTGCCCTACCGCGATGCCGTCGGCGAATGTCTGGAAGGGGTCTGGCCGTGTCGCGCGCAAGGACAGTCTGGCCTCCAGGTTCCATGTGTCGAACTGGAGAAACTCGCATGAGACCCGCTGTCCGACCTGCACGACGTCGGAGGCTGCTTCGATGCGCCGCCAGGACAGTTCGGGGATGGTGATGAACCCGACGCCGGGAAAGACCGGGTGGTCGGGGCCGTCGTCCAGCGCTACGAATACGCCGAACCGTTCGGTTGCTGCGACAGTGCCGGAAATGAGCTCACCACAGTGCAGTGATTCCAGAAACGTCCAGAGGTCTGGGTTCTCAGACCGTCCGCCCATCATGCTCCCAGCATTTCACGAGGAGCTGTGTCGGGCGGGAGGTGCGGACAGGCCGTCCAGGATCCCACGCCTTACAGGCGTTCATCGCCGACCGAGTAGCAGTCGTGGAAGTAGCGCACCTTGGGGGGTGCGGTGGCAAGTGGCCGGCACCTGTTCATGCCTGTCGGCGGGGACGGGGCCGAGGTGGGCCGGCGGGCGCCAGCGCGGCATGCCACCGGCACCACCCGGCCCTGTGCGTTTCGAGGGTTACGGCAGTTGCACGAACGGCGACAGGAAAGCGCGCGCTCCCGGAGTGTCCAGCCGGTATGTGACATTGGTGGCGTAGCACGGGCTGTCGCCGGTGATGGTCGTCGCCGCGAGGATGCGCTTCCCGCCGATGACGGCGAAGTTGGGTCCGCCCGAATCGCCGTAGCAGGCGCCTCCGTTACCCTGCGGGGCCGTCATGGCGAGGCGCACCCAGGCATCGTTGAGGGCGTTGAAGCTCACTGGCGCCTTCATCCTGACACCGCCACCCGGGTGAGTGTGGCCGCCCGGTCCGTTCACTGCCTCCTGGGTGCCGTATCCGGCGACGACCCAGTCGGTGGAGTTGAGCTTCTTGGACCCGAGCGCTGCGAGCTGGTTGGCGGTCGGCAACGCGGCCGGGGTGAAGGACCAGCGTGCCTTCATCTGCGCGGCCGGGAGCTCGACGACCGAGATGTCGTGCGTGTCGGCGGCGGGTCCCGGGTAGTCGGAGTGGCTGTGGGCCGTGCCCTGAACGGCGACGGCTCTCGCCTGTGCGGCGGGGTCACCGGGGTACTTCTTCGCCGCGGCGTCCAGGTCGGCCTGGACGTCCTGGCTGAGAGAGACGTGGAATCGTACGTTGTCCGGCCAATCGGTTGTGCAGTGAGCGGCCGTCAGGAATGTGTCCGCGTCGATCATCGTGCCCGAACAGACCCAGTCGACGCGGTCCGGGGTGGCCGGGTCACCGTCGTCGTCCCAGGTGGCCACGAGGGCGCCGACCTCGGTGCGCTCGGGGGCGGGGGTCGCGTTGTAGGAGTTGATCGCGGACGAGGGCGACGCAATGGCGAGCACGGTGGCGCAGGCGGCCGCAGTGATGGCGGTGGCGCGTATGGCGGTCAAGAAGAAGCCCTTCGCTGGGTATGAATCGGGTTTCCTTCTGTGGACGGTGGGGGCATTGAAGCGCTTGTGATCGTCTACGGCAAGACAGTCTGCGGGTTCATCCGGACCAGCGGGCCGATCGGACCTCTCCGGCCGGACGGTGGGCAGGAGATGGCGTGAGCCACTCCAACCGGCCGCCGAAGGCGCTGTCCACCAGGCGCGCAGCCGCACCGCGCTCGACCGCGTGTCGAAACACCTGGGCCACCGCCCAGCCCCCTGGGTGGCGGCTCGGCGCACCCATTGCGCCGTGCGGGTCCACGCATCATCCATAGGCTGTCGCCGAACGGGCCAGTGTCTCAGCGGTCGGCCACGGGGAGGCGACTGTGTGAGACCGCGAGGCCAACGGGGCTGTTTGCGCGACCACTTGGTGTCGCTCGGGAAGCAGGTTGCCGTTTCCTATAGGTTGATCACGCCCCGTCGGCGGACGGGGCCCAGACCTACGCGTGAGGGAGCTCGCATGGCCTCCATCCACCGCACCACCATGACGCCCACCAAGCTGGAGTTGCTGGCCGAGTGGCTGCCGAAGCAGAGCTGGTACGTGGGCAAGGCGGGAACGGCGGATCTGGTCAACGCCGGTGGGTTCCGTCTGGACGATCCGCGAGGCGCGGTCGGGATCGAGTTCATGATCGTGGCGCACACCGGCGAGCAGGATCCGGTGGCGTACCTGGTGCCGATGGGCTACCGCGACGCGGCGCTGGAGGGCGTCCCCGGCGAGGCGCTGATCGGCACCTCCGAGCACGGCGTCCTCGGCACCCGATGGGTCTACGACGGCGTCCACGACCCGGTGGTGATGGCGCAGCTGCGTGCGCTCCTGTGCGGTGAGGCGACGCCGCAGCACCAGAGCAAGAGCGACACCCCCGACCCGACCGTCACCGTGCACGGCACTGGCTCTGACGGCGGGTTCGACGTTCGGGTCACCCGCGTCCTGCGGCCGGCGGAGGCTGCTCAGGAGTCGTCCGGACACCTCGTCGGCGGGTGGACGTGGCCGAACGGTACGGCCGCGCGGGGCGTACTGGCGGCCGTCGTGCCGCGGTAAGAGACCGCATTGGGGCGGCGGTCGGGAAGCACTCTCGCGGCAGCGCCGGCAGGTGCACGCTGGGTGAAGGGGAATTCGTGTTCTCGGCAGAGCGTCCGGTTCCACCTCGTGTGGTGGCTGCGGAGCGTGTCGCCTCCGAGGTGGGAGACGTGTCGAGGGCGCCTACGGTGAGCTGTGGGGGCGGCGGATAGCGTGCCGGCATGACGATGACGGGGAAGCGACGGGTCCTGTACCGGCAGGGCACGGGGTTCTGGCGGATGACGGCGAAGTGGGTCCTGGTCTTCGGGGCCCTCTACCTTCTGGACGGCGGGCTGCTCCGGTCGTGGGACGACGCTCTGGCCTGGCCGTTGATCGGGATCCTGCTGTGGGTGCCGTTCGGGATCGGCGTCGTCTGGTACCCGAAGAAGGACCAGCGCGTCGAGCTGACGACGCAGGAACTGCGGGTGCGACGCAAACGGCTGCCGATGGAGAGGATCAACCTGCTGCACGTGGCCCGGCTGTGGCTGGAAGAGCGGTCGACCGCGGACGACCAGCCGGTGCGGGAATGGCGGCGCTTCGACCGGGTGGTGTGGGTGCCCCTGCAGGACGGCCGAGCGTTCGGCGTGGAGTTTCGTGACCCCGCCGCATTCGCCGGGGTTTTCGGCGACTTCGCGGTCGCGGCGTGCGGCGGGCCCGACATCGTCCGCGCGCGGGTCGCGGCAGAGACCTATCCGGATCCGGTCCCGATGCGGCCCCGCCCCGCCGGCGACGGCTCCTGGCCGGATCTCCTGGACATTTTCGGCTGAGATCCGGAGACGACCGACCGTCGCGGTTTCGACGTACCGACCGGCCGGTGCGGGCGTTCTTCCTCCGGGTGCGTCGCCGCAGCCGGGTCCGGCCCGGTCAAGGACCCTCACAGCCATAACCACAGCGCATGGGTACACGGACGGCATGAAACCGAAGCGCACACTCGTTTCCCGTCTCTCAGCCGGCCGCTGGCCGTACGTGGTGTCCGGCGCCGCGGTGTCCGTGAGCGCCTGGACAGGTGCGCGGGCGGCCGGCCGGTCGGACACCTGGTACGCATCGCTGGACAAGCCGGGCTGGCAGCCACCTGCCTGGGCGTTTCCCGCCGTGTGGACGCCGTTCTACGCCTCGATCGCGTGGAGTGCCGGACACGCCGTGAGCCGTGCCGACGGACGCCGGCGGCGCGCCCTGATGATCGGCTTCGGTGCGAATCTGGCTCTCAACGCGTCGTGGACATGGCTGTTCTTCGGCCGCCGCAGTCCGACCGCCGGCGTCTGGGGCACCGTGCTGCTGGACGCGAGCAACCTCCAGCTCGTCCGCCAGGTGTGGCGCGGCGATCCCAAGGCCGCCGCGGCACTGGCCCCGTATACGGGCTGGTGCCTGTTCGCCACCGCACTCAGCGCCTCCCTCGCCCGCCGCAACTGACCGCAACTGACCGCAAGGAAAGATCGCCTCGGGCAGGGTGGGCAGCTCCGCCCAATGCGTCACGCTGTCGTCGCTCCGCGGGTCGTACGGAAAACGGATGACGCCGTCGGAGTCGACAAAGCAGTCGTGATGCGTCATTCCGCCTACGCACAGTGACGGTGCCGACCCACGGACCACCCGTGTGTGCTGACGCACCGGTACTTGCTTGTTTCTGTTCGAAGTGACGCCTCTTCGAGCAACTATTGACACGCCTCCGTCGGTCCCGTCAGAGTCGTTGCCGCCAGTGATGCCCGGTCGCGGACCGAAGGAGCGTCCCCATGCCCGAAATCCCCGCAGTCTCACGCCGCTTGCTCCTGGGAGGTGCGTTGGCCACCGGGGCGATGGTGGCCGGTGCCGGGGCCGCGCACGCGGCACCCGGTGATCCCGCCGCGCCGCTTCCGGCCGCCTCGCCCCGGCGCGGCAGTGCCCAGAAGTCGATGATCAACGTGCCCTTCGACGCCTACGGCACCGTCCGCGTCGGCCTGATCGGGATCGGCAACCGCGGGTCCGGCATGGGCGAGGGGTGGGCAGCCGTCCCCGGCTGCCGGGTCACCGCCGTCTGCGACATCCGTGCCAACCGTGCCAAGGCGCTCGCCGACCGCCTCGTCGCGCAGGGCAAGCCCCGCCCTGCCGAGTACGGCGGCACCGAGGACGCCTACGCGCAGATGCTGCGGCGGGACGACATCGACCTCGTGTACATCGCCACGCCCTGGGAGTTCCACTACGAGCACGGCAAGGCCTCGCTGGAGGCCGGCAAGCACGTCGTCGTCGAACTCCCCATCGCCACCGAACTCGACGAGCTCTGGGACCTCGTCGACACCTCGGAACGTACTCGCCGGCATCTGATCCTCTCGGAGAACTGCTGCTACGGCCGCAACGAACTGGCGATGCTGAAGATGGCCCACGACGGGCTGTTCGGCGACGTCACCAACGGCCACGGGGGCTACCTGCACGACCTGCGTGAACTGCTGTTCTCCGACACGTACTACACCGACTCATGGCGGCGCCTGTGGCACACCCGCAGCACCGCCTCCTTCTATGCGATGCACGGCCTCGCACCGATCGCCGCCGCGATGGACATCAACCGCGGCGACCGCATGACCGTACTGAGGGCCACCGCCACCGAGCCCAAGGGGCTGGCCGACTACCGGGAACGGTTCATGGACAGGTCCCATCCCTCGTGGAAGGAGACCTACATCAACGGTGACCTGGTCACCTGTCTGATCGACACCGCCAAGGGCCGCGTCATCCGGGCCGAGCACGACGTCAGCTCACCCCGGCCCTACAGCCGCATCAACAGCCTGGCCGGCAGCCGCGGCATCTTCGAGGACTACGCGGGCACGTCGTCGACCGGCGGGCGGATCTACGTCGAGCCCGACCACAGTGGGCACTCCTGGCGCGACTTCGACGCGTACCGGAAGGAGTTCGACCACTGGCTCTGGAAGAAGATCGGCGACGACGCGGCGAACAACGGCGGCCACGGCGGCATGGACTACGTGCTGCAGTGGCGCACCGTCCAGCTGATGCGAGCCGGTCTCGTCCCCGACATCGACGTCTACGACTCGGCGGCCTGGTGCTCCCCCGTCCCGCTGAGCGTCAAGTCGCTTGCGATGGGCGGCCGTCCGGTGGCGATCCCGGACTTCACCCGCGGCTCCTGGGTGAACCTGCGCCTGGGCCTGGACTCCCGTGAATCGAGCATGCCTCCCGTGGCCTGAGCGCCTTCCCGGACGACCGACAGAAGGAGCAGTCAGTGAAGTTGACCCGCTTGATCAGTTCGCTCAGAGCCATGGCGGTGGCGGCGGCGGTGACACTCGCCTTCGCGCCCGCCGCCACCGCCGCCGAACCACCGCCCGAGCCCGCGGCCGCGCGGACCGAGGTGTCGATCTCGCCCGTCGACCTGGACGGTCCGGCCATCTCGACGGTGAAGGTGACCGTGAAGAACGCCGGACCGGGGAAGATGCGGTCGCTGAAGGTGTCCTTCACGGGTCCGGTCGGCTGGGCCGTCCAGCCGGGCGTCGCCGGTGTCACCGGAACGTTCGCGCAGGGAGCCTCGGCCTCCACGGAGTTCCGGATCCAGGTTCCCGAGCAGCGCGGCGGTTTCACTCTGCGCAGCTTCACCGCCACGGCCACCTACGCCGGCGGCGACGGCCTGGGCTCGGCCACCGCCACCCGTACCCAGACCACCGGCGTTCCTCTTTCCGACCTCTCGGCCGCCTACAACAACGTGGGGGTTACGGATGAGAGCAACACCGGGCCCGGCAACTACGACGGGGGCGGCAACAGCTTCTCCGCGCAGAAGCTGGCCGCCGCCGGACTTACTCCGGGCGGCCGGGTCGAGGCGCTGGGTGCCGAACTGACCTGGCCGGCGGCGGCTCCCGGCACCAAGGGCAACGTCTCCAGTGCGGGCCAGGCGATCGCACTGAGCGGCAAGGGCGGCAAGCTGGTCTTCCTCGGCTCCGGCGTGACCGGCGGAGCCACCGGTACAGCCACGGTGTACTACACCGACGGCACCAGCAGCCGCGGCTCGTTCGGCTTCCCCAACTGGTCCTTCGACCCTGCCGACGCCCACGGCGCGACGCTGGTGGCCTCCGCCGACGGCCGCAACCGGCAGGACGGCTACGGGAACGCGGGCATCGCCTACCGGATCTTCGCCCACTCCGTCCCGCTGGACGCCACGAAGCAGGTCCAGTTCGTGGTGCTCCCGTCCAACGGCAACGTCCACATCTTCGACATGGCCATAGCCCCCTGACGGCACGGCACCCCACCGCACGCAGACGGCTCGGCGCGCTTCGCGGCGGGCCGTCCGCATGTCCGGCCGGCATCCGGGCCGCTGCTCCCGGCTTCCTCGGTTCCGGTCCGCTGTCGGACCCTGCATCTACGCTGGCCACACGATCCGATCAAGGAGCAGGGCAGTGCGGATAGAGCGTCATCAGGTGGGCGAGGCGGTCGTGTCGGCCGCACGCGAGGACTTCACGAACCGTATCGGGGGGCTGGTGCGGTCCATGTCGCGGGCCGACCGGATGACCACCTACGAATGGCAGTCGATCGCCGAGGAGTTCCTCGACTATCTGGGCGCCCTCTCCGTGGAGACGCCCGACCTCGACACCCCGGAGGCGAGAGCCGCGCTCAAGGACGCCTCCGAGGCCGCCGCCGGTGCCGTCGCCTACGCCGCGTACCACCCGCACTGCAGCTTCCAGGTCTTCCTGGAGTACGTGAACTTCGGCATGAGCTACGACCCCGGCGAGGACGCCCCCGAGGAGAGCGTCACGCCCGGGGTGTGGATCGACGCGCTGTGCCTGTCGATCCTCCGGGACAGGGCCAAGGTGCACGGCGAGGCATTCCACTTCGCCCGGCAGAAGTTCGCCGGACGGGTGCAGGGAACACCCGTCGGCGAGCTGGCCACCGGACTGATGGCGGTGGTCCTGGACGACACCGGCGACGACGAGCAGTATCCGCCGAGCGCGCGGGACAAGCTCGCCGCTGTCGACGCGGCCCTGGACCGGGTCCGGTCCCGCGCGGAGGAGACGGGCGAGCCGCTGCCGGAGCGGCCGGACAGCGTGGCGCTGCGTACACTGCGTGCCCTGGCCGCGGAGGACCGGGATGCCTTCGATGCCGCCATGTCCGACCTCCTGGTCGGGCACTCCGCCCTGCACAGTGCCTCGGCCTCCCCCAGCAGCCTTCTTCCGCTGGTCCCCATCGCCCTCGCCGTGCTGGCGTACCGGACTCTGGGCTGGGCGCCGGCCGTTCGGACCGACTACCTCCCGCACGCCTTGATCACCGGCTTCGCGACCCGGGGCCCACGGGTCGCGGGGTTCGGCCGGAAGCGGCGGCCGGACGCGGTCGCCGCACTCGCCGCGGGCCCACTGGTGGTGGAGCGGCCGGACTGCCGGTGGACCGTGCACCCGCAGACCGGGGCCGGGTACGAGGAGGCCCTCCGCAAGGCGTTCACCTCGGCCGACGGAAAGCCTCTTTCCGTTTCGCGGCTCGGCTGGGTCATGGGCGATCAGGAGCGGCTCTTCAAGTGGCACGCGGGTGACCCCGTCGGGGGCACGGACGCCCTGCTCGCCAGCGCTCGGCTGGCCTCCGGGATGGGGGCGGCCCTGTTCCGTATCGCCCTGGCGGAGCCGGGCACAGAGGCGGAGGTGACCATCGGCGGCCGCACGCTGCGCTACCCGGCCGGGCGGGGCGAAGAAGCCGGCGCCCACAACTGGCATACGGCAACCGCCTTCGCCCTCATCACGGGCGCACGCGAGGACCTGGCTCCGCTGGTACTCACCGGACCCGCCTTCGCCCGCCCGGACGGATCCGCCTTCACCGCGTACCGCGAGGCCCTCCATGCCTACTTGACCGGCACCGACACCGAGCAGGCCGCGCGGCGCGCGCTGGAGCAGGACGAGAAGGCCGAGGACTGGGGTTTCGCCATGCCCCCGGCCGTGCTGCTGTCGCAGCTCGTGGAAGGCGACGAGGAGAGTTTCAACCTGGCCTTGGCCGACGCCCTCGAGAGCCACCGCGCCTACTACCAGGTCGCCGACCGCGCGGACGATCCCGATGCCTCCGTCGACCTCGACGTTCTCGCCCTGGCCTGCCACGCCCGCCGCCGCGGCTGGGCCGTCCGCGTCGAGTCCCCCTACCTGCCGCAGAGCCTTCTGCGGGCCGCCGAGCCCTTCTAGGGCCTGGTCCGAGGGATCGGGGGCCCGCAGCCGATGCGACGAGCGAGGCCGGCGGGCCGCCCGTCACCGACGGTCCGTCAGCCGCAACGGATGTCCGGGGTGCTGAGGCGGTAGGTCGCCCCGCCCCGGACGAGCGAGCCGCTCAGGTGGATGCAGTGACCGGTCGCGTTGAACCAGGTGTAGAGCGGCCCTGCGTAGTAGTGGTAGTTCTGCGGGTGCTCCGGAGGCGGGTCGGCGGCATAGTCGCCGCTCTCGTCGTGGAGGTACAGCGTGATGTTCGACGCCAGGCCGTCGTAGGGGCTGGACCAGAACTTCGCGCAGTTGCGCTTGGTCGAGGCGTCCCAGTAGGTGCGCGCGTAGCCGCCCCCGCTGCGCCCCGCGGGGCTCTTCGCCCAGTACGTCTTGCCGTCCCAGCTGCCACTGCACTCGACGGCCGAGGGGGCAGCGGCGTGTGCCCCCACCGCCTCGGCCGGCGCCGCCTGCGCGGTGGGCGCGGCCACCAGGCCGAGCAGCAGCGCCATGACTCCGAGGCCCAGCAGCCGTGTTCTCCGCAATCGCTTCATCCGCTACTCCTGTGGGGAGATGTCGCTGATCCGGCACATGACCGGCAGCACATGGAATGCTCCACTTTTCGGGAACCCGGTATCCGCCTTTTCACGAAATCTCCGCCGAATCGGACCGGCGGCGCGCCGGGGAGGCATCCCGAGCCGGTCGGCTCGACACGCATGCCGGGCGTCGAGTTGAACATGTTCAAAATTGAGGGCTACGCTGAGGCCGAGCGAAAGCCGAGGGGGTCCGATGAAGGTAGTGCTGCCCGGAGGAACCGGACAGGTGGGCACGGTTCTCGACCGTGCGCTGACGGCCGCCGGTCACGACGTGACGGTACTGACCCGGCGCCCTGCGCGAGCGCGTGACGTCGGCTGGGACGGGGCCACGCTCGGCCGCTGGGCCGCGGCGATCGACGGCTGCGATGCCGTCATCAACCTGGCCGGACGCAGCGTCTCGTGCCGTTACACCGCCGAGAACCTGCGGACCATGATGGGCTCGCGGGTCGATTCGACGCGGGTCGTGGGCGAGGCGATCGCCGCCGCCACGCGGCCACCGCGCGTCTGGCTGCAGATGAGTACGGCGACGGTCTACGCCCACACCTACGGCACGGCACACGACGAGGCCGGGGTGATCGGTGGCTCGGAAGCCGGGGTGCCGGACTACTGGGCGTACAGCGTCGAGATCGCCAGGAACTGGGAGCGCGCGCAGACCGAGGCGCCGACTCCCGCGACCCGCAAGGTGGCGCTGCGCTCGGCGATGGTCATGAGCCCCGACCGGGGCGGCGTCTTCGACGTGCTGTCGTGGCTGGCCCGCCTCGGGCTGGGCGGCCCGGTCGCCGGCGGCGCGCAGTACGTGTCCTGGATCCACGACGAGGACTTCGTACGCGCAGTGGAGTTCCTGATCGACCGGGACGACCTCGAGGGGCCGGTGAACCTAGCCTCGCCCGGGCCCCTCCCCCAGCGCGCGTTCATGCGGGCACTGCGCACGGCGTGGGGGATGCCGGTGGGACTCCCGGCGACGCGCTGGATGGCCGAGCTGGGGGCGCTCGCGCTGCGCTCGGACACGGAGCTGCTCCTCAAGAGCCGTCGGGTGGTGCCGGGTCGGCTGCGCGCCGCCGGGTTCACCTTCGCCCATCCAGAGTGGCGGGGGGCGGCGAGGTCCCTCGTACGGCGCCGCGCCGGGGGACGGTGAGTCGCCCTCAGGCGACCGGCGTCAGGGGCCCGCACATCACGTTGCCGGGTTCGGACGGATCGTCACTGATCCAGAACTGCGTCCACAGCAGCGCGAACTCCGCGCGCCCGAGGTAACCGTCGCCGTCCTGGTCGAGACGGTCGAACACATCCCCCGTCGCCATCCTGCGGCCGTGCCAGGTGTCGATGAGCCGCTGGTGCTCGGCACGGGAGATAAGCCCGTCACCGTTCTCGTCCACCGCGTCGAAAATGGTGTCGGCCGTCGCCATGACGGCCTCCGGCATCGACGGCAGCCGGTCGACCACGGTCATCAGCTCGTCCATGCCGACCTGCTCGCCCCGGTGCGCGGCGACCGACAGATGCTGCCACCACCCCATGATCACTTCACGCACACGCGCGGCCAGCTCGGGATCCGCCGTCACCCGTGGCAACCGGCCCCATCGCGCCGCCAGCGCCTCGAAGTCCCCCTCCTCCAGACAGCCGTTGCCGTCCACGTCGAAGACGTCGAACATCGGCTTGATCTTCGTCCTCTGGAACCCACTGGCCACCACGAACCCCCTCGACGCACTGTTTCGGGTACAGGCTGTCCAGTTCCACCCGCCACCCAACAGCGCTCTCGAGCGCATCAGGCCCGACGTGTGACACCACGCCCCGTACGAACGCACCGAGCGCCGGTTTGATCAGGCGTGCGCCCCGGGCCCGAGTTGCCGCGCCCCCTGGCCGAGCGGAGACTGGACCTATGACCCGCGGGCTAGCCCGTGGACCGGGGGACGTTCGGCCCGGAGGCCCGGGCCTCGCCCGACCCGGTGCGGGTGTGCCCTCCGCCAGTCGTTCCGGCGGTGCCGGAACTGTGTTCCGGCAGAGGAAGGTTATGGGCAACGGGCACCGGGATGATCGCGGCTCGGTCGACCGGCGGGCACCGCGGCGAGTCCTCCCGGTTCCGTCCTCCCCGGCTCCCGCCGCGGCTGCCGAGCCGTCCGGGCGAGCCGGGCCCGGAGCGTGCATCGGTGTCCTGGGCGGCTTCGGTCTCTGGGTCGGCGGGGAGCCGGCTGCCGTCCCGGCGGGGTCGGAGCGCGTCCTGGCATTCGTCGCCCTGTGCGCCCGTGCGGCAGTGCCCCGCCCTCTCATCGCGGGCACTCTGTGGCCGGCGTCGCCCGAGCACAGTGCGCACGCCAATCTCCGATCGGCCCTGGCACGCCTGCACCAGGCCGGCCGGCAGGCCCTGGAGATCGGCACGGCCAAGGTACGTCTGGCCCCCGAGACCACCGTCGACCTCCACGGAGCCCGCCGGACCGCCCTCCACATCCTTGCCTCCGCCGAGGCCGGCCGGCTCCCCGGCTGTTCCGTCCTGGAAGCGATCGAAGCCCTCTCGGCGGACCTGCTGCCCGGCTGGTACGACGACTGGGCGTTGCTGGAGGCGGAGGACTGGCGGCAGTTGCGACTGCACGCCCTGGAGACGCTGGCCGAACGGCTGATCACGGCACGACGTCATGCCGACGCCGTCACCGCCGCGCAGGCCGCCGTGCACGCCGATCCGCTGCGCGAGAGCGGCCAGGTGTGTCTGGTCCGCGCCCACCTGGCGCAGGGCAACCCGTCCGAGGCCCTGCACGCGTTCGAACGCTACGGACGCCGTCTGCACGACGAGCTGGGGCTGGAGCCGACCGAGCGGCTGCACCGGCTGGTCGCCGGTCTCACCCCGTCACGCCGCGGTGACGGCCGGCCCGCACGGTGAAGGCATGACACGTTCGAGCACCGGCGTGATGATCCTCCGGGTCTGGGTGGAGGAAGGCTCCGCCCGCCCCCTGCGCGCGCACGTCCGCGCGACCGCCGACATCGCCTCGGGCGTCGAGCGCGACATGACGCTCACCCGGGTCGACGCCGTGTGCCGGGTGGTCCGGGAATGGCTGGAGGAGATGCTGGTCGACCCCGACGGAGGGTGACGATCGGCGGCGGGCCACGCGGCCGTCACACGTCGGTGACGCCTCGGCCGGGACACTCGAACCATCAGGGGGTCGACAGGAACCCTCTCATGTCACGGGGGCTCCTCGCGGAGCCGTCCGTCGAGGAGATCTCCTGTGCACGGCAACCCGAGGAGGACAGCCATGGCCACCCCAATGTCAGCAGATCGGCTCCTCGACGCGCTGCGCGCCGAAGGACTCACCGTCGTCGAGCACCGGTCGTGGCGCACCCACAACCGCAATCACAAGGGGCCCTGGGGCCCGGTGAACGGGGTGATGATCCATCACACGGTCACCAGTGGCACGACGGGCAGCGTCCAGCTCTGCTACGACGGCCACGCCGCCCTGCCCGGGCCGTTGTGCCACGGAGTCATCGCCAAGGACGGCACCGTGCACATGGTCGGCAACGGCCGCGCCAACCACGCCGGGCTCGGTGACGACGACGTACTGCGCGCGGTGATCGACGAGGTCGCCCTGCCGCCCGACAACGAGGCCAACACCGACGGCAACCAGCACTTCTACGGCTTCGAGGCGATCAACCTCGGCGACGGCGTCGACCCCTGGCCCCAGGAGCAGCTGGAGGCGATCGAGAAGGCGGCCGCCGCCATCTGCCGGGCTCACCACTGGACCGAGCGCAGCGTGATCGGCCACCTGGAATGGCAGCCCGGCAAGATCGACCCCAAGGGCTTCACCATGGCCTCGATGCGGGGCCGGATCAAGAACCGTCTGAGCGCCGCTCTGGCCGGGACCCATGTGATGCGGTAGGGCCGGGGCCCTGAGACGGCAACAACCAGGCGGCGCACAACGCGTGACGGGGGCTGCGTTGTGTGCCGTTCCGAGCTTTCGCGAGGAGGGATGGTCATGGCCAAGCGTCTGGTCGTCTGCTGCGACGGGACATGGAATGTCGCCGACCAGCCGAGCAAGACGAACGTCGCCAAGGTCGCCCTGTCCGTGCTCCCCGGGCCCGTCGCCGGGACGGAGCAACGCGTCTACTACCACAGTGGTGTCGGCAGCCGGCGGGGAGAGCGCCTGCGGGGCGGCGCGTTCGGTGTGGGGTTGTCCCGGAACATCCTCGACGCCTACCGGTTCCTTGTCGAGACGTACGAGCCCGACGACGAACTGTTCCTGTTCGGCTTCAGCCGCGGCGCGTTCACGGCCCGCAGCCTCGCGGGGCTGGTACGCAACAGCGGCATCGTGCGTCGGGACCACGCGGACCGGATTCCTGAGGCCTGGGCTCTGTACCGTGACCGGATCGAGCAACCGAACGGCGCGGCCGCCACCTTGTTCCGCCGCTCGTACGCGCGCGAGACGGAGATCGGTTTCGTCGGGGTGTGGGACACGGTCGGCGCCCTGGGCGTCCCGGTTCCGGACGCGGCATGGCTCCAGCCGGCGGCGGAGCGCTTCAACCACCGCTGGGCGTTCCACAACACCGAACTGAGCGGCTGGGTCAAGGCGGCCTTCCACGCGCTGGCCGTCGACGAGCAGCGCTCGGCGTTCCGGCCGACGCTGTGGCATCAGAAGTCCGGTGCCGCCGCCTCGGGTCAGGAGCTGAAGCAGGTGTGGTTCGCCGGAGTGCACTGCGACGTCGGTGGCGGTTACCGGGAGACGGGACTGTCCGACGTCGCCCTGCTGTGGATGGTCGACCAGGCCCGCAGGCATGGGCTGGAGTTCGACACCGAGGCGCTGAGCACGGACGGGCCGCGGGTGATGCGGCCTTCGGAATGCGTCGACTTCCGCGTGCGGCCGGACGGTTCGGACACTCTCCACGTCTCGCGGACGGGTATGTACCGACTGGCCGAGCCGCTGCACCGGCCCCTCGGGGAGGCGGTGGGCGAGGACGGCCAGCCCGACGGCAACGAGTTCCTCTCGGTGCCCGCTAAGGAGCGTCACGACCGGAACGCGGACTACCGGCCACCGGAGCTGGAACGCTACCTGCGCAGGCAGGAGCGGGTACGGCTGGAACCCGTCCTGTTGCCGGGCCTCTCCGCGGGCCTGCCGCCCATGCCGTCGGCCGTGTCCGGCCGGGGAGCGGCGGCCGACGCGCACGACGGACTCGACCGCTCCACATGACGCCGTACCCGCAGGCGACCCGGCCGGAGGCCGGCCGGGCGGTGCGCGGTGCCCTCGCGCGGTGCCCTCATGTCCGTGCACGGCGCCCGGTCCGCAGCCACACCGCCGTGTCGCACGGCAGGAGGCCGTCGGGGGCGAGCGGGGCGCTGGAGAGCAGTATCCGCTCGTGCGGGGGCAGGCCGGCCGGTTCGCCGGACAGGTTGACCACGCAGACCAGGCCGTCCGTCCGGCTGAAGGCCAGGACGCCCTCCGGGGCGGGCAGCCAGGTCATGGGGCCGTCTCCGAAGCCCTTGCCGGTCCGGCGCAGCACCAGGGCCTCCCGGTACAGCGTGAGCATCGACCCCGGGTCGTCGAGCTGCCGGTCGACGGCGTAGCGGGCCCAGTCACCGGGCTGCGGCAGCCACGGTTCCGTCGCCGAACCGAATCCCCACCAGGGTGCCGTGGCCGTCCACGGCAACGGCACCCGGCAGCCGTCGCGTCCCGGGTCGGTGCCACCGGAGCGGAAGTGCATGGGGTCCTGGATGCGGTCCAGGGGGATGTCGGCTTCCGGCAGCCCCAGTTCCTCCCCCTGGTAGAGGTAGACCGAGCCGGGAAGGGCCAGGGTCAGCAGGGCGGCGGCGCGTGCCCTGCGGGTGCCGAGCGCCAGGTCGGTCGGGGTGCCGAACGCCTTGGTCGCGAAGTCGAACGCGGTGTCGGCGCGGCCGTAGCGGGTGACCGTCCGGGTGACGTCGTGGTTGGCGAGGACCCAGGTGGCGGGGGCGCCGACGGGAGCGTGCTCGGCGAGGGTCGCGTCGATGGTGGCGCGCAGCCGGTCGGGGTCCCACGGGCAGGTGAGGAGGTTGAAGTTGAAGGCGGTGTGCAGTTCGTCGGGGCGCAGGTACCGGGCGAAGCGCTCGGCGTCGGGCAGCCAGACCTCGCCGACGAACACGGCGCCGTACTCGTCGGCGATCGACCGCCAGGAACGGTAGATGTCGTGGATCTCGTCCTGGTCGATGTACGGGTGGGGGTCGACGCCCTCCTCGAAGTCGGCGAGCGCGGGGTCCTTCACGAGCAGGGCCGCCGAGTCGATGCGCACGCCGGCGACGCCCCGGGCGAACCAGAAGCGGAGGATGTCCTCGTGCTCGCGGCGGACGTCGGGGTGGGCCCAGTTCAGGTCGGGCTGCTCGGGGGTGAACAGGTGCAGGTACCACTCGCCGTCGGGCACCCGCGTCCAGGTGGCGCCGGAGAACTGCGAGGGCCAGTCGTTGGGCGGGAGTTCGCCGTTCTCACCCCGGCCTGGCCGGAAGTGGAAGCGCTCCCGCTCCGGGCTGCCGGGGCCGGCGGCGAGGGCGGCGCGGAACCAGGCGTGCTGGTCGGAGACGTGGTTGGGGACGATGTCGACGATGACGCGGATGCCGAGTTCGGCGGCGTCGGCGATGAGTTTCTCCGCCTCGTCCAGGGTGCCGAAGGCGGGGTCGATGGTGCGGTAGTCGGCCACGTCGTAGCCGCCGTCGACCAGGGGGGAGGCGTACCAGGGGGTGAACCACACGGCGTCGATGCCGAGACCGGCGAGGTAGGGCAGTCTCGCCCGGACGCCCGCGAGGTCCCCGGTGCCGTCGCCGTCGCCGTCGGCGAAGCTGCGTGGGTACACCTGGTAGATGACGGCGTCGCGCCACCAGTCGTCGGTGCGGGGCGGAAGAGGGGCTGCCACGGGTGCGGTCCTTTCGGGCAGGGTGGGTCTTCGCCGCCGGCCCGGAAGCGGGGCGGCGGACGGGTCGGCGGCGAAGGCTTGGGAGAGGCGGGGTGCGGGGCTCCGGATGGGTCAGCCCTTGAGCCCGCCGGCGGTGAGGCCGCTCATGATGTTGCGCTGGAAGATCAGGAAGATCAGGAGCGTCGGCAGTGAGGCGATGGTGAGCGCGGCGATCAGCACGTTCATCGGTACGCCGTTGGAGAGCGAGTAGATGCCGACGTTCAGGGTCTGCATGGCCGGGTCGGGCAGGGTGAGCATCGGCCAGAGGAAGTCCTTCCAGACGCCGACGATCGCGAAGATGGAGACCACGCCGAGGATCGGGCGGGAGATCGGCAGGACGATCGACCGGAGCGTGCGCATCGGGCTCGCGCCGTCCATGGCGGCCGCGTCCAGCAGTTCCTTGGGGATCGAGTCGAAGAACCGCTTCAGCAGGAAGATGTTGAACGCGTTGGTGACCGACGGGAGCCAGATGGCCCAGGGGGTGTTGAGGAGGTTGCGTTCGACGACGGGCACGTCGAGCACGGTGAGGTACTGGGGGACGACCAGGACGGTCGCGGGGATCATCAGCGTCGCCAGCATCGCCCCGAGGACGGCCTTGCCGAAGACGGGACGGAGCTTGGAGAGCGAGTACGCCGCGGCGACGTCGAGGACCAGTTGGAAGGCCAGGGCGCCGAACGCGTAGTAAAGGGTGTTGAACAGCAGCTTGGCCAGGTCCATGACCTCCCAGGCCCTGGAGTAGTTGTCCGGCTCGAAGGAGCCGGGGACGAGTGTCGGCGGGGTCTGGATCACCTCCTGCGTGTCCTTGAAGCCGCTGGAGATCATCCAGTACAGCGGTCCGAGGAACACGAGGGTGAAGCCGGCGACGACGACGGTGAACGTCACCCAGTAGACGGCCTTGCCGCGGGGCCTGGCGAGCTGGGCCGGTGAGATGAGCGTGCGTGTGGACATGCCGGGGCTCCGGTTCCTACTCGTTCTCGGCGCGGTTGAGCTTGACGTATGCCGCAGAGAAGCCGGCGAGGATGACGAGCAGGAGCAGCCCCAGGGCTGCCGCGGCGCCGTAGTCGTTGAAGTTGAAGGCGTACTGGTAGATGAGGTAGACGACGGTGGTGGTGGACCCCTCGGGGCCGGCTCCGCCGGTGAGCAGGAAGGGCTCGACGAAGACCTGCATGGTGGAGATGACCTGCATCAGCAGCATCAGGGAGAGGATCAGCCGCGTCTGCGGAATGGTCACGTGCCAGATCTTGCGCAGCACCCCGGCCCCGTCCAGCTCCGCCGCCTCGTAGAGCTCCCCGGGAATTCCCTGGAGGGCTGCGAGGTAGATGAGGGCGGCACCGCCCATGTTCATCCAGGTGGAGGCGATGACGATCGAGAGCATCGAGGTGTCCGGGTCCTGGAGCCACTGCTGCGCGGGCAGACCGAGGAAGCCGAACACCTCGTTGAGCAGCCCGTACCCCGGGTCGTACAGGTACTTGAACAGCAGGACCGAGGCGACGGGCGGGAGCATCACCGGCAGGTAGACGAGCAGCCGCAGGTATCCCTTGCCGTGCCGGAACTCGTTGATCACGACGGCGACGACGAACGGTACGGCGAAGCCGAAGACCAGGGCGAGGAGTGTGAAGAGCAGGGTGTTGCGCCACGCCTGCCAGAACGCGGGGTCGTTGAACACCGTGGTGAGGTTGTCCAGCCCCACCCAGCTGACGTCGCCGTTGTCCGTCTTCTGGAAGGCGAGGAAGAACTCGCGGATCATCGGGTACCACGAGAACACGGCGAAGCAGAGCACCGCGCCGATCAGGAAGCCGTGGGCCGTGAGGTTGCGCCGCAGGCTCTTGGCGAAGCGGCCGCCCGGTGGCTCTGGGGCCGCCGCGTGCGGCGGGGTGCGGCGGTGACTGGCCGCCTTGCTCGGGGTCATGCTGGGGGCCGACATCGTCGCTCCTTGACTGGTCCGCCGGGGCGTCGCCCCGGATGCCACAGGTGGTCGGGTCCGCGCCCCTGGGGGCGGCGTCCGGCGGGGCGGTCGCGCCGCCCCGCCGGGGTGCGCTCACTGGTGGGCGAGCACCTGGTTGACCTGGCTCTCGGCGGTGTCCAGCAGCTTGTCGATGTCGGCGTCCTCGTTGGTGAGGATCCCGGACATCACGTTGTCGAGGACCTTGTAGATCTCCTGGGCCTTCGGCGGCTCGGCCTTGCCCGCGACCGGGTTGTCCATGAAGGACTTGAAGTTGGCGACCGGCATGGTGGCGTTCTGCTTGCGGGCGGCGTCGTCCTTGGTCTTCGACTCACCCGTCCAGAAGTTGGGCTGCGGGATGCCCACCGGCAGATTGTCGGCCTTGGTGCGCTCCCAGTCGAACTGGCCCTTGCCGACGGAGAGGTTCTTGAAGTTCAGCCAGGCGATCGCGGCCTTGACCTTGTCGCCGGAGATGCCCTTCTTGATCATGTAGCTGTTGCCGCCGGCGAGGGTGTTCTTCTCACCGGGGATCGGGCCCATGCCGAAGTTCTCGTACTTGGCGCCGAGTTGCTGGACCATGTAGGCGATGTCGTCGGGCGCCGCGAGGAACATGCCGAGCTTGTCGGTGGCGATCTGCTTCTGCAGGTCGCCCCACTTCAGCAGCTGCGTCTTGCCCATGCTGTCGTCCTGCCAGCGCATGTCGTGCAGGTTCTGCGCGACCTGGTGCCCCAGGGCGTCGTTGAAGGCCGCCTTCCTGCCGCTCGCGTCGACGACGTCGCCGCCCAGGCTGTACATGTGCGCCGTGAAGTGCCAGCCGCCGGTGTTTCCGGCGCTGTACTCGCCGAAGCCGGCGATGCCGTTGCCGAGGCCGGCGATCTTCCCGGCCGCGGTGCGGACCTGCTCCCAGGTGCGCGGAGGTGTGTCGGGGTCGAGGCCGGCCTGCTCGAAGAGCTTGCGGTTGATCAGCAGGCCCATGGTGTAGTTGCTGGTGGGCAGGCCGTAGAGCTTGCCGTCGCTCTTGAGCGAGGCGAGGACGTCCGGGTCGATGTCCTTCAGCAGCGGCACCGTCCTGTCGTTGACGTACGCGGTGATGTCCTCCGCTCCGTCGTTGTCCAGCACCTGCGGCAGGTCGGTGAAGTAGGTGTAGAAGACGTCCGGCTGCGACTTGGCCTTCAGCATGGCCGTGAACCGCGGGGGTTCCAGGCACTGGCCCGGGGTGGAGCGGCCCTGGATGGTGACGTTGGGGTAGGTCTTGTTGAACTCCTCGACGTCCTCCTTCCACTCCTTGAGCTCGGCCGCCTTGGCCGTCGGGGGCATGCAGTCGATGGTGAGCGTGACCTTGGTCTTCGGGTCCAGCGGAGCTGCCGGGTCCGAGGACCCTCCGCTCGAGGAACCGTTGCCGTCGTCGCTGCTGCTCGTTCCGCAGGCGGCGAGCGCGGTGAGCATGAGCGTGGAGACAAGGGTCATGGCGCCGACACTGCGGACACCGGACAGCCGAGCACTTCTCATGGGTGGACCCCTTCGGGCATGAACGAGGAAGGCGCCCCGTCGCCGATGCGTTGCGGGGCGCCGCTCACTCAACCACCACGAACAAGTGAACGCAAGATCTCACGCTGATGTCGTAATTGTTTGACAAGACCTCGGTGCACCGAGACAGAACGGACGCTCAACCGGACGAAAAGCCCGTCAGTCACCGGCCACCAGGTCGACGACGGCAGGGGTGGTGGCGGCCCGCAGACCCGCGGCCTGGGCGGTCGACGCACGAACCACCAGTTCCGGTTCGAACAGCAACTCGTCGTGGGGCACGTCGCCGCCCTGGATCCGAGTGGCCAGCAACTCGACCGCGGCGCGCCCCATCGCCTCGATCGGCTGGCGCACCGTGGTCAGCGGCGGCTCGGTGCACGTCATGAACGCGGAGTCGTCGTACCCCACCACGGACACGTCCTCCGGCACCCTCAGACCCCGCCTGCGGGCGGCCCGGACCGCTCCGAGGGCCAGGGGGTCGCTGGCGCACACGATGCCCGTCACCCCCTCGTCCAGCAGCCGCGAGGCGGCCGCCTGGCCGCCCTCCAGGGAGAACATCGACCGTTGCACGAACTCGTCGGCCAGGAAGCCGCCGGCGGCCCGGGCGGCGGCCCGGAGCCTGCGACGGGAGGGGATGTGGTCCGAAGGGCCGAGCACCAGCCCGATCCGCTCGTGGCCGAGCGACACGAGATGGCGCCAGGACTGCTCGGTCGCCACCACGTCGTCGCACGCGACGCTGGGGAAGTCGAGCCCTTTGATGGCCGCGTTCATCAGGACGACGGGGATGCGCCGCCGGGCCAGCAGCCGGTAGTGCTCGTGCGGCGCGTCCGCCTGCGCGAACAGCCCACCCGCGAAGATCACGCCCGAGACCTGCTGCTGGAGCAGCAGCTCCACGTAGTCGGCCTCGGACACACCCCCCTTCGTCTGCGTGCACAACACCGGCGTCAGCCCCTGCTGCGCCAGCGCGCTGCCGATCACCTCGGCGAACGCCGGGAAGATGGGGTTCTGCAGCTCCGGCAGCACCAGCCCCACCAGGCGGGCCCGCTCCCCCCGCAGTTGCGTCGGACGTTCGTACCCCAGGACGTCCAGCGCCGTCAGCACCGACTGCCGTGTCGCCTCCGACACCCCCGGCTTGCCGTTGAGGACCCGGCTGACCGTGGCCTCACTGACTCCCACCTTCTTCGCCACTTGAGCAAGTCGTCGCGTCATACACGCAAGCGTAGCGCAAACCCCCGCAAGGGTTTGCGCTACACATGGCCGATCTGCGACGGGGACGGCTCGGCTAAGTGTTGATGTTGATTTTGAAGGTCGAGGTCGTGTTGCGGACGTCCACGGCGTTGTCCTCGAGCTTCAGCCCGTTGAAGGTGACCTCGCCGACCGCCGGGCCCTGCCCCTGCTCCGGCATCTCGTTGGCCCACAGGCCGAAACCGGACCTGGCGTCGTAGGCGTCACCGCTCTTGTGCGCCCCCGTGATGGTGACGTCCGTGAAGACGGTGTCCTTGACGGGGTACTGCGGCTGCCCGCCCACATAGTTCGTCTGGAACATGATGCCGCTGTAGGTGGGGTCGACGATGTCCACGTGGTTGACGCGGATGCCCTGGAAGACCTTCGAGGCGGAGAAGACCCAGATGCCGGGGAAGGTCTGCGCGCCCCAGAAGTGCCCGCCGGCCCGTTCGACCGAGATGTTCTCGAAGGTGGTCGGGGCGGTCCCGAAGCCGTTCATCGGATAGCCGAAGTCCAGCGACGAGATGGTGATGCCGGAGTACACCAGGGTGTCCGCGATACGGATGTTGCGGAAGGTGTTGTCGTAGCCGCCGTACACGGCGACACCGGCGGCACGCCAGGTCAGCGTGGTCGTCAGGTTCTCGTAGAGATTGTTCTTCATGTCCGCGCCGCCGGCGTCGATCGCCGAGAACAGCGCGAAACTGTCGTCGCCGGTCGCCCGGGCGTCGTTGTTGGAGACCAGGTTGTCCGTCGACCCGTTGGTCATGTTGACGCCGTCGGCGAACGTGTTGCGGATGCGGGAGTTCTTGATCGTCATCCGGTCGGTGTTGGCACCCCAGTACAGGCACACCATGTGCTCGCTCCAGATGTTGTCGATGACGATGTCCGACACGTTCTGGAAGTCGAAGACCTTGCCCGGCCCGTCGATGCGCGAGGTGTAGTTGCCGAAGTAGGCGAAGTTGGCGAAGGACGAGCCCTTGGCGGTGGCCTCGGTCCGGAAGCCGATGTCGGTGTTCGACTGCCCCTCGGGAGCGTGGAACCGGGTGTACCACGGCCCGGCGCCGACGACCTCGACCGCCTTGCCGTACACCTGGAACTTGCTGGACGTCTGGTAGTCCCCGGACGGCAGGTACACGCCGACGAGCTTGCCCGAGGTGTCCATGCGCACCCGGTCCAGGGCGTTCTGCACGTCCTGGTGGGTGAGTCCGGCGGGTACGGCGTACGTGGCCGGGTCCGGGTTGGCTACGGGCGCCACCTGCTCCAGGTTCACGAAGTCGAAGGCGTACGTGGTGGAGTCCGAGGCGTCCTTCTGGAGCCGGATCCTCGACCCCGCGGGCACGGTCTGGTCGAACATGAGGTGCGCCTCGTCGTAGATGTGGCGCGGCGCCCCGGAGCCGGGCGAGTTCCCGGGCGCGGCCTCCGCCCCGTACAGCCAGGCGTAGCGGGACGTGAGCGGCAGCGTCTTCTTCTTGACGCCGTCCACGTAGACGCTGATCGTCGAGTCGATGCCGCCGCCGCCCGGCGCGTCCGGGATCGAGAAGCGGGTGACCAGGGTGTTGGTGGTGGCCCGGGTCGTGAACTCGACGTACTGACCGGTGCCGGTCAGGGTGACCGCCTTGCGGCCCGAGGCCTCGCCGGCGAGATCGCCGACGGTCCGGTTGGGCCCGACGACCCTGGCGCCGCCACCGAGCGAGCCGTCCTCGGCCTCGTACATGTCGTACGGCATGTTGGCGCCGCGCCCGACGAACAGGGGCTTGGTGGAGGTGTTGTTGTCCCGCTTGGCCGGTATCTCCGCCGCGTCGGGGTCGACCACGGCCTTGGCGCTGTACGACCCGTTGACGGCCTTCCACGAGCCGAGGGTGACGGCGGTGGTGGTGGCGCCGGAAGCGATGACGCCGGTGTGGGTGCCTGTCAGGGTTCTGACGATCGCGCCCTTGCTGTCGGTCAGGGTGAGGGTGATCCGGTGGTCGCCACCCGCGGAGGCCACCGTGCCCTGGTTCTTCAGGGCGACGCGGAAGGTGACGTCGTCCCCGGCGGCCGGGGACGACGGAGACGTGCTCACCGCCGCGACGACCAGGTCGGAGCTGGCGACCGGTTTGACGACCAGCGCGTCCGGGCCGGTGTAGGTGTTGTTGGTCTCGTTCTGTTCGATCACCGCGTCGCCGTCGTCGGCCACGGCGCTCAGCGGATAGGTCCCCGCCTCGCGGTTGCCGAGGGACGCGGTGACCGTGGTCTGCTCCCCCGCTCCCAGCGCCCCTACCTGCGCGGTGGCCACGGTGGAGCCGCCGAGCCGCACGGCGAGCCTGCTGGCCGGGGCGTCGGCCGCCCCGCTGTTGCGGACGGTCGCGGAGACGGTGATGTGGTCCGACTCCACGGGCGCCGCCGGTGACGTGGTCAGCTTCGTCACCTCCAGGTCGGGGTTGGGCGCGGCGACGCCCATGACCTGGAACTCGGCGATCTGTCCGGCCGTCGCGCCGCTGTTGGCGGTGAAGCGCAGCCGCACGTCGGCGGTGCGCTTGCCCACCGGGACGGTGACGGTGTTCCGCCCGGCCGGGGTGAACGCGTAGTCCTTGGCGGCGACCAGCGGGGTGAAGCCGGTCGCGCTCTGCTCCCGGCCCTGGATCTCGATGGTCTGGGTGCGGCCGCCCCAGTCGGGGTCGAGGCGCAGCACCAGCCGGTCGACGTCCGCGTTGGCGCCCAGCTTGACGGTGAGGGTGTTCGGGTAGGTTCCCGCGCCGCCCTCCCAGTACGTCGCCGTGTTGTTGTCGTTGGCGTTGGCCGCGACGTACGTGTGGATCACGGAGGAGGCCTCGATGGGCTTGCCCACCGCCAGGTCGGCGTCGGCTCCGCTGCCGTTGCGGGTCACCTGGTTGCCGGGCGGTGACTGGTTGCCCGCCGCGTCCCTGGCGCGCACGGTGTAGGTGACGGTCGCGGAGGCGGGCTGGGTGTCCGTCCAGGTGGTCACGTCACCGGCGACGGAGGCGCGCCGGATGTTGTTGGCGTAGATGTCGTAGCCGGTCACGGCCCTGTTGTCGGCGGAGGCGCCCCAGGTGAGCCGGATCCGGCCGGCCTCGGGCTCGGTGAGGGACAGGTTCACGGGGGCGGTGGGGGCCTCGGTGTCGCCGTCGTCGGCCGCGCGGGTCACGGTGTCGCTGTTCGCGGACTGGTTGCCCGCCGCGTCCCTGGCACGCACGAAGTAGCTGACACGGGTGCCCGCGGGCCGGGTGTCGGTGTACGTCGTGACGTTCCCGCCGACCGAGGTCAGCAGGTCGCCGTCGGCGTAGACGTCGTAGGCGGTCACGCCGGTGTCGTCCGTGGCCGCGTCCCAGGTCAGGCGGATCTGGCCGGTGCCTGGTTCGGTGAGCGTCAGGCGCGGCGGCGCGGAGGGCGCCTGGGTGTCGCCGGTCGTGGGCCCGTAGACCTCCAGCTCGGACACCTGGGCGCCGGGCTGGACGCTGTTGGCGGTGACCAGGACGCGGACGTGGCGAGTGGTGACGGCGTCGAAGGAGATGGTCGTCGAGTTGCCCTCCGACGGCGCGAACGTGTGGGTCGCGCTCGCGGTCAGGTCGGTGAAGTCCGATCCGTTGGTGCTGCCCTGGATCTTCAGGGTCTGGGTGCGCGCGCCCCAGCCGTCGGGGAGGCGCAGGACGACGCGGTCGACGCGCACGGCGGAACCCAGGTCGGTCTGCAGCCACTGGGGGAGGTCGTTGTTGCGGCTCTCCCAGTAGGTGGCCTTGTTGCCGTCGCCGGCGTTGGCGGGGCTGTAGACCTCCGTCCGGCTGCTGGCCGTGAAGGTGCGTCCGCGGGCCAGGTTGACGGATGACTCCCCGGCGGAGTGCACCTCCAGCTCGGACAACTGGGCGGCCTGCCAGCCGGTGTTGGCGGTGACGGCCACCCGCACGAACCGGGTCCGGGTGGCGGGGAAGCTCACCGTGACGGTGTTGCCCGAGCCGGGTTCGAAGGAGTAGGCGGCGGACGCCTTGAGGGTGGTGAAGCTGATGCCGTCGGCGCTGCCCTGCACCGCCAGGGTCTGGCTGCGCCGTTCCCAGGAGGCGGGCAGTCTGAGGACCACCTCGTCGATACGGGTGGTGGTGCCGAGGTCCGTCTGGACCCACTGGGGGAGTTCGCTGCCGGCGCTCTGCCAGTAGGTGCCCTGGTTGCCGTCGGTGATGTTCGCGGCCCCGTACTCGCTGTGCGAGCTGCTCGCGGCGGTGGGGTCGCCGGCGGCGACATTGGGGCCGCCGGCCGCCGACGCGGAGGTCACCAGGGGGCCGCCCAGGAGCAGGAGGCCGGTGGTCACCACGGCGCACAGGCTCCGTGACGGTCGTCTGCGGGTTGTCATGCGTCCCCGATCTCGGCCCCGCCGGGGCGGCGGGGCACGGCGGTGGGATGGGTGGGGGGTGCGGTGGGGGGGGGCGGGGGGGGCGCCGCCGGGCGTGGTCCGGTCCTTCCAGCGCCCCCGGGCGGTCCCCCGGCGCACCCAGGGGGGGGGGGGGGGGGGGGGGGGGGGGGGGGGGGGGGGGGGGGGGGGGGCGGGGGCGGCCCCCCCCCCACCTCGGTGATGCCGTGGTCAGCCGCGCGAGGCGGCGGATCCGTCGGCCGAGCCGTTGAACGTGAACTGTGATCCGGGTTCCTTCACCAGGTCGCCCTGGGCCGAGTCGGTGATCGTCACGTTGGCCAGGGTGGCGCTGCCGCGCGCCCCGCCCATCGCGAGGATTCCGGACCCGTTGTTGGACTTGGCGATGGTGACGTTCCTGATCTGCACGTCGGGCATGGCGCCGCCGCCCGTCTTGAACTGGATGCCGTCGTAGGTGGAGTCGTGGATGTCGGTGTCGCGGATCGTCACGCCGGGGATGTCCTGACCCTGGGCGAAGAGGGTGATCGCGCCGAACTCCTGGGCCTCGCCCCAGAACGCCCCGCCCGTGCGGTACAGGCCGTTATTGGCGAGGAGGGTCTGACCGGAGAAGGGCAGGGGGTCGTGGTCGGTGGCCAGCATGATCCCCGGGTAGTTCATGGTGTCGGAGATCAGGTTGTTCTCCACGGTGTTGCCATGACCGCCGTAGATCGCCACGCCGTTGGCCCGCCAGGGCAGCTGGACGGTGTTGTTCCGGAAATGGTTGTCGTGGCCGACGTCGACGGAGGTGTCCTTCACGTACTTGTTGGCCCACACGGCCAGCGCGTCGTCGCCGGTGTTGCGGAAGGAGGAGTTGTAGACGGTCGAGTTGCGGGTTCCGTTGGAGAAGTTGACGCCGTCGGCGTAGGTGTTGCGGATGCGTACGCCGTTGAACTCCAGGCCGTCGGCGGGGCCCCAGAGCTCGGGGATGTTTGAGTAGTCCCTGCCGACCCAGGCTCCGACGTTGGAGTGCTCGATCCACACGTTGGTGATCCTGGTGTTCCTGCCGAAGCGGCCGTTGAGCGCAACGCCGCCCTCGGCACCGCCGTCTCCGCCGCGGATGGTGCCGGAGCCGAAGACGGCGATGTCGGAGATCTTGGTGTTGTCGTCGATGTCGAACCCGAAGTTGCCCTCGTGCGGGTGGTTGATGCCGCCCGCGTCCTGCGGCTGGATCAGCGAGTACAGCTGGGAGTGCCACATGCCGGCGCCGCGCAGGGTGACGTCGCGGATGCCGACCTGGTTGTACTGGCCCCGGTTCTGCGGGTCGTCGGTGAGGATCTTCTTCTCCTGGCGCCATTGGCCCGCCGGGATCCAGACGCAGGGGATCTCCCCCTTCTGGTCCGCCGTGACGGCACGCTGGATGGCGTCCGCGTCGTCGAGGCCGTCGTTGGGCACGGCTCCGTAGTCGGTGATGGAGACGCATTCCGCGGGCTTGGCGGCCGCGGGGGCGACCTGCTCCAGGTCGACGAGGTCGATGACGTAGAAGGCGGCGTTGTCGCCGGCGTCGCGCTGGAGGCGGAACGTGGTGCCCGCCGGGTAGGTCTCGGTGAGCAGGGCGTGGGACTCGTCGAACAGGCGCCGGGCGTCACCGCCGGGGCGGTTGGTCAGGCCCTCCGGGTCGTCGGTGGTGCCGTAGAGCCAGCTGTGCTTGGACGACAGGTTGAGCTTGCGGACGAACTCGCCGTTCGCGTAGAGGCTGATCGTCGCCTCCTGTCCGCCGCCGCCGGCCGCGTCCGGGATCGAGTTGCGCACGACGACCGAGTTGGACGGCGTGGTGGAGGTGAACTCCACGTACTGTCCGCCCGAGTCGAGCCGGACCGCCCGGCGTCCGGAGGACTCGGTGGCGAAGTTGGTGTGCCCGAAGGTCCGCTTGGCGTCCGCCTTGAGCAGGGTGCCGTTGTAACGGCCGCCCTCCGCCTCGTACTCGACGTACGGCACGGCGGCGCCGCGGCCGACGACGAGCGAGCGGGCGAAGGTGTTGTTGTCCTCGTTGGTCTCCTGGACGACGGAGGTGGCGTCCGCGGTGGCGGTGAGTGTCGCTCCCCCGCTGGTCGCGGTCCAGTCGCCGCTGATGGCCACGTTCGTGGTGGCACCGGCCGCGATGGCGCCGGTGGTGCCGTTCAGGGTGGTGCCGCCGACGGTGAGCCGGGTGACCGATCCGGCGGGCACGGGGCTCGTGCCCCGGTTGCGCACGGCGACGGTGAAGCCGACCTTGGCTCCGACGGCGGGGCTGGGCGGGTTGGTGGTGATGCCCGTGACCTCGAGGTCCGGGCCCGGTGCCTGGCCGACGACCAGTTTCGAGCCGGCGTTGCGGCTGTTGTTGCTGTTGTCGAGTTCGGCGACGGAGTCGGAGGGATCGACGACCGCGGAGACGGTGTAGCTGCCCATGGGCCGCTTGCCGACGTGCACGGGCACCTTCACCGACGTGCCTGGGGCGAGCGCGCCGACAGCGGCGCTGCCGGCGACGGTGCCCTCGAGGCTGACGTCCACCGTGGTCGCGGGCGAGGCGGCACTGCCGTCGTTGCGGACCGTGGCCTCGACGGTGACCGAGTCCGACTCGGAGGGCGCCGCGGGTGACCAGGTGAGGGAGGTCACGGTCAGGTCGGGTGCGGGAGCGGCCGCGCCGATGACCTCGAACTCCGCGACCTGTCCCCCGCCGGCGCCGGTGTTGCCGGAGAACTCCAGGCGCACGTCCGCGTACCGGCCGGAGACGGGGATGGTCACCGTGTTGTTGTTCTGCGCCGGGCTGAAGGTGTAGTCGGCACGGCTCTTCAGGGAGGTGAAATCGGTGGCGCCTGCCCGTCGGCCGAGTACCTGGATGCTCTGCGTGCGGGTGCTCCAGACCGGGTCGGGGTTGAGCTTGACGACGACCCCGCTCAGGTCGGCGTCCGCACCGAGCCGGGTGGTCAGTGTCGACGGCTGGCCGCTCGCCTCCCAGTAGGTGGATGTGCTGCCGTCGTTGGCGTTGGCGGCGACGTAGTTCTGGGTGGTCGACGAGGCCTCCATCGGCTTGCGCAGGGCGAGGTTGGTGCCGGCGGGCGGGGTCCCGGGATCCCCTCCCCCGGCGTCGCCGTGGACCTCCACCTCGGACAACTGGGCCGCGTTCCAGCCCGTGTTGCCGGTCACCTGGACCCTGACGTACCGGGCCTCCCCGTCGACGCCGACGGCCACGGTGCCCGCGGCGTTCGGGGAGAAGTTCCTCGCGGCGCCCGCCGAGAGGGTGGAGAACGCCTGGCCGTCGGTGCTGCCCTGGACGCTGATGGTCTCGGTGCGGGCCTCCCAGGAGGCGGGGAGTTTCAGTACGACGTCGTCGAGCTCGGATCTGGTCCCGAGGTCGATCTGCACCCACTGCGGGAACGAGCCCGTGGGCCCCTCCCAGTACGAGGCCTGGCTGCCGTCGGTGACATTGCTCGCCGGGTAGCCGCCGAGGGCCCCGCCTGTCGTCACCGGTCGGCCCAGCGCCAGGTTCGGGCCCTCCGCCGTGGCCGCGTGGGCGGTCACGGGGAGCGCGCCCGCCGTGAGCAGACCCGCCGTCACGAGGCCGACGGATACCCGCCGGCCCGGATGTCTTCCTCTCATGAGGCTCTCTCGTTCCTTTCCCTGAGTGCCCGGGCCACCGGCCCGCCGCGCGTGGCCCGGCGCACACCGCACGCCGAGGCACGGGAGCGCCGAGCGGCGGTGAGCGTCGGGCAGTAGGGGCCGGTGCGCCTGGTGGGCGGTGGTGGTCGGCAGGCCCGGAAGAAGCCGAGGAGAAGCCAGGCCCGCTCTCAAATCCAAAAGTTGAGTGATTTCGTCAATCTTTTGCAGCGCTGAGGTGACAGGTTTCTACCGCGTATCGACTTTGTCAACGGCTCGGGACGGCACAGCAGTTGGTTACCGGCACCGACGGGCCGTCGCGGCCGGTGGCACTTCGGTCACAGAGGTCACCCACCTGCCCGTCTGCGACAGGAAAGGAACGCCGCCTCGGCGCGACGGAGTTCGCCCATGGAGTACGTCCGGAGCGCCGGCCTCTCTTCCCGGGCCGGCATCCGACCTCAGCCGATGCGGACCCGATGGCCTGAGACCTCGGCGCCCTCCGTCACGCGCGGGCCGGCAAGCTGGTCAGCAGGCTGCGCCGTGCGGACTCCACGTGCTCTTCGGCCCGGCGGGCCAGGGTGCGGCTGTCGCCGGAGCGCAGAAGAACGGCGAGTTCACGATGCTCGTCGACCACACGCGCACGGTAATGGTCGTAATCCGCGTCGACGCGACGTAGTTGGAACAGGTGCAGCTGGGAGCGGATCGCCTGCCAGGCGGTGGTGAGCCGGCCGTTTCCGGCGGCTGCGTAGATCTGGTCGTGGAAGGCGATGTCCAGTGCCACCAGTCGGCGAGCTTCGCTGCCTCCGGCGATCCCGGTCGCCATCTCGGCCACCAGCCGATCGAGGCCGGCCAGTTGCTCCGCCGTCGCGGTCCGCCGCGCGGTGGTCGCGGCCAGACGGTCCAGCGCGGCCCTCAGCGCGTAGACCTCCTGCACGTCCTCGGCCGTCACCTCGATGACGGTGGTGCCGCGGTGCCAGCCGCCGCGAACCAGGCCTTCCTGCGCCAGCCGGGCCAGCCCTTCCCGGACCGAGCCACGGCTGACCCCGAGGCGCTCGGCCAGCTCCACTTCCCGCAGTGCGGCTCCAGGCGGGAAATGACCCGAGAAGATGGCCGCCCGCACCAAGTCGGCGGCTTCGTCGGCCAGACCGCGCCGGGCCGCCTTCGGCAGTGCAGAGGACATCCCCCGATGCTGACATCCGGACAACTCTGGCGCCAGCCCCCGTCCCCGCCTTGGGCACCTCCTTGTCCTGATGTTGACATTGGGGCACGGCCGGGACACGCTGCCCGGGACGCCGAGCCCGCCGGAGAGGACCCCCGATGTCTCATCGACCCGCTGTCCACCTGGCCATTCCGGTCGACGACCTGGCCGCCGCCCGCGGCTTCTACGGGCAGGTGCTGGGCCTGCCGGAGGGACGCAGCACCGACCACTGGGTCGACTGGAACCTCGAGGGGCACCAGCTGGTGACCCACCTCGTGCCGACCGCGCCGCAACCGGCCGGTACCAGCCTGGTCGGACAGCACCGGGTGCCGATCCCGCACTACGGTCTCCTGCTGGAGGAGGAGCAGTTCCACGAGCTCGCCGAGCGGCTGCGAGCCGCCGGCGTGTCCTTCGACATCGAGCCGCACCGTCGCTTTCCAGGCGAGCCCGGTGAGCAGTGGACCATGTTCTTCCGTGACCCCGCGGGCAACGCCCTGGAGTTCAAGGCCTTCCGCGACGAGTCGATGGTGTTCGCCCGATGAGCCAGGTGAGGGGCGTACTGGTCACCGGCGCATCGCGCGGCATCGGCCGCGCCGTCGCGATGGCCTTCGCCGCCGGCGGCGACCGAGTCGCGGTGCAGTACGCCGCCCGTCGTGCGGACGCCGAACGGACTCTGCGGGAACTGCCCGGCACCGGGCACACGCTGCTCCAGGCCGACCTGGGCGAACCCGGAGCGGCCGAGCGAGTGGTGACCGAGGCGGTGGCCGCGCTCGGCACCGTGGACGTACTCGTGAACAACGCGGCCGTGGCGCCCGCGGCGGACACCCGGCATCCGATCGCACAGACCCCGCTGGACCACTGGCAGCAGGTCTGGCGGCGCATGGTGGACGTCAACCTGCTGGGCGCGGCCGACCTGAGCTGGGCCGTGGCCCGCCACCTCGTCGACCGGGGCGCCTATGGTGCCATCGTGAACGTCGGCTCGCGCGGCGCGTTCCGCGGCGAACCGGACTTCCCCGCCTACGGGGCGACCAAAGCAGCTCTGCACGCTCTCGGCCAGTCGCTGGCCGTGGCGCTGGCCCCGCACGGCATCACGGTCACGTCCGTCGCACCTGGATTCGTGGCCACGGAACGGCAGACGGCCAAGCTGTCCGGCCCGGAGGGCGAGCGCCTGCGCGGGGAGAGTCCCTTCGGGCGGGTCGGCACCCCGGAAGAGATCGCCGCCGCTGTGCATTTCCTCGCCTCCCCGGCGGCGGCGTGGGCCTCGGGAAGTGTCGTCGACCTCAACGGCGCGTCGTATCTGCGCACCTGACGCACGAACCGGGCAAGGACGGCCACACCCAAGGCCTCGCGTCCATCGGCCGCTCCGAAGGGCCTGCTCCCTACCAGGGCTCACCTGTGGAGGGGTCGAGGCCCGCATCAAAACGGCGTTGCTCCTCACGCCAGTTGACGAAGGAGGGCTCGTCGGGGAGGCCGACGCTGATCGTCTCCTCCTGGAATTCTTCGTCGGTGAGCAGTCTGCGCAGGAACTCGGCCATTCCGAACGGGTGGACCTGGAGGTGGGGATTCGTGTGCCGCCCGCACACGAGCACGGGCCACAGGTCGGGATCGTCGCCCGTGGTCAGCCAGCAGTAGATGTCCGCGCCACTGGTGACGCCCCAGGCCAGGATGGAATCCTGGTCCACGTCCAGGGCCGCTCTGCCGCCGAGCATCTCCCAGGTACCCCGGGCGTTCGCCGTCTCCTGCCGCAGGCCGGTGCCGTCCGAATAGGCGTCGGGCCGCGGAACCGGCAACACGATGCCGACTTCTCCACTGAGCCGCCCTGCCCCGTACACCTGCATGAAGGCGACGTAGTCGGCGGGAAACCGGGTCCCCCAGATCTCCTCGAGCTCACTCCAGTCGATCCGCTCATCCACTCCGTGCGCCGTCGGCACGACCTGCTCCAGTGCCGCTGTCCGAGGGTTCCCGCCCACGTCCACTCCTTTGACTGTGCTGCATCCAGACGTTGGGTTCCTGACGCTCTGCTGCTCCGTGCGGTAGCGGCCTGGAAGGCTACCAGCGGAGCGTGCCGTGCCCGGCTCGGCCCCCACTGACGGCCTGGCCCAGACGGCGGGGGATGCGGTGAAGCGGTAGGAGCGGTGGCCCTTGCCGTCGTTGTCCCAGTCGAGCTGGAGGTAGCCGTCGCCGAGTCCCCGGCGGCTTCCGACCGCCCAGCGGATGGCGGAGGAAGTTGTGGTAGCCGCCGTGCGGGTGCCATCCGGATTCAGGCGGCAGAAAGATTACTCAACGGCGATGACATTCCTCGGGAGCAACAGTCTCTTTCATGAATACCCCTGTCGGAGTCCTGCGCCGGGGCACGCAGTTCACGATTCTGGACAGGAGTACAGCCCATATGAGTAATGCGGCACTGACAGCGAACCGCAGGCGTGAGGCCGGGGTGTGGCCCTTGATCCACGCTGAGCGAGCGGCGCTGGCAGCCGATCTGGCAGATCTGACGGACGAGCAGTGGGCGACGCCATCGCTTTGCACTGGCCTGACAGTGCGTGAGGTGCTGGCGCACCTGACCGCGGGCGCGAGCCTCAACACGATGCGCTGGCTGGCAGGTGTGATCCGCTGCCGGTTCGACTTCGACAAACAGGTGGCCATGCGGCTGGCCCAGCAACTCGGCACGACCCCGGGCGCGACTCTTGAACGTTTCCGTCGAACCGTCCCGAGCACGACCAAGCCTCCCCTGCCTGCCATCGCCATGCTGGGCGAGGCGATCGTGCACGCAGAAGACATCCGGCGCCCACTGGGCATCCGCCGTGACTATCCGATCGATGCCGTGGCGAAGGCGGCCGGGTACTACCAGGGATCAGACCTTGTAGTCGTCGCCAAAGGCCGCGTCAGCGGCCTGCGACTCGTGGCCGACGACAGCCCGTTCACCAGCGGTTCGGGGCCCCTCGTGTCCGGCCGAACCGTAGCCTTGATCATGGCCATGACGGGGCGCGCCACGTACCTGGACGATCTCGAAGGCGACGGTGTGGAACTGCTTCGCAGTCGCTGCGGAACAGCGTGACACGGTGTCGTGACCTCCAGCCCGGCTCCGGAGCAGCAGCCAACGTGCGCCAGGGCTGACCCGGGGTGAGTATTCATCTTGGTGATGGCGGGCCCTACTACGGTGCTCACGCGGTGGCAGGCGCGCGGGTGTGGGTGCAGGCGGTGAGTATGAGCACGCCCAGGGCGGCGGCCATGAGCGGCAGCGCGAAGTGGCCGCCGAGGGGACCGGCCAGAGCCGTTCATGCGGCCAGCCCGAGACGGATCGCGCCGAACATCCAGCCGACCGCCTCGGTCGTCGTCCCCGGCGGGGCCAGCGCTGTGACCGTCAGACCGGCCACCGTCAGCACCGGGACGAACAACGCGCCGGGCAGCATCACCGCGGTGAGGGCGGGGCGCTGGCGCCCCGTGTCCGGTTGTTCGACTGGGCGCGGGCGGATGAGTACGAGTCGGCCTTCGCGGTCGAGGCCGTTGCTGACGGCATGCGGGCTCGGCTCGAGACCGTGACCGTCACCGTCTGGGACGACATGAGTGCGTTCTTCGACGGCCTCGCACGGGACTTCCGCGGCTGGGAAGGCGAACGCGTCTGGAGCAACAATCACCTGGTCGTGACCGCGGTCTTCGGCTCGGGTGGTCACGTGTCTTTGGGCTGGACGCTTCGGCCCGACCCCCTATCCGCAGACTGGACGTGCACGGTGACGACCATGATCGAGGCCGGGGAAGGGATGACGGCAGTCGCTGAAGACCTGCGCGCATTCCTGCACCAGGGACAGCCGCCTGGGCCGGCAGCCTCTCGCCTCGGGTTCAGCGGGCCCAAGGCCGCCCGCCCGCGGGCGCCTGGGACGGCGGCGAGTGTCGTGGCTTGCCGGCGGCGTGGAGGCCCGGGAGGCGGGTTGAGAGGCCGGCCGGGCCGGGATGGCTTTGTCCATGAGAACGGGCTCTGGCTCAACTTCTGTGTAATCAACCCACAGGAAGGCAGGTCCAAGACCGGTAAATCACGCCCGCCGGGACCGGAGCCCCGGGCGGACTGTGACAGGGTAGGCGGCGTGGACTGCGTCTTCTGCCAACTCATCCGTGAGGGCACCGCACGCTGGGTAGCCCGCGAGGCTGAGACCTGTGCATTCACCCCACTGAACCCGCTCGCGCCGGGGCACACACTGGTTATCCCCACCAGCCACTTCACGGACGTGTTCGACACCCCGCCCGATGTCCTGACTGCGTCGATGATGCTGGTCCAGCGCGTGGCAGCGGCCATGCGCACGGCCCTGGACGCCTCGGGCGTCAACATCCTGAGCGCCAGCGGACCGGGATCGGAACAGTCCGTCCCTCACCTGCACTTCCACGTCGTTCCTCGGTGGGTGGACGACGGGATCTCGACATGGCCGACCGGTCACTCCCGCCGCTGCTTCACCGGCGATCCAGGCACGCAACTGGCAACCGCACTCACTCGTGCTCAGCGGTAGGGGGGCGCGACGCTGCCGGACGCTCATGCCTCGCTCGTCCCTCAGTCTCAGGGGGCGGAGCTGCCGACGACTTCCGCCAACTCGCACGCTGCCTCGGGGGTCAGACGGTAGAACCCCTGGAGGCTGACCGAGCTCTCAGGACGGCCCTCCACCACGTACTTCAGACCGCGGGTCTGACCTCGGCGGTTGCGCCAGGTGAGTCTGGCAAGCAGTTCACCGGGGATGGCCACGTCGAAGCGTACGGGCGTCGCGTCCACGTGCACCGCCATGGCGCCACAGCCGCCGGCGCCGAGCATCGACCAGTCACCGTGCCCGGGATACGCAGGACCCTCCCAGGTTGCGGGTGCCGCACCGCGGCAGTCGCGTCGATCCATGTCGATCACCCGCAGCCGACTCACCAAAAAACCTCGCGCCGGTTGACATGCAGCGCGTACACCTCGTCTCCAGCACGGGCGCCCGTCCACGCGGGCAGGGAGGAGTGAACGCCGCTGAAGGCGACCGGTGGCCGCTCTCCCCCGCGGCCCGCCTTGATCTGCAGGCCCTAAGGACGGGGATCAGAAATGAGGTGCTTGCCGTTTTGGAACAACGGGGCGTCAGATCTCGTTTGCCAGGCAGGGGGTGAGTGCGACCGATAGGTGTAGTGAGTCAAGCCGAGGCTGGTCGAGGACGGGCCCGGGAAGCGGTCCAGGTGCTACGGCGCGGGCGGCTTGCTCGGTGGCTCCCAGCCGTGGATGAGGATGTCGAAGATTGCCTCGATGGCGGCCCGGCGGTCCTGCCGGCCGCGAGCGAGCACCGGGACCTCGAGTACGAATCGGGCAAGAGCCACACATGCGAGGTTGTCGTGCCCCACGCCGAACTCGTCGGCGATGACTGCGCTGAGGCTGTCGGTGTACCGGGTCCACATGCGTTCGGCGTAGGCGCGCAGCACCGGCGTTGAGTTCACCAGGTTGGTGAACTCGGCAGCCTGAGGATGCGCCTCGATCGACGGCCAGGTGTCCAGGACGTGCTGTCGAAGGGCATCGAGGATGCTCTGATCGGAGCGGCGCTGCCGCACCGCGGCGATCAGCTGTGACTCCCGGTCTTCGTCCTGGTCGAATACCAGTGCTTCCTTGCCGCTGAAGTGCTTGAACACCGTAGCGGTCGACACGTCGGCGGCGTCGGCGATGTCACGGATGCTCACCTGATCGTAGCCGCGCTCCAGGAAGAGTCGCAGTGCGGCGTCGGCGATCGCCTGCCGGGTGGCCGCCTTCTTGCGGTCGCGGCGGCTGACAGAGGGCTCGGTCATGACTACAGCGTACTCGATAGTCGAATCAGTCGTTAAGTAGAGTCGTTGCACTTTTCGACTGGCTCTGATTCTATGAATATGCGCGAGCACCTGAGCGGCACACCCTCGTCGGCCTGGTCATCGTCTGCACCGCGCCGACCTGTTCACCTGAAAGACCTTCCACGGGGCACATCCGGTGTTGGTGCCGAGGTCGACAACGCCCGGCCTGCTCGCCTCTCTTCGCCGACTGAAAGGGACAACCATGAACTCCTCAGAACCCACCCGGGCACGCATCAGCGTCATCGGTGCCGGCCCCGGCGGACTGACCTGCGCCCGCATCCTCCAGCAGCACGGCATAGCGGTCACCGTCTACGACCGCGACCGGGGCCCCGACGCCCGCAACCAGGGCGGCACCCTCGACCTGCACGCCGACAGCGGCCAGATCGCCCTGCGCGAAGCCGGTCTGCTCGACGAGTTCTTCAAGCTCGCCCGCCCCGAAGGGCAGGAAATGCGCCAGATGGACCCGACCGGCACGATCACGTCCCATGAAGTCCCGGCGCCCGACGAACTCTTCAAGCCGGAAATCGACCGTGGCCAGCTGCGCAACCTGCTACTCGACTCCCTGCAACCGGGAAC
Source organism: Streptomyces sp. NPDC127100 (assembly GCF_042724095.1). Taxonomy (NCBI): domain Bacteria; kingdom Bacillati; phylum Actinomycetota; class Actinomycetes; order Kitasatosporales; family Streptomycetaceae; genus Streptomyces; species Streptomyces sp. NPDC127100. Next base: position 88,097 of record NZ_JBHXFL010000022.1, read on the forward strand.
CGTGCGCTGGGGCCGCGCCATCGACAAGGTCAGTGGACCCGACGACGGTCCGCGGCAATTGCACTTCACCGACGGCACGACCATCCAGACCGATCTGGTCATCGGCGCCGACGGCGCCTTCTCCCGCGTCCGCCCGGCCGTGTCCCCCGCCGTCCCCGAATACACCGGGGTGAGCTTCCTGGAAGCATGGTTCTCAGACGTCGAGAACCGACACCCGGACCTGGCCGAGTTGGTCGGCCAGGGCAGCGCCCACGCAGCCGACGGCGAGCGCGGCCTGTTCGCCCAGCGCAACAGCGGAAACCACATCCGCGTCTACATCATCCAACGCGTCCCGGTCGACTGGATCAGCACGAGCGGCCTGACAGTCGAGGACACCGACGGCATCCGCGCCCTGCTCCTGGGCGAGTACGCCCACTGGTCGCCCCGCCTACGCCGGATGATCACCGAGAACGACGGCCCCTACGTCGACCGTCCCATCTTCGCCCTGCCGGTCCCGCACACGTGGGGACACAACCCGACGGTGACCCTGCTCGGAGATGCCGCCCACCTCATGCCCCCGCTCGGCGTCGGCGTCAACCTCGCCATGCTCGACGCCAGCGAGATCGCCCTCGCTCTCGCGAACGCCACCACCGTCGCCGACGCGATCCGCACCTACGAGAAGACCATGCTCCCCCGCTCCACCGAGACGGCCAAGGCCCTCGAAGGCGGCGCCCAACACCTGCTGTCCACCGACGCACCCGGCTTCGGCAGCGACAACGACGCCCAGCACTAGGGACTGACCGAGGTCTTCAGCCGTCGCCAGCAGATGATGGTGCAGCCGAGGGTGATGAAGGCTTGGTGGATGTCGTCGCGAATCTCCCAGCGGATGCGCAGGCGCCGGAACCAGTGCAGCAGCGCGATGGCGCCCTCTACGACCCAGTGGTGGACGCCAAGGCAAGAGCCGTGTTCGGCGCCGCGTCTGGCGATGACCGGGGTGATCTCGAGCCGGCGGACCTTGTCGCGGTAGACATCGTGGTCATAGCCGCGGTCCGCGTAGACCCGGCGGGGGCGGCGCAGGGGTCGGCCGCTCCTGCCACGGATCGGCGGCGCTGACCTGGAGTGACGATCAGGGACAGCGGACGGCAGCGGCCGTCCGCGCTCAGGTGGAGCTTGCTGGTGAACCCGCCGCGCGAGCGGCCCAGACCCTCACTTCCAGCACCACCTCCACCAGGCGGCCGACGAGGCTCTGCCACGCGTCTCGTCCTGGTGTTCCCCTTCTTCGGCCGGGCAGGTCACGCAACTGAATTCCTAGTGGTGGTCGAGCCAGCGGCGTGCCGCCACGCTCAGCGGCAGGTCGTTCGGATCGCCCATGTCATCCATGGAGCCGTCCGTCAGCCCCTCCGCCCAGTGGCGGAGGACATGCGAACGGTGCGGCGCCTTCAGCACCGAGGTGCTGATCGCGTACTCCCACGTCGTGGCGAAGCACAGCACGTCCCCGTCGAGCGACAGCATGCTGAACTCGGGCCGGTAGGGGGCGCTGCCGAGCAGCCCGTCGGCGCCCTTGCCCATGATGTCCCACTCGCTCTGCAGTTCGACGCAGTGCCATCGCGAGAGGCGGTCGCGGCCGGGGCTGAGGGCGATCAGGAACCTGCGGTCGGTCTCGGAGAAGAGTCCTCCTTCGACCGCCAGCCGGTACCAGTCGGCGTTCGCCTTCTCCTGGAGGAGCGGATCGAGGAAGTCCCTCAAGACCTCGACGCGCCCGTCCTCGAACGGGACGCTCGGCGCCTGTCCGGTAACGGTTGGCGGAACGAGCCCGTCGGGCGCGGTCCACTCCTCCACGATGCGCAGCCCCGCCGCGGTGAGAGACTTCATAGACCCCATCATTCAGTCTTCGCTGATCAGCACGCGGGGCAGGGCGGTGCTTGGGGTTCGAGCCTGGGCCGTTGCCGCCCGTCACGGCAGACGCGGCTATGCGTTCCTACCACCATCGCAGCGATTGGGTCATCCCGCTCCGGACATGATCGGCCGGACAAGCCCTGAGCGTGCAGATCACGGTTTGGATGGGCAGCGGGTTGTGTTGGCCACCAAGTTCGAGGCGATTCTGCCGCACCTCGACGAGCGGCAGCGTCGCCTGCTGATACGGGTGGAGGCCCAGTCCCTCGGCCACGGCGGGATCAGAGCGGTCGCCCGTGCCGCCGGTGTCCGTGAGGCCACTGCGCCTGCCGGAGTGCGGGAACTCGACTCCGGAGAGATTCCATTGAGACGCATCCTCCGGCCCGGTGCCGGCCGCAAACGCGTCGTAGACCAAACCCAGCCGTGCGGGAGGCACTGCTCACACTGGTCGAGCCCGACGTCCGCGGAGATCCCATGTCGCCGCTGCGCTGGACCACCAAATCCACCCGCAAGCTCGCCGAGCAGCTGACCCGGCAGGGCCACAGGATCTGTACGGATACGGTGGGCAACCTTCTGCGCGAGGAGGGCTTCAGCCTGCAGAGCAACGCCAAGACCCTTGAAGTCAGGCAGCACTCCGACCGGGACGCACAGTTCCACCACCTCAATGAACAGTCCCGCGATCATCAGGACGACGGGTCTCCGGTGATCAGCGTCGACACGAGAAAGAAGGAACTGGTCGGCCCGTTCAAGAAGAATGGCCGTGAGTGGGAGCCGCGAGGCGAGCCGGTGCGGGTCGATACCCACAACTTCCCCGACCCTGAGCTGGGCAGGGCGGTGCCCTACGGCATCTACGTCGTCGTCGCGAACACCGGCTGGGTCAACGTGGGCACCGACCACGACACCGCCGCGTTCGCCGTCGAATCCATCCGCCGCTGGTGGAACGGCGCCGGACGAGCCACCTATCCGACAGCCGGCAGGCTATTGATCACCGCCGATGCGGGCGGCTCCCGCACCTGGAAGACTGAACTTGCCCGGTTCGCCGCCGAGACCGGGCTGACGATCACCGTCTGCCACCTGCCTCCCGGCACATCGAAGTGGAACCGGATCGAGCACCGGCTGTTCTCCCATATCACCATGAACTGGCGAGGCAGGCCCCTGACCAGCCACGAAGTCATCGTCCAGAGCGTCGCCGCGACCACCACGAAGACCGGCTTGACCGTTCACGCCGAACTCGACACCAACCCCTACCCCACCGGCATCCAGGTCAGCGGTGACGAACTTGCCGCCCTCCCGATCACCCGCACCGCTTCCACGGCGACTGGAACTACACCCCAGCACCCACGGGACACGACGGCTGTCAACAACGTCGTGTCGGCGGGTGGGTGCGAACGACAACTTCATTCAAGAAGCAGCGCCGGGTATGCGGCTCGAAGAAGGGAGTGTCTTGTCGCATACTCGGCGCTGACCGGAAGAGTTACGCCGTCGCTGTCTCGGCGGCTTCGACTGCTGACTTGAAGTCGGGGTGGACCCCGATTTGATCAAGCCACACACTCATCAAGTTGTAACAATTGAACCTTTCGATCTTTCCGTCACGGAGGTACCAGAGGTCCGCCGCCGGCACGTCGATCCGGTTCCCGGTCGGTGGAATCTCGCCGACCGGAGTCGGAAACCCTCCGAGATGCGTGCCCTGAATTCGCAACTCGACGGCGACGACATCACCGAACGCATGCACCTCGAGCAGCTCACGGTGTACATCGGGGAACGAGCGGGCGAGGCCCGCGATCACCTGAGGAATCTGCTCTCCGCGGAAGCTCTGTGAGGTCGACATGTCGTTGAACGACCCGTCCTCGGTGAACAAGGCCAGGAAACCGTCACCGTCGAGAACGTCCCCTTCCGCGAGCCGGTAAGCCTCGCGAATGGTCTTTTCGTTAGCTTCCATTCCTGTTCTCCTTTGAGTTCGCAACACGCTCACGGTCCGCGCTTGTCTTTGATTGACCCTTAACGGCTGACGTAACAATAATCGTTACGACAGCTTGTCGCAACCTGCACTGTTACGACTGTGCTGTCGTAACATGGAGCGTTGCGACCGGAGGAGGGATCATGAGCGCCAACAGCAGGCTGACCATTGCCGCCCATGCGCTGGCCTGGATCGGTCTCTACCAGCGCCAGGGCCACGAGGTCGCCACCTCCGAGAAGATCGCAGCCAGCGCGAACACCAACCCCGTGGTGATCAGGCGGCTGCTCGGCGAGCTGGGCAGGGCCGGGCTCGTGGAGTCCCGGCGGGGCGCGGGCGCGGGCTGGTCGCTGGCGCGCGAGCTGGGCTCGATCACCCTGCTCGACGTGTACGAGGCAGTGGAACCCGGCCCGCTGTTCGCGATGCACCGCACCACCCCGAACCAGGGATGCGTGGTGGGTCACGGCATCCAGCCGGCAATGCGGGGCATCTACCAGGACATCGAGGAGACCCTGAGACACGAACTGGCCCGCGTCACGCTCGAGAAGGTACTCAGGGACGTACTCGCGGCACCTCGCCAGCCTCTCTGATCAGCTGGGCGACCGTAGGGTTCGGCATGGGTTCCGCCCACCGGGGCGGAGTGACGTCAGCGTGGAGCTGGAATCCCGCGCCGAACGCGTTGGATCCGCCGCCGGAACAGACGGCGGGCGCAGGCCGAGCTCACCCGCGGACCAGGCCGTGCTCGTCCAGCGGCTTTACGACGACGAGCGGGAGAAGACCGTCCAGCAGATCCCCGACAGATTCGGCGTGCCCCGTTTAACGGTGCACGGGCACCTCGACAAGCCCAGACCGTCCCCCGCCAGGCCCAAAAGGCTGCGACCGCCCACCCAGCCGGACAGCCGGACAGACCATCTGCTGCCGCACTTTCTCAGGCCCCGGGTTCCTCAGGTGACGTCGGCGGCTCGGCCGGCGTCGGCATGGGCGGCCGGAGGAGGACGGTGGTCGCCAGCGGTGCTCCGTGGCACGAGCCGGAGGCGCGGCCGGCCTACTGGGACGTGTTGCGTCAACTCGCCAACACTCCCCCTCGCTGGCGTTGACCTCGTCTGCTCCGCCCTGTTCAGCGGGGCTTCGAGCCGGTCTGGCAGACCGATCCGCTGGTGCTCAGTACGCCGGAGGGAGCAAGCAGTCCTGCGCCAGGGACAGCCGCCCGGGCCGGTAGGTAGCCTCTCGCCTCCGGTTCAGCGGGCCGCAGGCCGCCGGGACCGGGGCGCCGGGACGGCGGCTGCCGGTGCAGCGGCGCGGCTGTCAGCCGTCGAAGCTGATCCACTCGACGTCGGACTCCGGGAGGGTCTGCAGAGCGCTGCGGTGTGTGGCGCCGGCCCACAGGTCGAACTTGCCGTCGTCCAGGGAATCGGCTACGTACAGGACGAGTCCTGGCGCGACGTAGAAGCATGTGGGGGCCCGGGGCCGGAAGGGTCGTAGGGGGACGTGCTGCAGGGGTGCGGTGAGCTGGGCTATTCGTCGGTCGCTGAGGCTGTGGAGGAGGCCTACGTAGTCGGCGCTCATGGCGGCTTCGAAGAGGGAGAACTGGAGGAGGAATCCGCTGAGCGGCTCCTGCTCGGCTATCGGCGTCTCGTCGAACACGCAGAACCAGACGTCCGGATCGTCTTCTGGCTCGTCCAGGGTCCAGGGCAGACTCCAGTAGAAGGATCCCTGGTTCTCGGCGCCGAAGACCAGCAGCTCTCCAAGGGGGTCGGTGGAGACCTCGTGCCAGGGCAGGATGTGGTTGTGGTGTCCGAGCACGCCGGGCCGTTGTTCGGCCAGCAGGTACAGCTGCTGCAAGCGGCCGGGCGTCGACCGCGACCCGGCCGGCGCGGATGACGGGTGCCGGGGCTGGGGCTGGGGCTGGTCGGCGGCCGGGTACCAGCCGGTGACGAACTGCTCGAGCGCTACGGCCCGGTCCCCGTCGACGTGCTCCAGCCACCCCAGGCCCGGCAGGCCCGGTGCGGACGCGGTGGGGCGAACCCTGTCCAGGACAGGTCTGCTCAGTCGTGTGTCGAGCCGCAACCCACAGCTCGTGAGTGCGGGCTCGCCGCCGTCCGGCGGTTGCATGATGTGCGCGCGCCCACGTCGGCCCGTGCCCAGATACAGCAGTCCCTCGGCGACGCGGACGGCCAGGTGGATCGGCAGCGAGGACTCGTCGGCGCCCCACGCCTCCAGGTCGCCCAGCAGCCGCTTGGTCACCGGCGCGGGCGCCTCACCGATCAGACGGACTTCCTCCGCGCTCCACACGCCGCTGCCGCCCAGCGCGTCACCCGCCGCCGTGATGATCACGCTCCCGACGTGCCCAGCACCACGGTCGCACCACCGACGGTGAAACGCTGCACGTCGTCCGGGCCTCCCGCGAGCGCCTCGGTCTCTGCTTCTCCCACGAGCGCCCACAGGACGTTTCGCCGCAGCCCCATCACCCATAGGCGGCATTCTCGCTGGCGCTGCATCGGTGGCCGGATGCCAGCCAGAGTTTTATCCCGTGGGAGCCTTCGGTGCCTGGCTCGCATACTGGTCCGATGCGTCCGCTCTCCACGCGCCATCGGTTCCGGGATCCGCGCAGCACGAAGTACGACTTCCTCGTCTCGGTCCTCGTGCGCTGTCCCGGCTGCGCGAAGACCGCGCACGTCGTCACTGCCCCGGCCCCGGAAGCAGGGCACGACATCGGCCTCTTCACTCCAAGACGTCTCGTCTGCCGCAGCTGCGGGACGGCGAAGCAATGGAGCGGTCGAGGTGTGGCCCTTCACCGTGACCGGCACGCGCCGGCCACCGACCCGTACTTCGGCCTCCCCTTGTGGCTGCAGACCGAGACCCGGCACGGATGGGTATGGGCCTACAACCTGGAACACCTCGACCTGATCAAGCGCTTCGTGCAGGCATCGCTACGTGAGGGGATTCCCTGGCACGACCACGGCCGGAAGATGACCGTGGTGGCCCGCCTGCCCGCATGGATGCAGCACGCCAAGAACCGCGACGAGGTACTGCGGGCCATCGACCGCATCCACACCGCACTGCATCACACCTGAACCCAGTGCGCGGCGTGGAAGAAACGCAGGCTTTCGCTTGTCGTCGGCACGGTCGTGCCGCCGGCTCCGGTACCCGTGCTCCATGTCCGCGCTGAGATTCACGGACCCGGCCACAGCCCCGACCGTCACCACAACGCCGTGCGGCGCCAGCCGGACAGGGCCTAGCTTTCGTGCTGGGCACCGTGCCACCGACGACGCTCTCGACGAAGGCGGCGCCGATATCGGTATCGACTGATCCGCCTGGCACCCTCAGTCCCCGCTCCGAGGATCAGCAGCGCTGCCAGAAGCGCGGACACAACGGCTTGAGTCCCGCAGGCCACCGGCAGATCAAGTCGGAAAAAGCCCCAGCTGATCAGCGCCGAGGAAGCCGAGCCTCCGCCCAGGACCAGGAGGAACCGACGCGTCTCACCCGGGACCGAACCTCCATTGCGCGCCCACTTCTTCATGCCTTCGGCAAATACGAAAGCAGCCAGTGCCGCCACCTCAAGTCCTGACAACAGGACCGCCACGCCAAGATCCAGCACCCACTTCAGCATGTTCACCATGCTGAAACGCACGGACAGCCGCCCGCCTGAGTACAGCTACTCACATGTCACGGCCATCAAGCGGAACCCCCCACTCACCAGAGCTGCCCTTGCTGGGATGCGGCGCCCGGCTTGCTCCGTCGTCGCATCGAGCCGTGCCGGGCAGGTCAGCGGGCCGGAGGCCACCGGGACCGGGGCGCCGGGGACGGCTGCCGGCGCAGCGGTGAGATGGGCGGCAGCACCGCAGCGCGTTCGGCTTCGGTGCGGGCCCTGATTTGTTCCAGGCGGCGGGCGACACGGACGTGGGTGTAGAGGTCGATGGCGTCGGTGAGGTGGTCCCACTCGTCGGCGTCGAGGCCTGCGGGGCATGGTCCGAGGATGTCGGGGCCGGCGCGATGGTGGCGGCGCCGGTAGTCGCCGATGACGGTCAGGAGCCGGGTGCGCTGCTCATCCTCGTCGTCCTCGCCGGGTGCGGTGATCTCTTCCATCCACGCATCGGGCAGCGGTTCGCCGGAGAGGACGGCGGCCAGGGCGCGGCGGGCGAGGCGTGCGTCGAGGGCTCCGTAGGCCAGGGGTGTGACGCCGAACGGGTCGCGGGGAGCCGGGTGGTCGGGCAGGGGGCCGGAGGGTAGTGAGGTGTCGAGGTGGGTGAGGGCCGCGTCGATCAGCACCGTGGCGGGAGCGTCGGGCGGCGACGCGTGGAGGGGTCGGCGGCATCGGGTCAGATCGATCCTGCTGCCTTCGATGGCTACATCGGGTTCATCTGGGCCGCGCGCTTCCTCGAGGGCCGTTGTCCTGGCGGGCGTGGCGTCTGCGTGCGGGGAGGGGCGGGGCGCCGGGTGCGGGCGGGGCGTGGTCGGGGTGAGCGGGCGTGTTCGCGGTGGGGTGTGGGCATGGGACGGCCCCGGCTGCCTGGGGGGCGCGGCGGCCGGGGATGTCGGCGTACAAGTGCAGGTGCGTCACTTCGCACGGAGGAACGTGCACCGTTCTCGGTGCGGTGATGGTGTGGGGCCGGGAGCACGTAACCTGCGTGAGGGCGCCGGTCGTCGGCGCCGGGGTGGGGAAGGGGGCCGGGGTGGAGCCGCTGAGGGCCGGGGACCCGGAGAAGGTGGGTGGGTTCAGGTTGCGGGGCCGGCTGGGTGCCGGCGGGATGGGCGAGGTGTTCCTGGGTCGGTCACCGGGTGGGCGGGCGGTGGCGGTGAAGGTGGTGCATCCGCATCTGGCGCGGCAGGGGGAGTTCCGGCGGCGGTTCGCGCGGGAGGTGGCGGCGGCGCGGGCGGTGGGCGGGGCGTTCACGGCTCCGGTGCTGGCCGCCGGGCCTGAGGACGACCTGCCGTGGATCGCGACTGTCTACATTCCGGGGCCCGATCTGGCGGAAGCGGTCGGTGCGGCGGGGCCGTTACCCGAGGGCGCGGTGTGGCGGCTGGCGGCAGGGCTCGTGGAGGCTTTGCAGGCCATTCACGCGGTGGGGGTGCTGCACCGGGATCTGAAGCCGTCGAACGTGCTGGTGGCCGCCGACGGGCCGCGGGTCATCGATTTCGGGATCGCGCGGACGCTGGAGGACACCGCACTGACGGCGACCGGTCTGGTGGTGGGGACGGCGGGGTTCATGGCGCCCGAGCAGGCCGAGGGCGGCGAAGTCGGCCCGGCCGGCGATGTGTTCGCGCTCGGGGCGGTGATCGCCTTCGCCGCCACGGGGGCCGGGCCCTTCGGGGAGGGTCCGCCGCTGGCGGTGCTCCACCGGGTGGTCAGCGGACGGCCACGGCTGGACGGGCTCACGGGAGCGCTGCGCGAACTGGTCGACGGGTGCCTGGCGAAGGCCCCCGGTGAACGGCCCACGCTCACAGCGTTGCTGGAGCAGGTCAGCGCACACTGGGAGCCGGCGGACGACTTCCCCGGCGTCTCCCCCTGGCCGGATGCCGTCACCACCCTCATCCAGCGGCATGCCACGCCCCCGACCGCCCCGTACACCGAAGCCACCGAGGCCATGGCGCCGCCGGACGGCGAACCGGACGCGGTGCGTCCGGCCGTCGTCGGCATCGACTTCGGCACGAGAAACTCGGCCGTGGCCGTCCTGGAAGCCGGCAGAGTCCGGCTGATACCCAACGCCCAGGGCACGCATACCACTCCCAGCCTGGTGGCCCTCACCGCCGAGGGGGACGTCCTCGTCGGCACGGCCGCCGAGCGGCAGGCCCTCACCAACCCCGGGCACACCCCGCGCGCCGCCAAGCTGGAGCTGGGTAGCGGCTGGCATGTCACGCGGGGCGGCGTCTGGCTGGCCGCCGAGGACGTCGCCGAGCTGATCCTCGCCCGCCTGCGCGAGGACGCCGAGGCCCACCTCGGCCGGCCGCTCACCGCCGCGGTGCTGGCGGTGCCCGCCGGCTTCCGTCGCAACCAGCGGGCCGCCCTGCTCCGGGCCGGCGAACGGGCCGGGCTCCCGGTCATGCGGCTGATCAACGAGCCCTCGGCGGTGGCGATGGCCTACGGCCCGCACCGGGACGACTGCACCGTCCTGATCTTCGATCTCGGCGCGGGCACCCTCGATGTCTCCCTCATTGACCTTGACGACGGCACCGTGCTGACCTGGGCCACCGCCGGCGACAGCCGGCTCGGCGGCGACGACTGGGACCAGCGGATCGTCGAGCACCTGACCGACCGCGTACGACTGCGGCACGGCGTGGATCTCACCGCCGACGTCGTGGCAGCCCAGCGGCTGCGCGAGGCGGCGGAGGCCGCGAAGATCGAACTCTCGGCGGTGCGCACCACGACCCTCCGCCTGCCCTACCTCGCCACCGGACCGAATGGCCCGGTCCACCTCGAAGAGGAACTGACCCGCGAGGAGTTCGAGGCGCTCACCAGGGATCTGCTGGAACGCTGCCGCACGCCCGTCGAACGCGTCCTCGCCGACGCCGACCGCACGTCGGCCGACATCGACCGGGTCGTCCTGGCGGGCGGCGCCGCCCGGATGCCCGTGGTTGGCGACCTGATCCGCCGGCTCACGGACGGCCGTGAGCCCTACCGGGGCCTGCTCCCCGGAGCCGTCGCAAGCGGCGCCGTTCTTCAGGCGGGCATCATGACCGGCGACATAAAAGACGTTCTGCTCCTCGATCTCACCCCCTACTCGATCGGCATAGACACCGACGGGGGGATCACTACGAAGCTGATCGAGCGGAACACGACGATCCCCACGAAGCGCTCCGAGATCTTCACCACACACACGGACGACCAGACCACGGTGGTGCTCCACGTCGTTGAGGGCGAGCGGGAGGACCCGGCGCGCGACCGGACCCTTGCGATCCTCGAACTCACCCTGCCGCCCGCTCCCCGCGGCGTGCCGCAGGTCGAGGTGACGGCCGACTGCGATCCCAACAACATCGTCCACATCACGGCCAAGGACCTAGGTACGGGCAACAAGACGGTCGCCACCGTCGACCAGGCGACGATGGAACGGGCTGCCGCCCTCCTTCGCTCTCCCCGCTGGGCCGGCCTACGCGCTCTCACCCCCGCGACCCACTCGGCTTCCTGACTGGCTGTTCTCAATCCGCTTGGGTGGTCGGTGGCGGCGAACGTCGATGGGCGGTCGCCGACCTCTGTCGGTCTATGACGAGCTGACCGGCACCCACCCCTTCACCACCAGCACACCAAGTCATCGGAGACGAGATCCTGGCCACCGCGATCCTCGACCGCCTTCTGCACCACGCCGTAGCTGAGGATCACCATCTGCGGGGTGCGAGTCCTTGGGCGGCCGCGGGCCCAGCAGGAGGCTGTGGCTGTGCTTGCCGTATGCGCTGAACGCGGCGAAGCCACCCCCGTCGAGGGGCCTGTTCCCGCTCGTCTCGGACTGCGAAGGTCTCCCTGTGCCGGTCCGGGCACATCCCGCCGTGACGAACAGGGCCACCGCCGGCTCCTTCGGGCCTCACGATCCGCACGGGAATGCCCTGCCGTGTCGCGTAGGCGACAACGTCGGCGGTGCCGCCATAGCCCCAGGCCGGCTTGCCGTCCCGCACGGCGAGAAAACTCGTCGATGAGGCTGACGAGGATCTCGCTGACCGCCCGCACGGCACCGCGCGCATCCGCTCGCCCCACCCCGGGTGGGATCGGCCGGCCAGAAGTCGAAACCGTTCGACGGTCCAATCCCTGTACGCGATCGACGCACCGGTGTACGTTCTCACGCCGACGCGCTATGGGAGCGCTCCCATAGAGCTCCCTCGTGACGTCTCCGGTTCGCTTCGCTTCGTACGAGCACAAGGAGGAACGTTGAAACGCACTTTGGCCCTCTTGGCCACCACCGCGACGGCCCTGGGCCTGATGACTCTGGCCGGCCCCCAGGCGGTGGCCGCCACCGGCTGCAAGGTCGACTACACGATCACCAGCCAGTGGCATGGCGGCTTCCAGGCCGGGGTGAAGGTCACCAACCGGGGCGACCCGGTCAACGGCTGGACACTCAAGTGGACCTGGTCGGACGCCGGCCAGAAGGTCACCCAGGGATGGAACGGCACCTGGTCGCAGTCGGGTTCGGCTGTCAGTGCCACCAACCTGGACTGGAACCGCACACTGGCCACTGGCGGCAGTGCCGACCTCGGCTTCACCGGCACCTTCACGGGCAGCAACCCCAAGCCCGCCACCTTCACTCTCAACGGCGTGGCCTGCACGGGCTCCGTCGGCGGCGGCGACGAGCCCCCGCCCGACCCGGGCGACCCGGGCGCCGGCGCCCCCGTGGACGTCAACGGGCAGCTCAAGGTCTGCGGTGTGAACCTGTGCAACCAGTACAACCGTCCCATCCAGCTCCGCGGCATGAGCACGCACGGCATCCAGTGGTTCAGCAAGTGCTACAACAGCGCCTCCCTGGACGCCCTGGCGACCAACTGGAAGGCGGACCTGTTGCGCATCGCCATGTACGTGCAGGAGCAGGGCTATGAGACCGACCCGGCCGGCTTCACCAGCCGCGTGAACAGCTACGTCGACATGGCCGAGGCCCGCGGCATGTACGCGCTGATCGACTTCCACACCCTCACCCCGGGTGACCCGAACTTCAACATCGACCGGGCCAAGACGTTCTTCGCGTCCGTCGCCGCCCGCAACGCCGCCAAGAAGAACGTGATCTACGAGATCGCCAACGAACCCAACGGCGTGAGCTGGACAGCCATCAAGAACTACGCCGAGCAGGTCATCCCGGTCATCCGGGCCGCCGACCCCGACGCCGTAGTCATCGTCGGCACACGCGGCTGGTCCTCACTGGGCGTCTCGGACGGCTCCAACGAGACCGAGGTCGTCAACAACCCGGTCAACGCCTCCAACATCATGTACGCGTTCCACTTCTACGCCGCGAGCCACAAGGACAACTACCGCGCCACGGTGAGCCGGGCGGCCGCCAAACTGCCACTGTTCGTCACGGAGTTCGGCACGGTGAGCGCCACCGGTAACGGAGCGCTGGACCGGACGAGCACCACGGCCTGGCTGGACCTCCTTGACCAACTGAAGATCAGCTACGCCAACTGGACGTACTCGGACGCCGACGAGAACAGCGCGGCGTTCAAGCCGGGCACCTGCGACGGCGGCGACTACAGCGGCAGTGGCGTGCTGACCGAGTCCGGTGCGCTGGTCAAGAACCGGATCAGCACCGCCGACAACTTCCCGACCAACTGACCCCGCCCGAGTACCGGGAGACCGGTACTCGGCGCTCACGCACCGAGGCAGCGAGGCACCGACATACGGAGAGCGCAACCGAGATGGGGCGCTCCCCTCCCTTCGCCCCACCGGAGGTACCCATGCCCACCCTTCTCCGTCGCATACTGCGCCGCCCGCGCCGTCCCTGGACCGCCGCGGTGTTCCTCATGACCGTGGCGCTCCTCGCGTCCGGCTTCACCGTCCTGTCCGCGAGCGGCGCGGAATCCGGCTGCCGGGTCGACTACACCGTGAACCAGTGGACGGGCGGCTACACGGCACAAATCAAGATCACCAACCTCGGCCCCACCGTCGCGAGTTGGCGTCTGACTTGGAGCTACGCCGGTGACCAGCAGGTGACCGCAGCCTGGAACGCCATCGTCACCCAGACCGGCAACACCGTCGTCGCCGAGAACACGAACTGGAACGGCTCGCTGGCCACGGGCGGCACCGCCGACTTCGGTCTCCAGGGCACCTGGCGCTCCTCCATCCCCGCACCAGGAGACTTCGCCCTCAACGGCGTATCGTGCGGCGGCACCGGCACCCCTCCGCCCACCACCCCACCGACGAGCACCCCGCCCCCGACGACACCGGCGCCCACCACCCCGCCGCCGACCGGGGACTGCGGCGCGGCCGTGATCTGCTCGGGCTTCGAGGACCAGACCGGCCCCACCCCGTCCGGCGCATGGCGCTTCACCGCACCCGACTGCCAGGGCACGGGCACGGCCGCCGTCGACACCGCGGTCGCGCACAGCGGCGGCCGGTCGCTGCGGGTCGACGGCAGGGCGGGCTATTGCAACCACGCTCTCGTGGCGGCCACCGCCGATCTGTCCTCCGTCGGCCCGGTGATGTACGTACGGTTGTGGGTACGGCACACCACCGCGCTACCGGCCGCCCACGTCACGTTCGTCTCCATGCCCGACTCCTCCCAGGGCGGGCGGAGCCTGCGCGTCGGGGGCCAGAACGGCGCCCTGCAGTGGAACCGGGAGACGGACGACGCCACCCTGCCCGCGCAGAGCCCGGCAGGCGTGGCGCTGAGCAGGCCGCTGCCGACCGGCAGTTGGCAGTGTCTGCGGTTCGCGATCGACACGTCCGCACCCAGGCTCGACACGTGGCTCGGCGACGAACAGGTCCCGGGCCTGCACGCCGACGGCGTCCCCGACCAGGACATCGACCAGCAGTGGCTCGCCCGCACCGCCCCGCCCCGTCCGACCGCCTTCCGCCTGGGCTGGGAGAGCTACGGCACGGGCGACGACACCCTGTGGTTCGACGACGTGGCCGTCGGCTCGTCACCGATCGGCTGCTGACACGACCAACCGGAAGGGGGAGCCGATCCGACCACGGACGGCTCCCCCAAGATCCGATGCAGGAAGGGCCCGGCCGAGACTTCGAAGCGCGCAGGCCGATGGCTCACGGCGGCAGGGGTGACGGGGGATCAGAACACCCTCGTCCGCACCATTGACGTGGTCATGCCTCCCTCGCATCATCATGGGAGCGCTCCCATACATGTTCCGCCGAAGGCACCCCACCGACCACTCACACCGGGCGGCCTGCCGACCGACGCGGCGCTCGCCCGAGGAGGACACCTCATGCCGCTCGCACACCTACCCGCCACCGGCCGGTTGATCCGATCGCCTCGCAGAGCCGGAAGAACCGCGGACAGACGCCCCGCCGCCGCGCTCGTCTGCGCCCTGGCCACCGCCGCCGCCCTCGCCGCCGCTCCCCCGGCGGCCGTTGCCGCGACCGGCCGGACCGCCGCGGACCCGGCCGCCACGGCAACGGCCGCCGGCGAGGCGTCGACCGTCAAGGTTGCCGTCAATGCCGGGGTGGGGCTCGGCACCATCGACAAGGCGGCGTTCGGCGTCAACCACGCGCTTTGGGACTCGCATATGAACGACCCCGAGGTGACCGGCCTGCTGGGCCAGGCGGGCGTCGGCATGATGCGCTACCCGGGCGGCTCCTACGGCGACATCTACCACTGGAAGGACCACACCGCCCCCGGCGGTTACGTGGCGCCCGGCACCACCTTCGACGAGTTCATGGGCAGCGTCCGCGCCTCCGGCTCCCAGCCGATGATCATCGCCAACTACGGCACCGGCACCCCACAGGAGGCCGCCGACTGGGTCCGGTACGCCAACGTCACCCGCGGCTACGCGGCGAAGTACTGGGAGATCGGCAACGAGATCTACGGCAACGGCCACTACGGCAGCGGCTGGGAGGCCGACGACCACCCGGACAAGAACCCGCGCGAGTACGCCCGCAACGTCCTCGCCTACGCCGAGGCGATGAAGGCAGTCGACCCGACGATCAAGATCGGCGCCGTGCTGACCACGCCGGGCGACTGGCCGGACGGCATCGTCGGCCCGGGTGACTCGGCCGACTGGAACCACACCGTGCTGTCCGCGGTCGCCGGGACGATCGACTTCGCCATCGTGCACTCCTACCCGGGCGGCGCCACCGCCGACGAGGCCCTGGACCGGACCGCCCGGCTGCCCGGGCAGCTCCGCGAGGTCCGTCGGCAGATCGACCGGTACGCCGGCGACCGCTCGTCGGAGATCGGCATCGCGCTCACCGAGGTCAACTCCAATGTCCAGATGAACAGTCGCCCCAACGGCCTGTTCGCCGCGGACACCTACATGACGGCGCTGGAGAACGGCGTCTTCAACGTCGACTGGTGGAACGTCCACAACGGGCCCACCAAGGTGGAGACGGTGGACGGCGACACCGACTTCAACGACTTCGGCCTGCTCTCCAGCGGCGGCTGCGTCGGCGACGTCTGCCAGCCGGCCGTGAACACGCCGTTCCACCCGTACTTCGGCATCAAGTCGCTGACGAAGCTGGGTCGTCCCGGTGACACGATGGTCGCCTCCTCCACCGACAGCGACCAGGTCTCCGCGCACGCCGTGCACCGGGCCGACGGCACCCTGAGCGTCATGCTGATCAACAAGGACCCGCTGAACTCCCTTACTGCGGACATCAGTTACAGCGGATACGCGCCCAATGCCCAGGCACCGATCGTGCACCGTTACGGCCGCGGCGACACCGATGTCACCCGGGTGCCCGCCACCGCCGGGGGCAATCAGGTCCTGCCGCCGTACTCGATCACCACGATCACCGTCGCTCCACACGCCGCCACGGCCTCGGTCGGCGCACCCGGCACACCGAAGACCACCGCCGTGGGCAGCTCAACCGCCACGGTGAGCTGGACGGCTCCCGCGAACGGCAAGGCGGTGCGCTACGAGGTGTACGAACGCCTGGGGGCGAACTCCCAGTTGCTCGCCACCTCGACCTCCACCTCGGCGACGCTGCACAACCTGCCGCCGGGCTCCGAGCACACGGTCAACGTCCTCGCCCGGGACACCGACGGCCGCCTCTCGCGCCCCTCCGAGCCGCTGACCTTCGCCACCACGTCTCCGCACGACAGCAGCTGCCTGGTCAACTACCGGGTGGACAGCGGCTGGGGCAGCGGATTCGTCGCCACCGTCACGGTCTCCAACGTCGGTGACGCCCCGATCAACGGCTGGACCCTGGACTTCTCCTGGCCGTCCACCGGCCAGTCCGTGCAGAGCTCCTGGAACGCGAACGTCACCAGCTCGGGCACGCGCGTCCATGTGACCGACAACGGCGCCAACGCCGAGCTGGCTCCGCGCGGTGGCTCCACCGCCACCTTCGGCTTCGTCGGAGCCAACGACGGCGCCAACCCCACGCCGACGACGTTCACCCTCAACGGGACGGTCTGCCGCACCCTCTGACCACCACCCGCGGCCCGGCCCGCATTCCGGTTCTGGGGCAGCCCAGGCCTCTGATCACCTGGACCTGACCGGCACCTGCGCCGGAAGCACCGGGTCCGGCCGCAGCCAGTGACCGCCGGTGCTCCAGCCCAGCAGCATCCGTCCCTCGCCCTCGCGCGCCGAGCCGCCCTCCGCGACCTGGCGCAGGCCGGCGAGCGCGGGGACGAGCCGGGCCGCGACATGCCACGGGTGGCGGGCCGCCTCCTCCGGCAGCCATGCCAGGAGGCGGGACCGCCCACCCGGCGTGCACAGCGACAGATGAAACAGCATCTGCCGCCAGGCGTAGGCGACGTCCTTGATCCCGCCCAGCGGCCGCGGGTTGTGGTGCAGGCGCGCGGTCAGCCGACACACGGTCGTGAAGGACCGCCGGGCCAGGTCGTCCCAGCCAGCCTCGGGGGCGATGCCCACCCGGTGCACCAAGGTGGCCAGGTTGTGCGTGGTAAGGATCTGTGCCTGCTCGATCACCGTGCCGTTCGCGGCGACCCAGGAGCCGCCGCCCGAGCGGTTCCGCGCGCCGCTGTCCACGCCCGGCTGGAGCTGCGCCGCCCGCCGCTTGCACAGCTCGGCGAACCCCGGTGACGTACGCACCCCGGACGAACTCCGGGCCGCCTCACCGGCCTCGACGATCGCGAGGTTGCGCAGGGCGCGGTAGTCGACGGCGTAGTAGCGGCGGCCAGCGGGTGGTGAGGCTGGTAGCCGCCGAAACTGTGCAGGCGTCAGGCGGGGGACGGCACGGCGCCGGGTCAGGACGTGCGGCGCGGACGCCGGCGCATGGGCCGTACGCCGCACCGTCGGTTGTGCCACCCGCAGCGGTTCAGTCGCGCCGTCGGGAAAACCCCGAGGAGGCCGCGGTGACGTCTACCTGGGGCGTCTGGCGTCTTCCTCGTTCCACACCGAGATGACGTGCCCCTCGCCGTACTGCTCGATGGCCAGGGCCCGGGCTTCTGGCGCCGACGTTCCCATCAGCCGGAGCGGCTGCGCCTTCTCCCGTTGGCCATCGATCCGAATGAGGGCGATGAACTCGCGCCTCGGCCCGGTGGGCTCGAAGTCGGACGGTTCTACCACCGCACACCTCTTCGTTGTGAGGTCTGCGACATCTTCGCATTCTCCGAACTACCTGGGCGACGAAGGGCCTGGCCGCTGTGGCGGCCAGGCCCCGGGAATCAGCAAGCGGTGCGCTAGCTGTGTTGCCGGTGCAGCCTCACAGCGGGCGGGAGAAGGTGTTTGCCCCAGTTGTGGGTCGTCACAGCAGTGGTTGCAGCTGTGATCAGGGCGGCAACAGCCGTGACCTGATCGGCACTCAGGAGAGTGGTCATCGCTACGATCACCACGACCACGACTGCAGACGAGCCGCCACCGCGTGGCGTTGTACCCAGTCGTATGGGATCGTGGATCTGGATCGACATATTTCGTCCTTCCGTCAGAAGCCCCTTGCGCCGCTCGGTGTCCAGCCATCCGCGGAGCAAGGGGCTTTGCCGCATGAGGAGTTGACCTCGACGTCCAATGGTGTACCCGAGGGGGTCACTGGGCAAAAGTGCACGCCGGACCTTACGCCGAATGGTGTGGCCCTATGCTCGCCGCCGTGGAAAATGGGTGCGGAAGGCGCCAGGACGCGCTGTTGCGGTAGAGGCGGGTGGCTGCTTCCAGGGCCTTGTTGGTGTCGAGCCGGATCAGATCGCTGCCGTACTGGGCGGCGCGTTCCTCGAGTTCGGCCAGGAGGCGGCGGGCCAGGCCGAGCCCTCGGAGGCGGGGCGAGACCCAGAGCCGTTTGATCTCCGCGGGGGCTCCGGCCGGCAGCTTGACCCCGCCGCGGCCCACCGGCTCGCCGTGCAGCCGGGCGACGAGGAACAGGCCGCGCGGCGGGCGCAGTTGACTCGGGTCGGGCAGGAGGCTGTTCGCGGGGTCGAAGCCGGTCTGGTCAGGGCAACCGGCGGTGCCGTCAGCTCCACGGGATCTCGGTGGAGGCCAGGTACCGAAGGCCGCGATCGCGCCAGAGCCGGCCGTGGTGGGCGAGGCGGTCGCGGTGGGCGTTCCAGTCCGGTGCCCGGCCGGTCCACGCGGTGTGCGCGACGGAGGGCAGGCGCGGCAGCATCAAGGTTGCCAGGTCGTCGAACCCGTCGATCGACTCCCCGAACACGGTCGCCGCGATCCCGGCGATCCTCTCCTCGGGGATCCCGTGGGCGGCCGGGTCCCAGCCGGCGGTGTGCCGCACGTCGCGTGGCCGGTAGGCGGGGAATCCGAGGCGGGCGGCGGTCTCGGCCTGGTCGGGCGGAGCGACGTCGGGCGCGTAGGGGCGGTCGAGGTAGAGGTGGGACTGCGGGGAGAGCAGCACGCGTCCGCCACCGTCCAGGACACGGGCGAGGTCGTGGTCGGTGGGGGCAAAGAACCGCTTGAGGGCCTTGACGACGTCGCCGGTGTAGCCGGCCGCGAGCAGTTCGGGGCGGCGGGCGAGTTCCTCCTGTGTGTCGGGCAGGTCCATCATCGGCACGTCCACCCAGAACTGTGCGATGTCGTCCGATGTCATCCCGGCGCGTGACGCCTCCTGCCAGGCCAGGGGGCGTTTGCCGGCGGACCGCACCAGGGCGCGCAGTTCGCGTACGGCGAGGGCGAAGCTGTCCGCGGTCATGCCGAGCGCCTCGTCGCCGCCGATGTGTACGTAGGGACCGTCCGTCGAGTCGCACACCTCGGTGAGGACGGACGCGACCAGGGACCGGGTGGCGGGGTCGGCGAGGTCGAGCGGCGGGACGTACGGAAATCGGCCCGCCAGGCCCTCCGGCGCGGGCGCGGCGGGCAGCCCGGGTACGGCCTCGCGCAGGGCTGCGCAGTGCCCCGGCAGGTCGATCTCGGGGACGACCGTGACGAAGCGTTCGGCCGCGTAGTCCTGGAGGTCGCGGTAGTCCTCGGTCGTGTAGTGCTGCCGGGCGGTGCCGTCCGCGCGCTCGGCGGCCGCTGCGGGCAGCGGCAGACGCCAGCCCTCGTTGTCGGTGAGGTGCAGGTGCAGGACGTTCAGCTTGTACAGGGCCGCCAGGTCGACGACGCGGCGCAGTTCGGCAGGTGTGAGGTAGGCGCGTGCCGGGTCGACCATCAGCCCGCGCCATGCGTAGTGCGGTGCGTCCGTCACCTCCCCGCAGCGGATGTGGTCCGCGGCCGTCGCGATCGTCTGAAGCGCCGTGGTGGCGGCGCGGAACACGCCCTCCGGCGTGGCCGCCCGGCAGCTGATGCCGCGTTCGGTGACCGTGAGGCGGTACGACTCGTCACCCGGTGCCGCGGCCCCGCGCGGCGACACGCCGACAGGCGGCCGTGGCGGGGCCGGTGGGGCGCTGTCGAGGACGAGTTCGAGCGTGCGTGTGTCGGTGCCGGCCTCCTCGGGGGGCAGCAGGCGGTCGCCCAGGTGCGGGGCGAGCAGCGCGCGGACCGTCCGGGCGACCGCGGTGAGCCGCGGGTCCGTACCGGCGACACGCCAGGTTCCGGCGAGGCTCAGTACCCCGCCGGCGGTGGCGGCCGTCGGCCCCGCGAGTCCCGGAATGACGACGTCCATGGTTCTCCTCCACGCGACTGGTGCCGTTGTCGGTGCCGCCCGCGGAGCCGGGTGCGGCGTTGCGCCCCCCCCGCCCGGGCCCCCCCCCCCGCCAGATGGGGGCGGGCCCCCGGCGCCGGTCACTTCCCAGGGAGCGTAGGGCGGCCCGCCA